>CAYMOV010000031.1:0-26765 GCA_964392085.1 uncultured bacterium
AAGAACTCCGGCGCCTGGAGCTTCAACACCAACTCCAAGTGGAAGTTCGAGGACGTCACCCTGAAGTCCACGGCTCCCTCGGGCCCGATCACCGGGACCGCCATGGCCCCCCAGCGCTACACCAAGTACAGCCAGGAGATCTATTTCGGCATGTGGGGCGACTTGGGCAAGGGCAGCCTGTCGACCGGCTTCGGCGGCCTGATCCCCGGTTCCAACGACAGCACCCCGGTTTCCCTCTACCTGGGCAAGCCCGAGTTTAAGATGAACCTCGACGGCCGCCTGGGCGAGTGGGCCTTCCAGGCCCTGGATGAGGGGTTCAAGGCCGAGTCCACCATGGGCGACTTCACCCGGGGCGTGGCCAGCGACATCGCCAAGCAGTACGAACGGCCCTTCGACATCAAGCCCTTCTCGGACGACAAGTTCGACAAGAACTGGGACGACTACATCCGCAGCCTGGGGTTCGTTGAGACCCAGTCGCTCATCGGCGGCAACGCTCAGTCCACCTCGGACCGGGTGTTCGACGGCGTCCTGACCGACGGCGGGAACATCCCACACCTGGGCAACACCAAGATCAAGCTGTTGGCGGGACGGCTGCTTCGCCCCAACTGGTTCGAGTACGCCGTGAAGGCCAACCATTCCTGGTTGAAAGACCGGTTCTCCACAACCCTGGCGGGGATGTGGGTGGACGACAGCGGGACACAACCCGCCCCGGGTGTGGCCTCCATCGACATGCGCAACTACACCGCCGAACTGTCGGCGAACCTGAGACCGGTGCCCATCGCCCTGTCGCTGGAGGGCGCCAAATCGCATTTCTTCACGGGCATCGACACGATGTCGCCCTCGGGCGCGGCGCCCTTGATCGGCCAGGCCTTCCAACTGCAGGCCTCGTCTTATCCCTTCAACTTCTACTACCAGGACATCCGGCCCGAGTACGCCAACTTCCAGAGCAAGGTGGACCTGACCGGTATCGACGTGACCCGCTACGGCCTGAGCACGACGGACTTCGACGGAACCGTTGACCGGTACGGCGAGGTCGGCGAGGCCAACCAGCTCCAGTCCAACCGCGAAGGCTGGCGCGCCAATCTGGGCTGGAACGGCCGCCGCGACGATTGGATGAAACGCGACCTGCCCACCTTCTTCGATTACTTCGTGCTCAACATGGATGTGGCGTCCCGAACCGAGCGGGTGGCCATGATGGCCCCCATGACGACCAATTCGAATGGGACCACCACCTACACCCAAGTCCAGGTGATCGAACCCTGGATCATGGTGGCGCCCTATTACGCCGACGACGAAGGGGCCTGGGGACTGGACCTGAACGGCGGATACGGCGGGTATACCAGCGCCAAACAGGTTCGATTGAACGAGATGAACAACATCTTGGCCGTCCGGAACGCCGAGGATACGAATCAAATCGGGGTCGATGGGGTCAGCGGGGTCTGGAGCGGCGCTTATGAAACCATGCGTTACCGCTTCCGGCAAGAATCGGAACGCATCCCCTTGATCGATCCCGCCACCAACACGGCGCTCCAACAGTTGAAGACCTACAATTACCTCGCTTTCACCAACAAGTGGCAGCTCAACAAGTTTTATGGCGGCGCCAAACCCCTTTACCTGGGTGTCTACTTGGCCGACAACAAGGTCTCGGGCAGGTCGCAGGTGACGACCCAAGCCGACATCCCGAACCTGTTCCACCAGAGCGTGCAGGACTTGACCCTCATGGCGGGCCGGGTATTGCCCTACACCGACTTTTTGGCCCATTGGGCCAATGAGAATTGGACCTGTGATTGGTCCGTCCCCCGGATCGCCGATCATACGGTCGAAACCGGTTTGGGGATCGACTACAACCTTCCCTGGGGCGGCGGTAAGTTCGGCTTCCGGTACAACCACGTGGTCTACACCAGCCAATTCGTGCCGGCCAACAACAACATCGTGGAACAGGTTTACGTAATGGCCAGCTTCAGGTTCTAAAGGATGCGCAACGACTTGAACCGAAAACTCAAACTTCCGATCCTGGCCCTGCTCGCGGCGTTCGCCGCGGGACAGGCCTTCGCGGACCACGGCGCCCTGGGCTCGACCCAACGCGACGCCTGGATCAACGACGGCCTGCGGCGCCTCGTGGGGGCCGGCTACTTGCCGGAGCCCTCGACGCCCTTCGACAGCCAGACCAACCTGGAGGCCGCCGAGTCCGTGGCGCGCGCCTCCGAGCGCCTGCTCGCCCAATTGCCGGACCCTGGTTTGCCCCTGGTCAACCCGCCGGACAACCCTTCCGCGCCGGCTCCTGAGGCCCCGGTGCCCGCCGCCGCGCCGTCGTCCCCGGCACCGATGCCGGTGGCCGGCACTCCCCTGACCGCCTCTCCTGACCTTCAACGCCTGGTGCTCGAATACCGCAAGGAACTGACGGCCCTGGGCGTGGATGTGTCGGCGGTTGAAAAACGCCTCAAGGGCCGCAAGGGCATTTACGACAAAATGGCCGCGGAACAAGAGAAGTCCCTGACCCGCACCGGGTCCGACGTGGGCGTCTACTCACGCGGTTACTTCGACGAATACCAGACCTTCGGGCCGGGCGCCAACATCCAACGGGACGCCTCCAACTTCAACGATATCCGCTTCCGCAGCGTGCCGGTCCCGAAGCTCTTGTTCGAGGCCTCGGTCCGCATCTGGGGTACCTACGGCTTCTACTTCGTGGACCCGGTCCAGAAGTTCGAGTGGCGCACCCTCCGGTTGACCGGCTACACCAAGTACGCCGATCTCCAGGTCGGGGACCTCTTCATGCATCTCACGCCCCTGACGATGTGGAACTACACCCCGGTCTTCACCTTCCTCGAGCCGCGCCCCTTCCGCTGGACCCGGACCGACCGCGAAGAGATCATGATGCTGGACCAGGGCAACGATTGGCATCTCCGGGGCTTCAAATTGGACACCCACGTGGGGAATGACGACTCGAAGGTGCTTAACAAACTCTACGTGAAAGCCGCGGGGGGGCCCGTCAAGCTGGCCACAACCGGCGACTTCGCCAACTATTGGGCCTCGGCCCAGACCGGCGCGGACCTTTTCGGACATAAGGCCCAGCTGCAGGTCACGGGTCTTCGCCTTTGGGACGACCTCAACAGCGCGCCGGTGCCGTACGTCGACAACTTCCCCAAGACCTGGGCCCAACTCTATGAGATCGGGAGCGCCAACCCAAAGCTGTCCCTGCCCCTCTCCAAGGAAGTCACCCTTTCGGGCGATTGGGAAGGGACCTTCAGCCGGTACCGCGACGACCGGTTGAACGGCAACCGCGACTACCAGGATTGGGCGTCCCGCGCGACGGGGTCCCTCGACCTCGCGGAATTCACCTTGTCCGGCAAGGTGCTCAACGTGGGCCCGAACTTCTACTCGCCCGGGGCCCAGACGCTCCGGTACAGCCCGGCCGGGGCCTTGGGACTGGCCCTGCCCTTGGGCTATGAGACGGGGTCTGAGGGTCGGGACCTCAGCCTGTCAGGCTACCGCAACCGATTCCTCTTCTCCGACATCGGCCGTCCTTCTTTCGCCCCTTACGACCGGCTGGACGAGGCCATCTTTCCCTATGGGGACGCCACCCCGAACCGACAGGGTTTCGTGGCTGGGGCCTCGGCGGCCATCGGGACCAAGGGCTGGGTGAAGCCGAAGTTCTCCTACACCAAGGCCAACGAGATCAAGCCCAATTGGGTGATGGTGCCCCAGGCGGCCCCGACGCCCGACGTGATCGTGGCGGTGGATTCCGGGACCGCCAGCGCCTCCACCCGGTCGTTCAAGAGCCTGGACGGAGCCCTGGAGTTGGACCTGGCCGCGGTCCTGCAAAAGCGGACGACCTTGGCCCTGGGCGGGGAATACAAGAGCCAGGAAAGCGACCTGGACAGCACGGCCCTCAAGGTCAACACGGTGGTGGCCTACCTCGACGTGATGCCGCCGGTCAAATGGCTCAAGTGGGCCGACATGACCTTCGCCTTCCGCCAGGTCAAGAGCCAAGGCAGCGAGTACGGCCTGGGCGGGACCACCCTGGCGGACTACGCCTTCTACCCGGTGGCCACGGACCTGGGCAACTATGTCTTCCAGACCTTCGACATCACCCGGACCGAACTGGCCTTCGGGATGCAGTACAAACCCACGAAGCTCATCACGATCCGGGGCGATTGGATCGCGAACACCACCAAGACGGAAACGACGACCGGGACCCTGACGACTCGGGGTCAGGTTTGGAGGATGATGTATGAAGCTTCCTTCTAACCTCCTCCGCGCGCTCTTCGCGCTGGCCCTGCTGGGCCTGGGCGTCCGGGGCCTGTCCGCCGCCGGGTTGTTCGACCAGGTGCCGTCCGGGGACCCGTCCTTCACCCAGTTCCACAAATTGGAAGCTTGGGGGCTTTTGCCTTCCGGCACCGTCCATGAGCCCGCGACCCGATACGAAGCCGCCGAATGGATTGTCGAGGGCCGACGCCGGGCCGGGGAAAAGGGCCTGATGGTCGTGGCCCAATTGACCGACGACCTGGACCTTTCGGGTCCCTCGGTGGTCATCGAGCACCATGACAAGGCCCAGCCGGCCCCCGACGCGACCCCCGCGCCGTCCGGCGAGGCTTCCCCGGAAGGTTCCACCGAGCCTTCCCCGGAGGAAGTGAAACAGACCTTCCAAACGCTCCAAGAGGCCTACGATTACGAACTGGGGCAGATCAAGGGCGACGTGAAGAAGGTGAAGGATCGGTTGGACGGCCTGGAAGCGCAGGATTACAAGGTCTGGCGCCAGGTGAAGGGTCTCTCCACCAACGCCACCATTTCCCTCCATGGGTTTGGGCGGGCCATCGGCCAGGACCTGCGCAACTTCGGTTCCATCGAGCCGGGCATCGTGACCAACCTGTCCCAGAACACGGCCAATATGACCCAGAACACCGGCAGCGCCCTCCTGGACCTGGAGCCCACTGGCGGCATCTCCAAGGAAGTCCGTTGGACCGGGATCATCCGCTTGAACGGCAACCTGTCGTCCGGCGACAGCGGCCTCACCGGGAACCTCGCCCGGGTGAGCATCCAATTCAACCCGTCGTTCTTGAGCTCCACCCTGGGCGACTTCGACCTCTCCTGGACGCCCTTTACGCTCTGGAACCGCGACAGCCAGGACCTGCTTTACAAGCCTGAGGTCCTCTCCCGTTGGGACGACTACCTGAAATATCCCCTCTTCATCGACCACGCGCCCGATTGGCCGCTCCGGGGGGTCCGCCTCAGCAGCGAAGTGGAGTGGCCCGGCTCGAAGGTGATGGATTCCTTCAAGGTCGAGACCTTCGTCCATATGATCGGCAACGCCTTCCATAACGGCTACCTGGCCGACCACTACACGGCTTGGTTGTTCGGGGCGATGGGCGAATTGAAGGCGGCGAAGTACGCGTCCTTGGGCGCCTACGGATTGATGTACGACGAACCCATGAACACGGACCTTTACACGGCCATCTACAAACCCCTGGACCCCACGACCTGGGCCCAGCGGTACCAGATCGGGAGCCTCCAACCTAAACTTGATTTCCCGCTTGGGGGCGATTTCTCCGCGGGCGCCGAAATGGAATCGGCCTTCTCGATCTACCAGGACGACAAACTGAATCCCGACCGCAAGGTCACCGATTACGCCATGATCGGGGGGCCCCGGGTCCGCTATCAAGGGTCGGTACTGTCCTTCAACATGATGGATGTGGGTTACGACTTCTTCTCACCCTTGGCGCAGATGCGTGAACGGGATGATTCGACCCAACAATTGACCGGTTCGCCCCTGGTCCTGTCCGACGACCCGGTTAACGATCCCTTGGGCCGGGCCGGGTCCCTGTTCAAGTTTTACAATCGCCTCCAAGACAACGTTTTTCCCTACGGGATGGCCACGCCGAACCGTAAGGGCGCCGGCGTCGAATTGGATTTCAAGGCCGGCGAGCACGATGCCTGGCAGGTGAAGGCCAAGTATTACTCGGTGCGGGAAATCCGTGAGAACGAGACCATCAACGCCGCCGGAACCGACATGACGACAGTGGACGCTTGGGGTCCGGTGACGGTGTTGAACCGCAAGTTCCAGTACTTCAACATCGGTCCAAAGGTTGATTTGGCGGCCCTCTGGGGTTTAAAGCATAAATTGGAGGCCGGGGCCGACTACCGGGCGGAAACCACCACCACCGCTTGGGGGACCCTCAAGGGTGAAACCATGGTATTGGGGCTTACCGCGGGGCTGAATTCATGGCTGCAACTCGAGGGAACCGGCGGGACATTCAGCGGAAAAGGCGTGGAGGTTGGGTACCTCGGGACGACCCTGGCGCGGTATTCTTATAGGTACGAAAACACTGATTTGGGCTTCTACGAGCCCTTCGCGGTGGACCAGGAAACCGTGTACGGGATCCTGTCGGCCAAGTTCAACCTCAACCGGCACTCGAACCTGGCGGTGGACGGCATGGTTAAGTCGGACAAGGGCATCGTCGGGACGACTGGGACACTCAAAACACAAACCGTGGATGTGGTCTATGAAGTCCTCTTCTAAAATCCTCTACGGCCTACTGGCCGTCGCCCTGGGCGCCTGGACCCTTTCGGCCTGCACCAACCGCATGCCCTCGGGACCCAGTTACCCCGCCAACCCGCCCGATTACACCACGGTCGTCAATTTCGATAACGGGACCGCCTTGACCAACCCGACCCTGTTCCATTCGGTCCCCGGGAGCCAGGCCGTGACCCTGGGTGGGGTCAGCGGGTTGGGCCCGGTCACCACCATCAGCACCCCGCCGGCCGGGGATTCATCCCCTGACGCGGCCCACATCATCGACCTCTTTACCGACCTGGGAAACGGGGTGTACCCCTCCAGCCAGTTCCGGATCCACTTCACCGCCAGCGGCTACTACAACCTCTCCTATTTTAGCGGCATCAAGTTCATGTACAACGTCACCCCGCCAAACGCCTCCCAGGGCATCCTCGGGGATGATTCGTTGGTCCGGCGGTTTGGCTTCGCGGTGGCCCAAACCGTGCCTTTCGGGGACCCAGACGGCGGTGGCACCTGCGACAACAGCAACAACGGCTGCTACAACAACTTCGGGGCCATGCTCGACAACACCAACGGGGCCTGGGCCAGCAAGAGCTACCAGTTCAGCGATTTGACCCGGGAGAGTTTCGGCAACAGTGTGTCGCCTCCGTCCTTCAGCGGCGTGAACCTCCAGCAGGTCATCCGCCTCGTGTTTGAGTTCAAGCGCAACAACAGCGCCGGGGTCTGCCACGTGGACTACTGGGTCGACAGCGTCGAACTTTACTGATGAGATTCCGCCGACCGGCGGGAAAGGGGTGGTGCATGAACAAGCAAGGCGTTTGGATGGGCCGGGCCGTGGTCTTGGGCCTGCTGTTGATGTCGGCTCTTTGGATCAACCAGGGTTGCACGGCCAAGGCGCCCGCCGCGCCGGTTTTCGCCATCCCTCCCCCGGTGGGCTTAGCGAACAACATCATCGATAACTTTGAGGACGGCAATACCAGCATGAGCGTGGACCTCAAGGGCGCGGCCTCATTGCCCCAGACGGTCATTAGTTACGTTCCGTCAGACCCACAAGACCCCAACAGCCCCCTGGTGGCCCAGGGCGTGGTGAATCCGCCGGTGCCCCTCGGGTCCTGGGTGGGTTCCAGTTGGGCCGGTAACGCCGTCAACACACCCTATATCTTCACCGGCGCCAGCACCTCCCCAGCGCCCTCCAACCTGATCCTGTCATCCGGCGCCCTGGGTACGAAGGGCTATTGCCGGCTTTTTGGGCCGATCCACGACGCGGCTGACGGCACCTATCCGGCCTTCCAGTTGGAAGGGAAGTTCAAGGGGACGGCCCCTTACGACGCCTCCTCCTTCACCGGAATACAGTTTTACCTGAACATCCCAACGGCCGACACCTGTCCGACCCGCCGTTTCAGCATCGCCACCATCTGGACCCTTCCGGCCGCCGAAGGCGGCAATGGTTACTGCACCAGCTGTTACGACCACTACGGGGCCAACTTCGCGGCCGGCTCGACGGGTGGGTGGGTGCTGCGTAGTTATACCTTCACCACCCTGTCCCGCGGCGGTTTCCTGGTTCCCGCCGGCATCCCGAACAACATGCCCTTAACCATGCGCACCGATTTCGTGAAGCTGGTATTCCAGTTCGGCCGCAACGGCACGTCGGGCAACTCAGTGGTGGATTACGCCGTCGACGAGTTCAGCTTTTTCTGATCAAAAGCCCCTCAAGCCCCGTTCCCGAAAGGGAGCGGGGCTTTTTTGTTAAAGGAGGCCCGTGCCCCCGGGGGTTATAATCCAGTAAGACCTGACCGAGGGACCGGAATGAAACTCCTGCTTTACCGAAACCTTTGGGGCGTGGTGGAACCTTGGGAAGAATCCTTCCCCCGGATGAAGGGCGCCGGGTACCAGGGCATCGAGCTCACCCTGCCGGACCACGACGACCAACACCGCCTGCGGGAGCGGCTCCAGCAGTTTGAGTTCGACTACATCTGCCAGATCCCCACCAAGGGCGCCACGATCGAGGAGCACCTCAACTCCTTCAAGCGCCAGATGATCGAGGCCAAGAACCTCCGGCCCCGGCTGGTGGTCTGCCTGGGCGGGTCCGACCGTTGGACGGACAACGAGGCCGACCGGTTCTTCCGGGAAGCCCTCAAGATCGAGGAAGCGGTGGGCGTCCCGGTGGCCCACGCCACGGTCCGGAGCCGGGCCCTCTTCCACCCCTGGCGCACCTCCCGGATCCTTGACCAAAACCCGAACCTCAAACTCTGCTGTGATTTCTCCCAATGGGTGGTGGTGACCGAGCGATTGATGGAGGACCTCGATGATTTGCTGCGCAAATGCGCCGAACGGTGCCTGCACGTCCATGGCCGGGTCGGGTCGGAGAACGGTCCCCAAGCGGCGGACCCCCGGGCCTTCGAGCATGTGAAGGGAGTGGCGGCCTTCGAGAAATGGTGGGCCTGGATTTGGGAAAGCCAAATGGCCCGCAAGCTGGACTTCACGACCTTCACGCCGAACTACGGCCCGCCGCCCTACCTCCAGACCCTACCCCACACCAACCTGCCCGTGGCCAACGTCTCGGAAATCTGCGATTGGCAGGCGAACCGGGCCCGGGAACGTTTCGCTAAAACCTACGGCAACGGGACGGCCCCTTGAGGAAAACGACCCCAAAGCGACGGGGGAAACTCCGGGTCATCGCGGACCTCTGCGTGGTACCGCTCGGCTCTGGGACCTCGCTTTCGGGTTACATCGCGGAATGCGAGAAGGTCCTCAAGGCCCACGGCTTGAAGGGTCAACTCCACGCCTACGGGACCAACGTGGAAGGTGACTGGGACCGGGTTTTTGGGGCCCTGAAGGCCTGCCATGAGAGGCTCCACGCCCTCGGAGTGCCCCGGATCACCACCACCGTCAAGGTGGGAAGCCGGGTGGACCGGATCCAGACCATGGATGACAAGGTCCGAAGCGTCCAAAAGCGCCTCCGGAAGGGCCGTTAAGCGCCATTCTCCGCCGGTGACCGCCTTCACATCAAACGGCCCGTCCCCTATACTTACCCCCCTTAATAACCCGGCGGGACCCACAAGTGTCACTCGACCTCATCCGAAATTTCTGCATCATCGCCCACATCGACCATGGGAAGAGCACCTTGGCCGACCGCATCCTGGAACAGACCGGCGCCATCGCCCGGCGCGATATGCGGGCCCAGCTCATGGACCAGATGGAATTGGAACGCGAGCGCGGCATCACCATCAAGGCCAAGGCCGTCCGGCTGGCCTATAAGGCCCAGGACGGCCTCACCTACGAGTTCAACCTGATCGACACCCCGGGCCACGTGGACTTCAATTACGAGGTCTCCCGGAGCCTGAAGGCCTGTGAGGGCGCCCTGCTCCTGATCGACGCCGCCCAAGGCGTCGAGGCCCAGACCCTGGCCAACGCCTTCTTGGCCTTTGAGCAGAAGCTGGCCATCATCCCGGTCATCAATAAGATCGACCTTCCCGCCGCCGATCCCGAGCGCTGCCGCCGCCAAATGGAGGAATCCTTGGCCCTGGACGGCGACAGCGCCATCCTGGCCTCCGCCAAGGAGGGCATCGGCGTCCCCGAGATCCTCGAGGCCATCGTCAAGCACGTCCCCCCGCCGCTCGGGAGCGTGGACGCCCCCCTCAAGGCGTTGGTGTTCGACTCCATGTTCGACGCCTACCAGGGCGTGGTGGTCTTCGTCCGGGTCCTGGACGGTTCCATCAAGAAGAACGACAAGATCCGCTTCATGAACTCCGGCACCATGTTCGAGGTGGAGGAAGTCGGGACCTTCGCCCCGAAGCGCACGAAGGTGGAGTCCATCTCCGCGGGGGAAGTCGGCTACATCGCGGCCAACATCAAGGACGCGCGGGACGCGCGGGTGGGGGACACGATCACCTGGGACGAAAACCGGACCGCCTCCGCCCTGCCGGGCTTCAAGGACGTCCTGCCGATGGTCTTCTGCGGCCTTTACCCGGTGCAGGGCGAGGACTACGAGCGCCTGAAGGACGCCCTCCACAAGCTCAAGTTGTCCGACGCCGCGCTTTCCTTCGAGCCGGAGACCTCCGCGGCGCTGTCCTTCGGCTTCCGCTGCGGCTTCCTGGGGCTCCTGCACATGGAGATCGTCCAGGAGCGCCTCGAGCGGGAGTTCTCCCTGAACCTCATCTGCACGGCGCCCAGCGTGGTGTACAAGATCCTGAAGACCGACCGTACCGAGATGATGGTGGACAACCCCAGTAAGCTGCCGCAGCCCCAGATGATCGCGTCCATCGAGGAGCCCTACATCCGGGCCAAGATCATCTGCCCGGCCGAGTACATCGGGCCCATCATGACGTTGTGCCAGGGCAAGCGCGGCATCCAGGTCAACACCGAGTACCTCGACCCGACCCGGGCCATGCTCACCTATGAACTGCCGCTGGGCGAGATCGTCATGGACTTCTACGACAAGCTCAAGAGCTGTTCCAAGGGCTACGCGTCCCTCGACTACGACCCCATCGGCTACCGGCCCGGGGACGTGGTGAAGGTGGACATCCTGCTGAACAACGAGATCGTGGACGCCCTGAGCTTCATCACCCACGAGGCCCAGTCGGAGTTCAGGGGCCGGTCCATCGCGGAGAAGCTGAAGGACGTCATCCCGCGACAGCTTTTCGACGTTCCCATCCAGGCCGCCATCGGCGGCAAGATCATCGCCCGGGAGACGGTCAAGGCGCGCCGCAAGGACGTCATCGCGAAGTGCTACGGCGGCGACGTGAGCCGGAAGCGCAAGCTCCTGGACAAGCAGAAGGAAGGCAAGAAGCGCATGAAGGCCATCGGGAGCGTGGAAGTTCCCCAGGAAGCCTTCATGGCCATCCTCAAGGTCGAGGATTGACGGTTTCACCGGGTTTTAACCCGGGTCGGGAGCCGTTTCGCCGGGGGGCCTGTCCCAGCCCCCGGATGGGAACTTGACGTGCGGGGGCGGGTCTTATAGTATGTGACGCATACTATGTGGTGCGAGGTAACCGTGGCCCAGAAAAGCCAATTCCTCAAGGGGTGCGCCAGGACCCTGGTCCTGAAGGTGCTTTCCGAGAAGCCCATGTACGGCTATGAGATCGCCGCCCAGTTGTCCGAGCGGACCGCCAACGTGTTCGAGCTCGGCCAGGGCACCCTTTACCCCATGCTGTATTCCCTCGAGAAGCAGGGGCTGATCCGGGTGGAGCGCGAGTCGAAAGCCCCGGGGACGGCCCGCAAACGGCTTTACTACGGCGTGACCGCCAAGGGCCGCGCGGCCCTCCGGGAGGACTCGGAAACCTGGTCCACGATCTCCCGTGGGATGAGGCTGGTGCTGGGGGACGCCCATGCGTGAACTCAAGGATTACCTGGTCCGGCTCCAGGCGGAGGCCCAAACCCAAGGCCGCCCGATACCCGGGCGGATGTTGGGGGAATTGTCGGACCATTGGGAGGGTCTTCGCGACCGTTACCGGGCCGAGGGTCTGGATGACGCGTCGGCCTCACGAAAAGCCTTCCGGGATCTGGGGGAGCCCCGGACCCTGGCCCGGGCCTTGAAGGCCGATTTCCCAGAACCGGTTGTCTTTTGGCGGCGGTTTTTCCGCCCGGTCCCCGTGGCGGCGACCCTGCTCCTCCTGTTGGGTTGGACGGTCAATTCCTTCGCCTTTTCCCTGGTTTCGATCCAGGGCCGTTCGGTTGAACCGAGGTTGTCGCCCGGCAACCATGCCTTGGTCGAGAAGTGGCGGGGTCCCCTCCGACCCGAGGACCTGGTGGTTTTCATGGATGGGGACCGATTGATGCTGGGGATCGTGGACGGTTGGTCCCCCGACGGCCGATTGGAGGTCCACCGGAACGGCACGGGCCCGATCCTGGTGGACCCGCGGCTATTGATGGGTCGGGTGGTCCTGCGGATCCCCTGACGAAACAAGCCTGGCGGTTAACCTGAATTTCCGGAGCGAACGATGCAATCGACGGATCCCGACATGATGCAGTGGATCAACCAAGCCTTGCCCTGGCTTTTCCTGGTCCTTACGATCGTGAAGGCCTGGGGCAAGTGGGGAGCCCCGAAGTTCAAGGAGACCGTCCTCGGCGCCCCGACGATGGAGTGGGTGGACGCCCTTTGGGTGGCCCTCCTGGTGGTCCTGCCGGTGAAGACCTTCGTGGTGCAAGCCTTCAAGATCCCCTCGGCCTCAATGGAGGACACGCTCCTGATCGGGGATTACCTGCTGGTGAACAAGTTCGAATACGGTTATTCGATCCTGAACAAGACGCCGCGTTACTTGGCATGGCGAAAGCCCCAGCGCGGGGACATCGTGGTGTTCGCCTATCCCGGGGACACCCGGATCGACTACATCAAGCGGTGCATCGGGGTGCCGGGCGACGTGGTGGAAATGCGCGCCAAGGACCTCTACCTCAACGGCGTCAAGCAGGTGGAGCCCACCATCAAGCATATCGATCCGTACCTCCAGCCGCCGGGCATGGAACGGGATACCTGGGGGCCGGTCACCGTCACGGCGGGCCACTACTTCATGATGGGCGACAACCGGGACAACAGCGCGGACTCCCGTTACTGGGGCCAGCTCGACGAAAAACTGATCCGGGGAAAGGCCTGGCTCATTTATTGGCACTCCAACAATTTCCACCCCGACCTCAGCCGTATGTTCCGGATGATCCACTGACGTGCTGCGGACCCAACTAAACTGACTCTCCTAGGGGCTCCGCCCCTATGTACCCCGAGGCATGCGACGACCGGTCCCGTTGAACCGAATCGTACCCGTGTGCGGACCCAACTAAACCGACTCTCCTAGGGGCTCCGCCCCTAGGTACCCCGAGGCATGCGACGATCGGTTGAGTTTTCGCTTTGTTGATTCTTGTTTAGGCTGACCGCCGACCGCCGGGAGCTGCCTTCCGATGAACGCTTATCTCCATATCCCCTTCTGCGCCTCCATCTGCTCCTACTGCGATTTTTCCTCCTGGGCCGGGGAGGATTCCAAAATCCCTTCCTACGTCCAGGCGCTCCAACGTGAGATCGGGGGGAGCGACCTGCCGGGCCCGCTTCGCACGGTGTATTTTGGGGGCGGCACGCCTTCCACGCTTGCCCCCACCGAGCTGGAGAAGATCCTGGCGGCGCTTGAGGGTCAGGCGGGATTCGCGCCGGGCCTGGAGATCACCATGGAAGTGAACCCCGAGGGCGCGGAACCGGCGAAACTGGAGGCCTACCGGGCCTTGGGGGTGAACCGGATTTCCCTGGGGGCCCAGGCCGCCCAAACGGAACTCCTGGAGGCCCTGGGCCGTCGCCATGGGTGGGATGGAGTCGAGGCCGCTGTCCGGGCGGTGAAGGCCGTGGGTTTCCCTACCTTCAATTTGGACCTCATGTTGGGCCTCCCGAAACAAACTTCCACCCAATGGGATGAAAGCCTCGAAAAGGCCCTGGCGCTCCAGCCGGGGCATCTTTCGCTCTATGGACTCCAAGTGGAGCCCGGGACGCCCTTGGCCGGGCAAGTCGACCGGGGTCTCTTGGTTCCGGACGAGGACGCCCAAGCCGACCTTTACGGTCGGGCCCAGGCGGTTTTGGCCCGCGAAGGTTATCTCCAATATGAGGTCTCCAACTTCTCGAAACCGGGCCAGGAATGCCTTCACAACCTGGCGGTTTGGCGTGGGGAGGACTATTGGGGGTTCGGCGTTTCGGCCGTGGGGACCGTGGGTTGGGAGAGGCGTTCCAACACGGACCGGTTGGAGGCGTACCTGGCCGCCGGGGGCGACCGCGCCCAGGCCCACCACTTGGAGCCATTGACGGCCGCCCTTCGGACCCGCGAAAAGATGATCTTGGGGCTCCGGCTTGCCGAAGGGGTGGCGGAATCGGAACTGCGCGCCTCAGGCGTCCTGCCGGACCAGCTGGAAGTCCTGGTGGCTCGCGGCTTTTTCACCCGACGAAATGGCCGTATCGCGCCGGTTTCCGGCTCTTTTTTCACGCTTCATGGGGGCCTGACCCGCCTTTGGCCCGGTACGGGGACATTTTGAGGGAGCCCTGCGTTGACTTTGGCATCCAGCACTCTATATTGAAGTAAACCCGATGAACACCTCCGGGCCCAGGGCTTATCCGGCTTTTGGCAGACGCGGGGTGAGAGTGCTAACGACTGGGCCCCCCAGGTGCCCCGGAGGCTGATGAAGTGGTGGCCGATCCCCATAACGAGCGAACCGAGGCGGTCCTGGCGGCCGTGGTGAGGAACTATGTCGAGTCCGCCCACCCCGTGGCCAGCCAGCCCATCGCGGAGGACCTTCGACTCTCCTCCGCGACGATCCGAAACGTTTTCGCGGACCTGGAACGCCTCGGATACCTGAGCCATCCCCACACCTCCGCGGGCCGGGTGCCCACCGACCGGGGATACCGGATGTATGTCGACCACCTTATGCGGGTCCGGGAGCTTAACCTCAAGGAACGCCAGGCCATTGAGGAGCAGTACCAAGCCCGCCGGGTCGAGGTCGAATCGCTGCTGCAGAAGACCGCCCGGCTGCTTTCGGCCATGACCAACCTGGTGGGAGTGGCCGTGGCCCCCATCCCGCTGGATTTCAGGCTGGACCACTTCCAGCTGGCGGCCATCGACACCAGGACCGTCATGGTGATCCTAGTGACCGGCGATGGGATGGTCCGGGAAGAGGTGGTACGGTTGGAGAAACCCCTCGAATCCAGGGAACTCCAAAAGATCCACCAGGTCCTGAACCAACGTTTCGCCGGCAAGAGCCTGACCGAGATCCGTTCGGGGCTCTTGAAGGACGCTGAGGAGTCCCGGCGACTCCGGCTGTCTTTGGTCCAGGCCGCCCTGGACTTGATCGACCACACTCTCCGGTTGACGGGAGACCAGGTTATCGTCGAGGGGGCATCCCAATTGGTGTCCCAACCGGAGTTCCGGGACGCGGGTTCCATGGGACGGGTGATCCGGCTCATGGAGGAGCGCCAGCCCCTGGCCAACCTCTTGGGAAGCCAATGGGAAGTTCCGGGGTTGAAGGTCGAGATCGGCCGGGAGATCCAGGAAGACGGTTTGTCTTTGTTTTCGGTGGTCCACGTGCCTTACCGGCTCCGGGGCCGGGTGGCGGGGGCTTTGGCGGTACTGGGCCCCACGCGGATGCCCTATGAGCAGGTGACGGTCACCCTGAACCAGGTTTCCCGGTTGCTTGAGGAACACTTGGCCGAAAAAACGGAGCAGCCATGAGCGACCCATCCAATCCGAACCAGGAACCCGAGATCGAGATCCTGTCCTCCAGCCCGGAGAAGTTCAACGAGGATGGGTCTCCCGCGGCCGGGGGCGAGTCCCCCGCGGACGCGGCGACGATGTCGCCGGAGGCCTTAAGTCCCGTCGGTGACGGCGGCGAGTGGAAGGCCAAGTACGACGCGGAGCGCGAGAAGCTCGTCTGGATGGCCGCCGATTTCGACAATTACAAGAAACGCCAGGTGAAGTCCCTGGAGGACGACCTGGCCCACAGCCTGGGGAAGCTCCTCAAGGATTTCCTGGGGGTGGCCGACAACCTCGAGCGGGCCCTCGCGGCCATGCCCGCGGACGATCAGGACCCGGGGGCGAAGACCCTTCAGAAAGGCGTGGAACTGACCCTCCGGTCCTTCCAGAACGCCTTGGCCAAACACGGCGTCACGCGCATCACGGCGTTAGGCGAGAAGTTCAATCCGAGGATGCACGAGGTGATGTTCGAGGAGAAGACGGACCGGGCGCCGGACGACACCGTGCTGGAGGAACTGCAGGCCGGGTACCTCCACAAGGACCGGGTGCTCCGTCCCACGATGGTGAAGGTGGCCCGCAACCCGAACAAGTAGGGCCATTGCTTTTCCGGCGAGGAGTCCTATTTTAACAGGATGATGAAAAAGTCGAACGGAAGAGACTTTTTCGTGTCGTACTCGCGAATCATCCCCCAAAAACGGGGGATTTAAGGCGATTCGCTCGAACCAAGTGGCTGCTGACAGGGAGCAAAAAACTTTTTCAGTACCCTGTTAAGTTCGTCCGTGCTTCGGGATAAAAAAACCGAAGCGATCAAATTGAGAGAGCTCGCTGCCGCGGCCCCGAAGGCCCGGTTTAAACCAAAGAAGAGGTAAACCGAAATGGCATCCACGAATAAAGTCCTGGGGATCGACCTGGGCACCACTAACAGCTGCATGTGCGTCATGGAGGGCGGGGAACCCAAGGTCATTCCGAACGCCGAGGGCGCCCGCACCACACCGTCCGTGGTGGGCTTCAGCAAGGCCGGTGAGCGTCTGGTGGGCCGGGTGGCCAAGAACCAGTCCATCACCAACCCCAACAACACGGTGTATTCCATCAAGCGGTTTATGGGCCGGAAGCTCACCGACGCCGAGGTGGCGGGCGACCGCAAGTTGGTGCCCTATCAGCTCGACGCGGCCGACAACGGCGATGTTCGGGTCCAGATCGACGGCAAGGGCTACACGCCCCCCGAGGTCTCGGCCATGATCCTCCAGAAGCTGAAGGCCGACGCCGAGGCCTACCTGGGCGGCCCGGTGACCCAGGCGGTCATCACGGTCCCGGCCTATTTCAACGACGCCCAACGCCAAGCCACCAAGGACGCCGGCCGCATCGCCGGTCTCGAGGTACTGCGCATCATCAACGAACCCACGGCGGCGGCCCTGGCCTACGGCCTTGAGAAGAAAAAGAACGAGAAGATCGCCGTATACGACCTGGGTGGAGGCACCTTCGACATCTCGATCCTGGAGCTGGGCGACGGGGTGTTCGAGGTGAAGTCCACCAACGGCGACACCCACCTGGGCGGCGACGATTTCGACCAGGTCGTCATCCAGTGGCTCGTGGACGAGTTCAAGAAGGAGTCCGGCGTCGACCTCAAGAGCGACCGCATGGCCCTTCAGCGCCTCAAGGACGCGGCCGAAAAGGCCAAGATCGACCTGTCCACGACCCAGGAAACCGAGATCAACCTGCCCTTCATCACGGCGGACGCCTCGGGGCCGAAGCACCTGAACGTGCGCTTGACCCGGGCGCAGTTCGAGAAGCTCGTGGGCGGACTGGTCGAGAAGACGCTCGAGCCCTGCCGAAAGGCCCTGAAGGACGCCGGCCTTACGGTGGGCGAGATCAATGAGGTGGTGATGGTGGGCGGCATGACCCGCATGCCCATGGTGCTCAAGACCGTGAAGGACTTCTTCCAGAAGGAGCCCCACCAGGGCGTGAACCCCGACGAGGTGGTGGCCATCGGCGCCGCCGTCCAGGGCGGCGTGTTGAAGGGCGAGGTGAAGGACATCCTCCTGCTGGACGTGACGCCCCTATCCCTCGGCTTGGAGACCCTCGGCTCGGTCATGACCAAGCTCATCGACCGCAATACCACGATTCCCGTGAAGAAGAGCAATACGTTCTCCACGGCCGCCGACGGCCAAACCGCGGTGACCATCCAGGTGCTCCAGGGCGACCGGGAGATGGCCGCCGACAACCGGGTGCTCGGGAAGTTCGACCTGATGGGCATCCCGCCGGCCCCCCGGGGCATCCCGCAGATCGAGGTGACCTTCAACATCGACGCCAACGGAATCCTGCATGTGTCCGCCAAGGACCTGGGAACCGGCAAGGAACAGTCGATCCGCATCACGCCTTCCTCGGGCCTGACCGAGGAGGAGATCAAGAAGATGCAGAAGGACGCCGAGATCCACGCCGGCGAGGACAAGAAGAAGCGGGAGCGGGCCGAGGCGCGGAACCACGCCGAGACCCTGGTGTATTCCACCGAGCAGGCCCTGAAGGAACACGGCGACAAGGTGGACGCCGACACCAAGAAGGCCATCGGGGAGAAGCTCGAGGCCCTCAAGAAGGTGCAGAACGACGAGGACGGCGAGGTCATCAAGAAGGCTTCCGAGGAACTGGCCCAAGCCTCCTATAAGCTGGGCGAGATGATGTACAAGGCCGCCCAGGAGAAGGCGGCGGCCTCGGGGGGGGGCGCCGGCTCCCCCCCTGGCGCGGGAACCGATGCCGGGTCGGGCCCTTCGGCGGGAGCGCCGGGCGCCGACACGGGCAAGGAACCCCCCGCGGAGGCCGAGTACGAACCGATGGACAAGGAAAAGAAGGATTAAAGGCGGCTATAAGCAACGGCAATAGCTTTCGGCGGTCAGCCGTCGGCTATTGCCGTATCTTTTTTGGGGTTTATCCGAGATACCGAGCTGTGGGTGTGCGCGGGGGGTACACAGGGGGGAACGCCCTGTGAGAGTGTGTATCGGTGGTCCGCGAAACGGGTGTTATAATCGCCGCTCGTTTGAGCCCCCGAATACACCCAGGCAACCCTGAAAAGGTTTCGGTTTCCCGCATGCCCAAAAAGATCGCCCTCCTCGGCTCGACCGGATCCATAGGGGTCTCCACGCTCCAGGTCGTGCGGAAACTCCATCCCCAATTCCGCGTGACGGCCCTGGCGGCCCGGCGCAACGTGAAATTGTTGGCGGCGCAAATCAAGGCCTTCCGACCCAAGGTGGCGGCCTTGGCCGACACCAGCCTGCTCCCCGAATTGAAGCGACTGACGAAGGGTTCCACCACGAAATTGTTGGGGGGCGAGGAGGGGCTCGTGGAGGCCGCAGTCTCCAGCGGCGCCGACCTCGTGGTGTCCGCCATCGTGGGGGCCGCGGGGTTGAGGCCCACCTTCGCCGCGGTGCAAAAGGGCCTGGACATCGGGTTGGCCAACAAGGAGACCCTGGTGATGGCCGGGGAGGCCATGACGGCCGCCGCCAAGAAGTCCGGCTCAAGGATCCTTCCGATCGATTCCGAGCATTGCGCGGTGTTCCAGTGCCTCGAGGGGCATGGGACGCCCGGGGAGATCCACAAGATCCTCCTGACGGCCTCCGGCGGGCCATTCCGCGACCGCCCGGCGGCCTCATTCGCCCGCATCACGGTGAAGGAAGCCCTGGCCCACCCGACCTGGCGCATGGGCCCGAAGATCACCATCGACTCCGCCACCTTGATGAACAAGGGGCTTGAGGTCATCGAGGCGCATTTCCTCTTCGGCGTCCCTTACCCGAAGATCGACGTGGTGGTGCATCCCGAGTCCATCGTGCATTCGATGGTGGAGTTCGTGGACGGCTCGGTCCTGGCCCAATTGGGCACCACGGACATGCAGATCCCCATCCAGTTCGCCCTCACCTGGCCCCGGCGAGCGGCCTCCCCGGTGCCCCGGCTGGACTTGACGCGCCTCCGGGGCCTTCACTTCCATCCCCCCGAGCCGAAGAAGTTCCCCTGCCTATCCCTGGCCTACGCCGCGGGAAAAGCCGGTGGCAGCGCCCCCGCGGTGCTGAACGCGGCCAATGAGATCGCCGTGGAGCTGTTCCTGGCGGGAAAACTCCGGTTTCAGGGCATTCCCCGTTTGATTGAGCGTGTGCTTTCCAAGCATCGGACCGTGAAAAATCCAGGGCTCTCGGTGATAATGGCCGCCGACCGATGGGCGAGGGAACAGGCCAGGGCTTCGGTTTAACTTAGGAATTTCCAAGGGGTGCGGGATGTCGATTTTGCTGATCCTCGAGGTTGTCTTCGCGTTCGGGTTCATGATCGCGATCCATGAGTGGGGACATTTCATCGCATGCCGCCTCTTCGGCGTCCGCGTGGAGCGGTTCGCCATCGGGTTCGGACCCACCCTCTGGTCCAAGAAGATCGGCGGCACTGAATACGCGGTCTTGGCCATCCCCCTGGGCGGCTACTGCAAGCCCGCGGGCGGGGACCTGTCCGGCGAGAACCCCGAGAAGATGTACGAGGCGCCCCCGAAAACCGGCGAGTTCCTTTGGGCGGCCTGGTGGAAGCGGGTGGTGATCTTCTTGGCGGGCCCCTGCATGAATTACCTCTCGGCGGTGGTGCTGGTGGCCCTAGTGCTCATGATCGGCGAGAAAGTCCCCGTGCAGGACCCGATCCTGGGCTTTGTGCCCAAGGCCAGCCTGGCCGAACAGGCCGGGTTGATGGCGGGGGACCGCATCCTGAAGCTCGACGGCAAGGCCGTGGACAACTTTTTCGACGACCTCGACCCCCTCTACACCAAACTCTCGGGCACGACGGCCGCTTCGGTCACCTTGGAGATCGACCGGAAGGGGAAAACCCTCCAGAAGGTCATGACGGGCCTCATCACGAAGGACGGCCCGACGGTCGGGCTTTACCCCGCCACCCCAGCGGTCATCGGCTCCGTGGCCCTCATGACACCCGCCCGGAAGGCCGGCGTGGAAGCCGGGGACCGGGTGAAGTCCGTCAACGGCCAGTCCGTCAGCGATTGGAACGAGTTGGCCAGCCTGATCCGAGGGGCCTCGGGGGACGCGGTCACCCTCGACGTCGACCGGTCCGGACGGGATGAGGCTTTCACCCTCCAGCGGGTGGACAACGGGCTCTACAAGGCCATCGGCATCTCCCCGGTGGACCCCCCCCGGTCCGAACTCAAGCGGTTCGGCTTCCTCGAATCCTGCAAGATGTCCGTCCTGACCACGGCCAACATGACCGTGACCTTCTCGAAGTCCCTCTTCAAGCTTTTCACCGGCCAGATCTCCCTCAAGGACAACCTGGCGGGCCCGGTGACCATCGTGCGCACCATGTACGAGCGGGCCAGCAAGGGAATCGTGGAGTTCCTCAACATCGTGGCCTTCATCTCGCTCATCCTCTGCCTGATGAACCTCCTGCCCATCCCCGTGGTGGACGGCGGCCAGATCGTCCTGTGCTTCCTCGAGGGTATCCGCCGCCGGCCGATGTCCGTGGGGTTCCAATTGCGGTACCAACAGGTTGGTTTTTTCCTGGTGGTGGCCTTGATGGTGCTGGCGGTGTTCAACGATTTCTGGGGCCTGATCCAGGAGATCAAGAACCACCATCCGTAAAACGGCGGCTTCCGGCAAACGGCGTTTGCGGATGGCGGTTAGCTAAAGTTTTAAAAGACCGGCAGGAAAAGGACGAACTGAACCTAACGCTTGAAGCGGCATGGACAAGGTCGATCGAGGGCCTTCCCATCCGCCATCCGCTATCAGCTATCCGCAATAGCTATCGGAGGGGGACAAGTGAAGCTCCACGAATACCAGGCGAAGGAGATCTTCGCCAAAGTCGGCCTGCCGGTGACGCCGGGCCGGATGATCTCGGACCTGAAGGACTTCGATGGGGTCCTCAAGACCTACCCGACGGGCCCTTGGGTCGTGAAGGCCCAGGTCCACGCCGGGGGGCGGGGTAAGGCCGGTGGGGTCAAGCTCGCCAAGACCGCCGAGGAAGCCAAGCAAAAGGCCCAGGCCATCCTGGGGATGAACCTGGTGTCGGTGCAGACCGGCCCACAGGGCAAGAAGGTGAAGAAGATCTTCATCACCCCGGCCATCGACTATGTCCGGGAGCTTTACGTCAGCGTCGTCCTGGACCGCAACACCAAGAAGCCCATCGTGCTGGCCTCCGCCGAGGGCGGCACCGAGATCGAGGAACTGGCCGCAACCCGCCCCCAGGCCATCCTCAAGTTCCCCGTGGACCCGGCCCTGGGCCTCCGCTCCTTCGAGGCGCGCCAGATCCACATGGCCCTCGGCCTGCCACGGGAATCCATCAACCAGGGCGCCCAGGTCTTCCAGAAGATGGTCAAGCTGTTCCTCGACCTCGACCTATCCCTGGTCGAGGTGAACCCCATGGTGGTCCTCGCGGACAAGACCCTCCATTGCCTGGACGCCAAGGTGTCCTTCGACGACAACGGCCTGCCGCGCCACAAGGAATACGCCTCCTGGCGCGACCCCGACGAGGAGGACCCCCGGGAAATGGAGGCCGCGGCCGCCGGATTGTCGTATATCTCCCTCGACGGCGAGATCGGTTGTTTGGTGAACGGCGCCGGCCTGGCCATGGCCACCGCGGACGCCATCTCGCATTTCGGCGGGTCGCCCGCCAACTTCCTGGATGTCGGCGGCAGCGCCACCCCGGAGGCGGTCGCCAAGGCCTTCAAGCTCATCCTGGCCGACTCCCGGGTGAAGGCCATCCTGATCAACATCTTCGGCGGCATCATGAAGTGCGACGTCATCGCCCAGGGCGTCATCGAGGCCGCCGCCCAGGTCGGGCTGAAACTGCCCCTGGTGGTGCGTTTGGAGGGGACCAACGTGGAGAAGGGCAAGGAACTGTTGGCGGCCTCCAGCTTGAAATACCAGTTCGCCTCCAGCATGGACGACGCCGCCCGCCTCGCCGTTTCCGCCGTGAAGGCGTAAACCCAAATCCACCACAGGGGCAGAAGAGAAAAACACAATTCCACCACAGAGACACAGGGACACGGAGTGATTCAAAATCCAAAAATGTTTTGAAGCCCTGTGGTTGAACCCCGTGACTTTGTGTCTCTGTGGTGAAAAATTTGGTTTGAGGGAACCATGAGCATCTACCTGAACAAGAACGCCAAGGTGATCTGCCAAGGGATAACGGGCAGCGCGGGACTTTTCCACTCGAAGGCCTGCCGCGAATATGGGACTCATTTCGTCGGCGGGGTCACCCCCGGCAAGGGGGGCACCGAGGTCGAGGGGTTCAAGGTGTTCGATACGGTGGCGGAGGCCGTGGCGAAGGCCGGGGCCGACACGTCGCTGATCTTCGTGCCGGCCATGTTCGCCGCGGACGCCATCCTGGAGTCCGCCTCCAACGGCATCCAGCTCATCGTCTGCATCACCGAGGGCATCCCGGCCAACGACATGGCCCGGGTATCCCAGGAACTGGCCAAGACCCCCTCGGTCCGCCTCATCGGCCCCAACTGCCCGGGCCTGATCACGCCGGGCGAGGCCAAGGTCGGCATCATGCCGGGTTACATCCACAAGCCGGGCAAGATCGGCATCGTGTCCCGCTCGGGCACCCTCACTTACGAGGCGGTCTGGCAGGTCACGCAAATGGGCTTGGGCCAATCGACCTGCATCGGCATCGGGGGCGACCCCATCGTGGGGACCACCCACCTGGACACCTTGGAGGCCTTCAACCGGGACCCCAACACCGAGGCGGTCATCATGATCGGCGAGATCGGCGGGGACGCCGAGGAGCGGGCCGCCGAGTACGTGAAGAAGGAAATGAGGAAACCCGTGGCGGCCTTCATCGCCGGCATGACGGCACCCCCCGGTAAGCGCATGGGCCACGCGGGCGCCATCATCTCGGGCGGGAAGGGCACGGCCAAGGAGAAGATCGCGGCGCTGGAAGGGGCCGGCATCACGGTGGCCCAGAGTCCGGGTGGGATCGGCAAGGCCCTCGGCCAAGCGCTCAAAAAAGCGGGAAAGTAAGCCAACCAGATTAGGACATCGTTTCACCTTCAACCTTCCGCAGGACGCCGGGCCGATGGGTCCGGCGTTTTTATTTCGGCTCCTTGGGCCCGGGGACTAGACTAGTCGGCATCCCGATATTTATTTCCGGACACCCCGAGGGAACACTTGCCCCACAAAGACCCCAAGAACGCCGCCGAAAAGACCCGCCGCGAGAAGTTCCTGCTCAAGCAGGAACTGGCGATGTTCCACCAGGTCATGGAGGGCATGCGCCTCGACATTTCCCAGGAGGAACTGCTCAAGCTCATCGTGAAGTCCCTCACCAAGGGCCTGGGTTACGACCGGGCCGCCCTCTTTTTGCCGGCGCACGACCAGACCCTGCTGGAACGGGCCATCGGGATCGACCAAAAGGGCCGGTTCGAGATGGGGGCCGACGACCACAGCCGCCATCCGATCAAACCGACCCCGGGGTTTTCGATCCTGTCCGACATCTATTTCGGTTACCGCGATTTCTTCTTCTCGAACAACGTCCTCAAACGCCTGCCGGGCGCCAAGTCCAACCTGGTCAAGGGGGTGACCTGCAACGCCAACATCCCGGTCCAAGTGCGTAAGGGGCAGATCATCGGGGTCCTGGCCGTGGACAACCTCTTCAGCCACCGCCACCTGCGCAAGAGCGACATCGAATCGCTCCTCAATTTCGCCACCCAGGCCGGCTTGGCGTTGGAGTCGGCGAGGCTCCACGAACGGGTCAAGACCCTCAGCATCACCGATGAGTTGACGGGGCTCTTCAACCGGAGGTATTTCGACCAGGTATTGCCGCGGGAAGTGGCCCGGTGCCAGCGGTACGAACGCGAATGCGCCGTCCTTTACATCGATCTGGACCTCTTCAAGAGCGTCAACGACAGGTTCGGACACGCCTCGGGGGATGACGTGTTGAAGTACGTGGCGAACAACCTCCGGGGGGCCATCCGCAACATCGACACGGTCTGCCGGATCGGCGGGGAGGAGTTCGCGGTGATTTTGCCCGAGACCCCCGCCCGGGACGCCCTGGGCGTGGCCCAAAGGCTGGTCCATCGGGTGGCCTCGTCCACGCCCCCGGTGGAGGCGATGCAAAGAAGCGGGGAGAGCGTGACCATTTCGATCGGAATGGCCTCCTACCCGAAGGACGCCCTGGCGCCGGAGGAACTGCTGGCCAAGGCCGACGCGTACCTGTACCAGGCCAAGGCCCAAGGAAGGAACCGGGTGGTGACCGACGAGAGCCTCAAGACGGAATAATGGCGACAGACCCTTCACCACCAAGCGCACCAATAAGATCAGGGTTTGAACAACCCGCAAATATCTTTTGAACCACAAAGGTCACTAAGCAGGAATTCTGATTTCATGTTAAATGAACCTGGAATTATGGGTTTCGATACAGTTGGTTTGTGTTTTGGCTGGTCAACCAAATTGCTTTCTTTGTGAACTTAGTGGTCTTTGTGGTTCAAATGGTTTGTTTATCGATGCTTCCCAGCCACCCTTCGATGACCGGCGTGGGGTCCACCTCGGCCAGCACCCCGAATTCCCGCCCCGCCTGGAAGACGTCCGCGCCCGGCGGAGCCCAGACCCTCGCGTCCGTGGGGCCGAACACCGCCAGTACCGGCAAACCGCAGGCCGAGGCCAGGTGCGTCGGCCCCGAGTCGTTTCCCAGGTATCCCCGGGCGTTGGCCATCACCCCCACGAGGTTGGGAAGGGTCAGGGGTTCCTCCAACCGCCAGACGCCTTCCAACCCCTGGAAGGCCTCCTTGAATTCCCCCAGCCGGTTTTCCTCCGCCTCGCCCCAGGCCACAAGGACCTGGATCCCCAACCCCGCCGCTTTCTCCGCCGCGCGCCGGAAGAACGACAGCGGCGCGTTCTTCGCGCGTCCCCCGCTTCCCGGGTGGAGAAGGAGTGGACGGCCCAGGTGGAGGGTTTCCAGGATCTTCCGGCCGGAACGTTTCAGGCTGTCGGGGACTTGGAAAGTGGGCTTGTCCTGAAACACCCGCCCGGGGTGGGCGGCCTCGACGGTGGCGTTCCAAAGCAAATGGGCGGGACGGGGGCGCGAGAGGAAGTCCTGGAAGGAATAGGGCGGGATAAAAACCTTCGCGGCTCCCAATTTCAAGCGACTGGCTGTGGCTTCGGCGTCTTCCTTCAGGAACAAGAAAACTTCATCGAACCGGCCGGGCAGGTCGCCGGTTTGGAGGACGGGATCGAGAAGGGTCACCCGGTCCAGGCCCAGCAACTCGGCGCCGAGCTGGAGATAAGCGGGGGTGCCGGAGAGCGAGACGTCCCCCAGGCCCTTCAGGGCATGGAGTGCCGGCAAGGTGAGGATCGCGTCGCCCAGGCTTCCGGCGGCCAGGACATGGATTTTCCGGTCATTCATGACAATGGCCCGATTGGATTTTCAGGAAACCAAAGAATATTGAACCACGGAGGACACGGGGAACACGGGGAAAAACCCATATGTCGAAAGCCGTAGAATCTTTACGCATTCTCCGTGGCCTCCGTGCCCCCCGTGGTTAAGCGGCTTTTGCCAGTTATTCCACTCTGGCGAATGGATTGTCAGGCGCGTTCTATCTGCGGACCCAAGAAAGCGTTTCTAAACCGGTTTCCAACATACCATTATATTGATGACAGGTTCATACTTGGTCTAAGTCGGCGACCGGCCCCCCGGGTCCATCCCGAGCCTCCCATCCACCGCGAATCCTAGGCCTAGGTGTCCATGAACCGAAAACCCATCCTCCCGATCCTGGCGCTGTTCGGGTTCCTGGCGGCCTCCCGCCCGGCCCTCCCAGCCGTGCTTTCGGCCACCGTCGCCGTCAACGCGGCGGTCACAGTCAACAGCTTCGCACCGGTCTCGGTGTTCGGCAACAACGCGGCTTACTGGATTTCCAACGCCGATAACGTGGCGGCCCAGCCCAAGGTACAGGCGGCAGGCAACTATTTCATCCGTTACCCCGGGGGGTCCTCCTCCGACGATTTCCATTGGAACGGCACGGGGGCCTACGACCCGAACGGCTGGTGGACGCCCGACAACACCGCCTATACCCCGGGCTTCCAGGGCAA
>CAYMOV010000032.1:0-25909 GCA_964392085.1 uncultured bacterium
CAGTTTGTACGTTTCCATCAACAGCCCTTCAACCCAATTTCACCACAGAGACACAAAGTCTCAGGGTTAAAAATTAAGCCAACCTTTACTAAAATAGAACAACCGCCAACGAAACCCAAAACCCGTTTATTTGAAGCCTCCGGTTTAACTCTGTGACCCTGTGTCTCTGTGGTGGATTTATGTTCGGCTTTGCCTGGCTAACCGCTATCCGCCATCCGCTATCCGCCGCTTTTCATGAGCTTTAGGATTTCCTTGGCCGCCGTCTCCGCAGGTTTCTTCGGCTTGGAAAGCGACTTCCGGATCTCGGCGAATTGCCGGAGTTGGTCCCGGCGGGCGAAAGGCCCTTCCAGGAGTTTCTCGGTCTCGGCCACCAGGGCCTTCGGGGTGAAGGCTTCCTGGAGCAGTTCGGGGACCGTGGGCTTCTTGGAAAGAAGGTTCACCATCCCGACGTGCCCGAGTTTCAATAGGCGCTTGGCGAGGAAGGCCGAGAAGGCCGCCACCTTATAGACGACGATCTGGGGCGTCCCAAGGAGCGCGGTCTCGACGGTGCTGGTGCCGCTCTTGACCCAGGCCACGTCGCAGATCGCCCGGGTTTCCCAGGCGGGTCCCTCCACGAAGACGATGGGATCCGTGGGCAGGAGACCGGGATAGTCCTCCTCCGAGACGAAGGTGGGTTTCGGCACCAGGAAGACCGCGTCCTTCTGTTGGGCGGCCATCAACCGGGCCGCCTTCAGGAGGGGGGGCCAGATTTTCTTGAGCTCACTTTTCCGGCTCCCGGGCAGGATCGCCACGAGGGGCACGGCGCCCTCGGACAGTCCCAGTTCCTTACGGACTTTCTTGGCGTCCTTCTTGATCCCGGACACGGTTTCCATGAGGGGATGTCCCACGTAGGTCGCGTCGATCCCCTCCTTGCGGAACCAGGCCTGCTCGAACGGGAAGATCACGAGGAGCTTCTTCAGGTCCCGCCTCATGGCGGCCAGGCGGTCCTTGTGCCAGGCCCAGACCTGGGGCGCGATGTAATAGCAGACCGGGATCCCGCGCTTGGCGGCCTTGGCCGCGAGGCGGAGGTTGAAACCCGGGTAGTCCACCAATACCAGCAGGTCGGGCCTCTCCCGGTCGAGCCATTCCTCGCATTGCCGGAACCGTCGGAAAACCTGGGGAAGGTGCTTGGCGACCTCCACGAAGCCCACCAGGGCCTCGCGGGTCAGGTCCTCCCGAACGTCCATCCCGGCGGCGGCGAGCCGGGGGCCCCCCATGCCGAAAACCCGGGTCTTGGGCGCGAGGCGGCTCAGGGCGGCCACCACCCGGGCGGCATGGCCGTCCCCGGATGGGTCACCCGCCACCAGCATCACTTTGCGCACCGATCCAACCTTCACCAAGTGGCCTCCAAAGCCTGGGGATTGCGAAACAAGTCCCCAGGATGAATTCGCGATTCGGAATGAAGGATTAGGAATTTAGGGCTTTTACATTCCGCATTCAGCATTCCCAACTCCTCATTTTTTCCGGATTTGGGCGGTGATTTCCAACGCCAACGCCAGGGCTTCCCGGCCGTGCTGTCCCGTCACCCGGGGCGGTTGGCCGGTGGCCACGCATTTCAGGAAGTCCTGGATCTCCAACTGGAGCGAGTCGCCCTTCTCGATGGGCATCTTTTCCCGGGTGATGTAGACGTCCCCGAATTGCATGCCTCCCAGCAGGGGCGCCTTGCCCTTCTTCTTCTCGAAGAAGGTCACGCCCTGTTCCACGTAGTCGATGGAAAGGTAGGCGTCCTCCTGGAACACGCGGATCTTCCGCATCTTGTCCGGGGAGATGCGGGAGGCGGTCAAGTTGGCGATACAACCCGACTCGAACTTGATGCGGGCGTTGGCGATGTCCTCGGTAGGCGATAGGACCGGGATGCCGACCCCCTCCACCGCGGTGACCTTGGATTCCACCAGGTTTAGGATGATGTCGATGTCGTGGATCATCAGGTCCAGCACCACGCCGGTATCCAGGTTGCGGGCCACGAAGGGCCCCAGGCGGTGCGCCTCGATGAATTTCGGCGTGGTTTTCAGCTTATGGAGGGCTTGGACCGCCTGGTTGAACCGCTCGATATGGCCGATCTGGAGCACCCGGTTCTTGGAGGCCGCCAAGGCCGTCAGGGCGTCCGCCTGGTCCAGGGTGCTGGCGATGGGTTTTTCGAGGAGGACATGCACCCCGGCTTCCAGGCACCGGGTCGTGACCTCATGGTGGAGGGGGGTGGGAACCACCACCGACAGGGCTTCCACGCCGGCGGCCAAAAGCTGTTCCAGGTTGTCGAAGGCCTGGGTCTTCTGCTTCTTGGCGATTTCCTTGGCGCGGGCCGGGTCGCTGTCCACGACCCCCACCAAGTCGGATTCCTTGAGGTCGTGGTAGACCCGGGCATGGTGCTGGCCGAGGTTGCCGACCCCGATGACGCCTGTGCGGATGGCCATGGGATGTCCTTCGTCAATGGATGGGATGGCGCCCGCATCGCGGGCATAGGAGTTTAACACAGGCGGGACCGGGGTCAGGCGTTGGGGATCAGGCGCCGGTACTCGTTCAAATGGAACTGGACGAATCGGTCCAGGGAGAACCGAGCGGCCACCGCTGGGGCCTGCCGCGAGAGGCGGAGCCGTTCGGGTGGATGGGCGAGGAGTCTTTCCAGGGCTTCCGCCCAGGATTCGGTTTCGTCGGACTCCAGGAGGCGTCCCCCCCTGGTTTCTCCCCGGCCGTCCCGCAGGATTTCCCCAGCCCCTTCCCCGTCCAGGGCCAACACCGGCCGGCCACAGGCCAGGGCCTCCACGACCGCCATTCCGAAAGCCTCGGCCTTGGCCGGATGAAGCGCCACGTCGAGGGCTGAGAGGAAACCAGGCACCGCGTCGACGTACCCGACGAATTCCAGGACCTTTCCCAAGCCCCGCCGCCTCGACTCCGCCCGAAGGTTTTCGGCGTAGGCCTCCTCGCCGGGTGAGGCGCCGCCGGCCAGTTTGATCCGGAGGTGGGGCATCCGGGCCTGGAGCGCCTCGGCCAAGTCCAGCATCCGTTCATGGCCCTTGCCGGGCGTGAGGCGCGCGGCGAAGCCCGCGGCGAAATCCTTGGGGCCCAACTTCCACTTCTTGCGCCATTTGGCGCGGGCGGTTGTTTCAAACTTGAAATGCTTGAGGTCGACCGGCGCGTAGGCGGTCCGGCATTTGGATTCCGGCAAGGGACAGGTCGAGACGGCGTTTTGGCGGATGACTTCCGAACAAGCCAAAAGCAAATCCACCCGTCCATAAAGCAGGCGGTGGAGGGGATCCGTCTTGGGGCGGGCGTTGCCCACATGTTGCGAGAAGACCAGCCGCGCGGGGGAACCGGCCAACCGCAGGGCCGGCACGAGGGTCCAGAGATCCTTGCCCTCGTGGAGCTGAACGATGTCGGGGAGAAAGGCTCGGAGATGTCCAGCGGCCCTGGTCCATTCGGCGGGCGGCACATACCCCTTGAAGCGGAGGGGCCTAAGGGGCAGCCCCATCCTCACCGCTTCCCTTCCGGTGGGGGTGCCGGGATCCGCCCAGACCTCGGAGGGATGACCCAGCCTCCGGAATTCCCTGGCCAAGAGGAGGGGCACCCGTTCACGCCCGCCCCAGCCCCGGCTGGTCACCACTTGCGCCACGCGATAGAGGGGGTGGGTCATCCGGGCGGTCCGCCTCAAAGCCCCATCGTTTTCTTCTTCGGTTCGGAGGGAATGATGGTGAATCGGAAATTGAAATACCCGAGCAAAGCATAGCCCCCCTGCCAGCGCTCATAGGCCAGGTTGAAGGAAAGGAGCTTGTCGATCTTGGTGTTGATGAGCACCGGGTGTTTGGAAAGGGGAAAAGGCTTGAGCACCTCGAACCGCCAGGCCGTTCCCAGGAACTTGAAGTCCCACCCCACGTAAAGGATGTTGGGAGCCGACTCGTTTTGGATCGACGCGAGGCCCTGGGCGAACAAGGGCAGGAGGTCGGCGTGGTTGCCGTTGGGCAGGACATGCGAAAGGAACCCCTTCTTATGGGCGGTCCCGGCCAGGTCCCCCCGCATGTAACCCAAGTGGACGTGGGCGTTCTTTCCCACGGTCTTGCTGACCGCCGTATAGACGCTGCCCAGCGATTGGGTGGTGAACTTCAACGTCCCTGTGGAGGACCCTGTGGCGCCCGGGTTGCCTCCCTGAAGGAGGAGGGTGTCGATGAAACCCGAGGCGATCGCCGGTTGGTTGCCGTTTTCCCCGAGCCAGCCGTATTTGATGTCCGCCGTGATCATCCAGGTCCGGAGCGGATTGAGCCATTCCACGGCGGCGCCCGAGTCCTTCTCCGCGATGGACCCGATGTAGTACGAGAAGAGCAGGTCCAGGTTCAACCCGTCGGTCCGGTTCAGTCGGTTCGAGTAGGCCGTGGGCAGGAGCGCGATGGCCGACCGGGCCAAGGCGGGGGTCTTGGTGGGCGTCATCGTAACCGTGGGTGTGTCGGTCGGTGTTCCCCGGGTCGGGGTGGAGGTCGGCGAGACGGTCGCCGTGGGACTGTCCGTGGGGGTCCCGGTCGATGTTGGGGACCCCGGGGAGGCCGCCGGGAGGGCGGTCTGGGTCGATGTCGATGTGGCGGTGGGTGTCGCGGTCGGCGAGGCGGCCGGACTGGTGGTCTGCGGGCCGTGATCCGGGACGGACGTCACCTGGGCCCGGACCCCCAGGGTCACCAGGACCAAGGCAATGGCCATGGCCCCACCCAAGGCTCCCGGCCGGAAACCCGGATGGGAGGACGCCCGGGCGGGCTTCCTCGCCCCCCCCTTAGCGGAGGATATAGACCTGGACTTCCTTGCGGCCAAAGCGCACCGCCTCCTCATAGGTATCAAAACACAGGTCGATGTGGCGGCCCTTGATGGCCCCTCCCACGTCCGCGGCCCAGGCGAAGCCGTACCCCTCGATGTAGAGGGGCGTGTTGAGTCGGATCATCTTGGGATCCACGGCCGCGACCCCGTAACCGGCCCGGCGGTGGGTGGAGGTGAACCCCGAGGCGTATTTGCCCGTGTCCTCCGGGCCCGGATAATACGCCGTGGCCTCCAGCTTCAACTTCCGGGCCGCGCGGTACCGTTTCGGCATCCGGTAGAGCTTATCGCGGTCCGAGGTTCCCTCGTAGACCAGCGCGGGTTTGGGCCTCGTGACCCACTGGGTCGCCAGGATTTTTTCGAAGGCCACCACGCCATTGAGCTTGTAGGACTCCGTCGTGAAGATCCCCAGGCCGTCCGATCCCGGGTCCACGTCCATAATCTCGCCAAGCCCCAGATCGTCGGTATACACCGTCTTCAGGCTATGGACCACCTTTTTGCGGGCGGTATTCACCTCGCGTTCCACCTGGCCGAGGTCCACCTCCATCCCCTCCGTCAGGGGACGGTCCGGGGACGGCACCACCACGTCATGGTCCCCCCATGGGACGCCCTGGGCTTTCAAAAGGTTCCCAACGGTGGTTTCGCGGGTCCGGATCGTGAGGGGCTCCCCTCCCCCGTTTGCCCCGAAGAGGATGACATGGGTTTCAGGGCCCCTGGCCTTGCAACCCAGGCCCAGACCGAGGCCCAGGACCGCCCAGGTCACCAGCCGTCGGCGTGAGCCCCGGGGCCCCGGGCCCTCAGCCAACCTTCATCCCCAGGAAGTTCTTCAGGAGGACCTTTCCGGAGTCCGTGAGGATGGACTCCGGGTGGAACTGGACCCCCTCCACCGCCAGTGTCCGGTGCCGGACCCCCATGATCTCCCCGTCCTCGCTGGTGGCGGAGACTTCCAGGCAGCCCGGAAGGGTCTCCTTCCGGATGGCCAGGGAATGGTATCGGGTGGCCTTAAAGGGGTTCGGCATGCCCTGGAAGACCCCACGCCCGTCGTGGCGGATCTCGCTGGTCTTGCCGTGCATGAGGTTCTTGGCCCTGACCACCTCCCCGCCGAACGCGTAGCCGATGGATTGGTGGCCCAGGCAGACCCCGAGCAGGGGGATCTCACCGGCGGCGGATCGGATCAGTTCGACCGAGATGCCCGCCTCCTTGGGGGAGCAGGGGCCTGGGGACACCAGGATATGGCTGGGCTTGAGGGCTTTGACCTGGTCCACGGTCAGTTCGTCGTTCCGCTTGACCACCAGGTCGGCGCCCAATTCCCCAAGGTACTGCACGAGGTTGTAGGTGAACGAGTCGTAGTTATCGAGTACGAGGATCATCGCGGGCCTCCTTTGGAAACCCGGCCGGGTTTTCGGCCGGAGGATCCGGGAGGACCGAGTTGTTCAGCCTTCGCCACGGCGAGCAGGACGGCCCGGGCCTTGTTGCAGGTTTCCTGGTATTCGGTCTCGGGGACCGAGTCCGCCACGATCCCCCCGCCGGCCTGGACGTGCACCCGGTACTTTCCCTTGCCCTTGGGCCGCATCACGAGGGATCGGATGGCGATGGCCGAATCGAGGTTCCCGTCGAAACCGAAGGTCGCCACGGAGCCCCCGTAGACGCCCCGACGGGAGGGTTCCAGTTCCTCGATGATCTCCATGGCGCGGATCTTCGGGGCTCCCGACAGGGTCCCGGCCGGGAAGCAGGCTTGGAACGCGTCGAAGGACGTCCGGTCCGGGGCCAACGTGCCGGACACATCGGAGACGATGTGCATGACATGGGAGTATCGCTCGATGTGCTTGAACCGGTCCACCCGGACCGTCCCATAGGTGCAGACCCGGCCCAGGTCGTTGCGGCCCAGGTCCACCAGCATGACGTGTTCCGCCAGTTCCTTGGGGTCCTCCAGGAGGCCCTCGGCCAGGGCCTGGTCCTCCGCCGGGGACTTCCCCCGGGGACGGGTGCCGGCGATGGGCCGGGTCTCCACCCGGCCGTCCTGGACCTTCAGGAGCATCTCCGGCGAGGCCCCCACCACGTCCAAGCCCTCGAGGCGGAGCAGGAACATGTAGGGCGAGGGGTTGAGGCGCCGCAGGACCCGATAGACCGTGAGGGGATCGGCGGTGGAGTCCTTGGAGAATCGTTGGGAAAGGACGACCTGGATCACGTCCCCGGATCGGATGTATTCCTTGGTCTTTTCCACCCCCGCGAGGTAACGGTCCTTCGCCAGGTTCGAGCGGAAACCGTAAAGCGGGTCCTTCCCGGGATCCATCGGCAGGTCCGGCAACTCCGAGGTCCCGGTGAGGGGCTTGGACAAACGCGCCGCGGCCTTTTCCAGGTCGCGGACCGCGTTCCGGTAGGCCTTCCTCGGGTCGGTTCCGCTTGTCAGGTCGACGTTGGCCACCAACCGGAGGGTCCTCTCCAAATGGTCGAAAACCGCCAGGGGTCCCGTTTCCATCAGGCACAACTCGGGGATCTTGAGTTCGTCGACCGCCTTCTCGGGGAGCCTCTCGAAGCGGCGCGCGATGTCATAGGCCAGGTAGCCGACCAGCCCCCCGGCGAACCCACTGCCGGGGGGGAGCGGGGCCTGCTTCACCTTCGTGTAGCGGTCCTTCAGGGTGGCCAGGGGATTGTCGGTCCGTTGGACCAAGGTCTTGCGGCCGGCCCTTTCGGTGAGGTGCCCCCCCAGGGCCGTGAAGGTCCGGACGGGCTCGTATCCCACGATGGAATACCGGGCCACCTTCTCGTCCTTCTCGACGGACTCCAGCAGGAAGGATCCGGGGCCGCCGCCCAGTTTCAGGTAGGCGGAAAGGGGCGTTTCCAAGTCGGCGTGGAACACCGCGCTGACCGGGACTCGGCCGTAGGTCTTGGAGAGTTTCAGGAATTCGGGTTCGGATGGTCGGGGGGTAAAACGGTGGGTCTTCATGACGGCCTCCTGGGCGGATAAGGTGAACGGACGAACGGGGACAGGCGGCGGAAAAATCCCGCCGCGGGGGCACTCAGCCCCGCCACCATCGGTTCACGGTCACGTCCAGGACGGTCGGTCTCATGTTACTTGTACACCTTCGAGGGATCGAAAACCTGGACGCCGACTTCCTTCCAGGTTTCGCCCGACAATTCATTGAAGAAGCAGGATCGTTTGCCCGTGTGGCAGGCCGCGCCGCCCACTTGCTCGATCTTGGCGAGTATAACATCCTTGTCACAGTCGGTGTAGAGGGCCTTCACCTTCTGCACGTTTCCCGAGCTTTCGCCCTTTTCCCAAAGCTTTTTGCGGCTTCGGCTCCAGTAGGTGAGGTTTCCGGTGCGGATCGTGTGGCCGAGGGAGTCCCGGTTGGCGAAGGCGAACATCAGGATCTCGCCGGTCCCGGCGTCCTGGGCGATGACGGGGATGAGCCCGTCCTCCTGGAACTTCAACGTGTCGATCCAACCCATGGCTTCCCTCCGGTATTGCGGCGGCTTCAGGGGCCACAGGGTACCCAGGACCGCCCCCCGATTTCCACTTTTTAAGTAAAAAAACATTTTTGAACCACCAAGTTCACCAAGAACACCAAGATTAACGCCAACAAACCGAATTCAAAGCTCAGGGAACTTGGTGATCTTGGAATGGTTAAAGCAATCTTGTACTTGGAGGCGCAAACAACAGACAAGTTCACCAAGCCGCTGGGCGGGCATTCTTTTCTTAACAGTTTACCCTTGGTGTGCTTGGTGATCTTGGTGGTGAATTCGTCGTCGTTTGGGCTTCTTAAAGCCGGACGGGGATGCCCTGGGACCGCAGGTGTTCCTTCGCCTGCCGGACCGTGAACTCGCGGTAGTGGAAGATCGAGGCCGCCAGGACCGCGTCGGCCTTTCCGAGGGTCACGCCGTCGGCCAGGTGCTGGAGGGTGCCCACCCCCCCGGAGGCGATCACCGGCACCGTCACGGCCTCGGAGATGGCGCGGGTCAGGTCCAGGTCGAAGCCTTCCTTGGTGCCGTCGCGGTCCATGGAGGTCAGGAGGATCTCCCCCGCCCCCAGCCGGACCCCTTCCCGGGCCCACTCGACCGCGTCCTTGCCCGTGGCGTTGCGCCCGCCGTGGGTGTAGACCTCCCAGCCCCGGGAAAGGTCCTTCGGGTCCCTCCGCTTCGCGTCGATGGCCAGGACGATGCATTGGGCCCCGAACTTCTCGGCGCCCTCCCGTAGGACGTTGGGGTTCTCCACGGCCCGGGTATTGAGGGAAACCTTGTCGGCGCCCGATTTCAGGAGGGCCCGGATGTCCTCGGGGGTCCGGACGCCCCCACCTACCGTGAGGGGCATGAAGACCTCCTCGGCGGTCCGTTGGACCACGTCCAGCAGGATGCCCCGGTTCTCGTGGGACGCCGTGATGTCGAGGAACACCAGTTCGTCGGCCCCCTCGGCGTCGTATCGGCGCGCGATCTCCACGGGATCCCCGGCGTCCCGGAGGTTCTCGAAATTCACGCCCTTGACCACCCGCCCGGACTTCACGTCGAGGCAGGGGATGATCCGTTTCGCGAGCAAGTTAATCCCTCAAGACCAGGAATCCAAAAAACAAGTTGAACCACGGGGGCATGGGAAAGTCGGAGTTAAAGGTTCGTCCATGGGCTTTAGGCTGAATCAATAAACTCCGTGACCTCCGCCGTCTCCGTGGTTAATTTTCTTGCGGCTTACTTTTTTCGGGACTTGGTCGGCAGGGGTTCCTTGGCCAACCGAATGGCCTGCTTCAGGTCCATGGACCCCGAGTAAAGGGCCTTGCCGATGATGACGGACGACACGCCGTAGCGCTCGATGCGCTTCATGTGCTCGATGTCCTTGTAGCGGCTCATCCCGCCCGAGGCGATGACCGGGATCTTGACCGCCTTGGCGATCTCCTTCGTGCTCTTGAAGTTCGGCCCCTCCAGCATGCCGTCCCGTTGGATGTCGGTGAAGATGAGCCCCGCCACCCCCAGGTCGGCCATCTCGCGGGCCAGGTCCACGGCCTGGACCTTGGTGACGGTCTTCCAGCCCTTGATGGCCACCAGGCCCTTCTTGGCGTCGATCCCCGCCAAGATGGACTTGCCGTATTCCTTCACGGCCTCCCTCACGAATTCCTTGTTCTGCACCACGGAGGTGCCCAGGATGACCCGGTCCACGCCGGCGGCCAGGACCTTCTCGATGGTCTTCAGTTCCCGGATGCCGCCGCCCAACTGGACCGACAGGTCCGTGGCCTTGACGATGTCCTTCACGTAGGAAAGGGAGGTGAGTTTGCCCGTGAAGGCCCCGTCCAGGTCGATCACGTGGAGACGCTTGGCCCCCTTGATCTTCCAGAGCTTGGCCACGGACACGGGTTCCTGGGAATAAACCGTCTCGTCCCGGAGGTCCCCCTGGACCAACCGGACACAACGGCCCTTTCGGATATCAATGGCCGGGATCACTTCCATGGCGAACCGCCTTTCACCCCGCTCCGGGGGTCAACCCACATAACGTTTGAAATTCTCCAGCAGTTTGAGGCCCACGGCCTGGCTTTTCTCGGGATGGAACTGGGTCGCGAACACGTTGTCCCGCCAGACCATCGACGTGAAGTCCCCGCCGTAGTCGGTGGTGGTGGCCACGACCCCCGGGTCGTTTGGGACCCCGTAGTAGGAATGGACGAAATAGAAGTAGGAGCCGTCCGGGATCCCCTCCAGCAGGGGGTTTCCGGGCATGCGGACCTTGATCTGGTTCCAACCCAGGTGGGGGATCTTAGGCACGTCCTTGAACTTCACCACGCGCCCCCCCAAGACCCCGAGGCCCCGGGAAACCCCGAATTCCTCCCCGACCTCGAAGAGCATCTGGAGCCCCACGCAGATCCCGAGGAAGGGCTTGCCGGAATGGACCGCCTCCAGCACCGCCCTCCCCAGGTCCGCCCGGTTGAGCGCGTCCATGGAGTCCTTGAAGGCCCCCACCCCCGGGAAGACCACGCCCTTGGCCTTCTCGACTTCCCGCCAGTCCGTCGTGACGCGCGCGTCCGCTCCCACCTTTTGGAGGGCCTTCGTCACGCTGTGCAGGTTGCCGACCCCGTAATCCACGACCGCGATCATGTCAAACCATCCAGGAGTTCATCGGATTCCAACCATCGTTTTATCGGGAGGTGTGGCGAAGGGTGTGGTGGTTAAAGGGATCCCTTGGTGGAGGGGACGCCGCCGGACTTCGCGTCATGGGCCACCGCCACTTTCAGGGCACGGGCCACGCTCTTGAAGGCCGCCTCCACGATATGGTGGCTGTTGCGGCCGTGGATCATCTCCAGGTGGAGCGTCATGGGCGCGTTGTCCGCCAGGGCCTTGAAGAAGTCCTCCACCAATTCGGTGTCGAAGGCCCCGATGCGCTTCTTGGTGTTAAGGTTCAGCTTGAAGTTCAGGGTGCCTCGGCCCGACAGGTCCACCACGGCACGCACGAGGGCCTCATCGAGGGGGATGTAGGCGTGGCCGAACCGCGTGATCCCCTGCTTGTCCCCGAGGGCCTCACCCAGGGCCTCGCCCAGGCAGATGCCGATGTCCTCCACGGTGTGGTGGTCGTCGATCTGGGTGTCCCCGGTGGCCTTCACGATGAGGTCGAAACCGCTGTGTTTCGAGAAGCCCTCCAACATGTGGGACAGGAAGGGCACGGGTGTCTTGACCTTATAGACGCCCGACCCATCCAGGTCGAGGGTCAACTCAATCCCGGTTTCCTTGGTGGTGCGTTTGACCTTCGCGATTCGGTGTGCCACGGTCATTTCCGCCTTCTGGGTTTCGCCCGGATCACCCTTCGGATCCCGGTCAAGAGCCGGTCATTCTGGTCCTGGCTGCCCACGGTGATGCGCAGCCGGTCCCGAAGCCTCGGAAGGGGGAAATATCTTACCAGAACCCCCCGGGCCTTGAGTTCCCGATAGATCGCCTCGGCGTCGGGTTTCCCGCGCCAACGGGCCAGGAGGAAATTGGCACGGCTTTCGGGCACCTCGAAACCGAGGGCCCCCAGGGCCGCCCGCAGACGGGTCCTTTCCTGGAGGATGAGGCTGAGGGCGGCGTGGGTTTCACGCAATGCCGCCGGGGAAAAAGCCGCCTGGGCCGCCGCCTGGGCCACTCGGTCGACGTTATAGGAATCCCGGACCTTATGGAGTTGGGCCAGGACCGCGGGATGGCCGAAAGCGTAACCCAACCGGAGACCCGCCAGGGAAAAGGATTTGGAGAGCGTCCGAAGGACAATCACGTTCGGTTGGCGGCGGGCGATGTCCAAACAGCTGTCCCAGGCGAAGTCGGCGTAGGCCTCATCGATCAGCACCAGGCCCTTCGCCTTCCGGCAGAACGACTCCATTTCCTTCTTCGGAAACAGGTTGCCCGCGGGGGGATTGGGGTAGCCCCACAGGGTGAGGCGGGCCCGGGGGTCCAGCCGGCCAAAGTCGAGGCTCAAATCCTCACGAACCGGGACGGTCCGGAGACGTCCTTCCCGCTCGGTGGCCAGGACCGGGTAAAGGCTGTAAGTGAGGTCCGGCACCTGGACGACGTCGCCCTTCCCCACGGCGGCGCGGAACAGCAGGGCCAGGATCTCGTCCGAACCGTTGGCCGCCAGGATCCCGTCCTCGGGCCATTCATAGTGGGCCGAGAGCGTCCGGCGGAGGGGGGCGCAGGTGGGATCGGGGTAAAGGCGGAGGTCGGACGCCTTGAACCTCCGGAGCGCCTCGCACACGGCCCGGGAGGGAGGGTAGGGGTTTTCGTTGGTGTTGAGCTTGACGATCCCAGCCTGGGAGCGGGGCTGTTCCCCTGGCGCGTATCCCCTCATCCGAAAGATGGCCGGGCGGAAACACTTCTTGAGGTTTCGGGGCGTCGCTTTCATTTGAAAAAGCCTCTCAAACCGAGCGTTGTTGGGGTGAAAGTTATTCGAGGATTCCCCGCATGCGGAACAGGACGCTTTGGGCGTGGGCGGTCAACCCTTCGGCCTCGGCCAACGCCGCGGTATCGGGCCCCAGCTTCTTCACCCCCCGGGACTTGACCTCGAGGACATTGGTCCGCTTGAGGAAATCGTACACCGACAAGCCCGAGGCATAGCGGGCCGTTCCTCCCGTGGGGAGCACATGGTTCGGTCCGGCGGTGTAGTCCCCGAAGGCCTCGGCGGAATAGGGGCCCAAGAAAAGCGCGCCCGCGTGGCGCAGGTCAGGCAGCCATGGGTAGGGGGTCTTGCAGAGGATCTCCAGGTGCTCCGGCGCGAAGAGGTTCGAGATCTCCACGGCCCGTTTGCGGTCACGCACCACGATCACCGCGCCCCGGCTCAGGAGGGAATCCCGGGCGATGTCCCGGCGGTGCAGCAGCTCCAATTGGGTCTCGACTTCCTGGGCCACTTCCCTCGCGTAAGGGGCCGAGGTCGTCACGAGCAGGGGCATGGCCATCTCGTCGTGTTCGGCCTGGGCCAGCAGGTCCGAGGCGGCCCAGGCGGCCGGGACCGAGCCGTCGGCCAGCACCAACACCTCGCTGGGCCCCGGGAACCCGTCGATCCCCACGGCGCCCAAGACCCGGCGCTTGGCCAGGGCCACGAACAGGTTGCCGGGCCCCACGATCTTGTCCACCTTGGGAACGCTCTTCGTGCCGTAGGCCAAGGCCGCGACGGCTTGCGCCCCGCCGACCTTGAGGATGAGGTCCGCGCCCGAGAGGTGGGCGGCCGCCACCACGGCGTCCGGCACCCGGCCGTCCTTCTTGACCGGCGTCACCACCACCACCCGCTTCACCCCCGCCTCCTTGGCGGGGATCACGTTCATGATCACCGAGGACGGGTAGGCCGCCAGCCCCCCCGGGACGTAGAGGCCCGCGCTCTCGATCGGGGTCCAGCGTTGGCCCATCCCCACCGCGGGTCCGTCGTGGAACCACCGGGTCGGTTTCTCCTTCATGTGGAAGAACCGGACGTTCCGGATGGCGGTTTGGAGCGCCTTGAGAAGGTTTGGTGGAATGCGTTTCAGGGCGGCGCGGGCTTCCGGCGCGGTGACCCGCAGGTTGCCCGCGTTCGCGGCGAAGCCGTCGAGCTTCCGGCAATAGGCGAAGAGGGCCCGGTCCCCCTGGAGGCGGACGTCGTCCACGATTCGTTCCACGGCCTTCTCGGGGGTCAGGGCCTTCCCGAACACCCTTCGGGTCAGGTCCGCGCGGCTACCGGGGCCCTTCAGGTCGACCAGGGATTCATGCCGGATCAGGCGCTCGACCCGTTTCCGGTCGGACGGTCGGTTGTCGTGGAGTATCCGCATGGTTTCCCTCATCGCCGGCCCAGATGGCCGGGGTTTAATCGGACGGCCTATTTTAGCGCCCGGTCAGTCGATCCGTTGGACGTCGGCCCCCAGGGCCGACAACTTGGCTTCGATGCGCTCGTAACCCCGGTCCAAATGGTAGATGCGCTGGACCAGGGTCTCCCCCTCGGCCACCAACCCGGCCAAAATCAGGGCCGCGCTGGCCCGCAGGTCCGAGGCCATGACCGGGGCCCCCGTCAAGCGGGGCACCCCCCGGATGAAGGCGTGGTTGCCGTCGATCTTAATGTCGGCCCCCATCCGGTTCAATTCCGACACGTGCATGAACCGGTTCTCCCAGATGGTCTCGGTCACCAGGCTTTGGCCCGGCACCACCGAAAGCAGGGCCGTGAGTTGGGCCTGCATGTCCGTGGGGAACCCCGGGAAGGGGGCCACCTGTACGTCCACCGGGTTGTAGGAATGGCCGCCCCGCACCTTCAGGGCCTCGCCTTCCTGCTCGAAATCCACCCCGACCCGCCGGAGCAGCTCCAACACCGAGGTCAGGTGGGTCAGGTTCAGGCCCTGGATGGTGATCTCGCCCCGGGTGATGGCGGCGGCCGCCAAGAAGGTGCCGGCCTCGATCCGGTCCGGGATCACCGAGTGTTCCGCGGCCCGGAGCGGTTTGCCGCCCTGGATGGTCAGGGTCGGCGTGCCCCCCCCCTCGATGTCGGCGCCCATCCGATTGAGGAAGTCCACCAGGTCCCCCACCTCGGGCTCGATGGAGGCGGACTCAATCACGGTGGTGCCCTCGGCGGCGGTGGCGGCCATCAAAACGTTCACCGTGGCGCCCAAGGACGGCCCGTGGGGCCCTCCCAGGTACAGCCGGGTCCCCTTGAGCCTCGCGGCCTCGGCCACCACGTAGCCGTGCTCGATATGGACCTTGGCCCCGAGGGCCTCCACGCCCTTCAGGTGCAGGTCGATGGGCCGCGCCCCGATGGCGCAGCCGCCGGGGAGGGAGACCTTGGCCTTGCCGAGCCGGGCCAGGCAGGCGCCCAGGGAATAGATGGAGGCCCGCATGGTCTTGACCAGCTCATAGGGCGCCTCGACGCCCTGGAACCCCGCGGGATCAACGGTCAGGCGGTGGTTCTCGAATTGGACCTTCGCCCCCAGTGTGCGCAAAACATTGGCCATGGTTCGGATGTCCTGGAGGTCCGGGACGTTGTGGATGACCGAGGGTCCGTCCCCCAGGAGGGCCGCCGTCATGACGGGCAGGGTGGCGTTCTTGGAACCCGAGACGCTCACGAGCCCCGAGAGGGGTTTGCCGCCCTTGACCAGTATCTTTTGCATGGGGTCCCCTTGGGAGGCGAAACAAGTTTTCGCTGCGCACGGCTAAAAAAAACCACCCCGGCGGCGCGGGGCGCCGGCAGGGTGGAAGATCATGAGAGTGGAAGCGGGCCGTAAGCCGAATCCTGTTTCACACGGCCATTTCTCTTAAGGACCCGTTGCCGGATCCCTCTAGCGATCTTACCCGGGGACCAGGGTCCCTTACGGAACCCAAAGGGACGGACCGTCCCGAGCCCCCCTATTTGATCTTGCTCCAGATGGGGTTTGCCCTGCCGGTTCCCTCGCGGGTCCCGCGGTGGGCTCTTACCCCACCATTTCACCCTTACCCTTCGACTGGCCTTGCGGCCAGCCCAGGGCAAGCCCCGGGCGTCGAACGGCGGTATCTTTTCTGTGGCACTTTCCGTCCCCGGTCGCCCGGGGCCTGGGGGTTACCCAGCATCCTGTCCTGCGGAGTTCGGACTTTCCTCCCCGGCCCCCCAGGAGGGGGCCAGAGCGGCCGCACACCCGCTTCCGGGCACAGGATAACACAGCCCTCGGCCCACCCGCGGGGGCTAAAACCAAACGAATCGCCCGTTGGGAGCCCAGAGTTTGCGTCCCCGGACATAAAAAAAGCCCCCCGGGAAAACCCGGGGGGCCAGGACAACCTTGAAATCAGGGCGCAAATTTCTGGATTCGGTTGTTGCCGGTGTCGGTCACATAAATATAACCGTATTTGTCCACCGTAACAGCCCATGGGGATTCAAATTGACCGGCACCCGTCCCCTCGCCCCCAAACTGGGAAATGTAGGTCAGGTCCTTGTCGAAGATCTGGATCCGGTAGTTCGTAGTATCAGCCACATAGACGTTTCCGGTACGGTCCACAGCGATGCCGTGCGGGGAGTGAAATTGACTGTTACCAATCCCTTCGGTCCCCATCGTCATGGGAGCTCCGCCCGACGAGGTCAGTGGGAACCTATAAATAAAATCGTTCCCCTCGTCAACCCAATAGATGTTGTCGCCCACATGGTCAATCGCGACGCCTATGAGGTTCGCGTGAATATCCTGGTAAGTCGGGCCAGGAGGAACCGGGTTGAACACTGAAATTGTAGCCCACATTGGGGTCGTAACATGCGGCGAGACATGGGTTTGCCACAGTACCCGTGTGAAATCCCAAAGCGGGTCGCAAGAACCCGAGGATGCCGTGAAGGAACTCGCGTAGAACTGATCCCCCGAAGGGCTATATGCCACGCCCATTGGACCAGTCGTTAACCAAGTACAGACATTGGTAACGGGTGTGGCGCCGCTATTATCCACCCAAGTTACTGCCTCGGTTGGTAGGGGAGCCACTCCGATCGCATTGCCGTTGATGTCGGTCTCTTGGACTTGGCTGGGTTGCTCCATCGCCACATAGAGGTTACCCCCGTTGTCCACCGCGATACCTTGGGGTTGGGTGTTGGCCCATTGGGTCACCGCGATGCCGTCCGAGGTGAATTTCTGGATCCGGTTGTTGCCATAATCCGAGACGAACACATTGAAGACATCGTCCACGGCGATGAAGTGCGGACTGTTGAATTGTCCAGCCCCACTCCCTGCGAAACCCCAGGCCTTGATGAAGGCGTGGGAGGACGCCCCTACCGTGGGGGTGGCGCCCGGCGGCAACGGTGCCCCGGAACCCGAGTTGTAGACGTCCTTAAAGGACGGGGAAGTGGGCTTCTTGCAGGCAAAATGCGCGAAAACCAACACAGCTAGGATCGGCGTGAGCAATAGGTATTGGAAAGCTTTCTTCTGGTGCATGTGGTTTGCTCCGCAGGTTAGAGAAGGTTAACGTTAACGCCCGCCAAAAAGTTGACCCCGTTGCCCTTGAGGCTGGTGGTCGTTGTTCCCATCATGACGTCTTCCGTGGTCCGGTAGTAACCCTTGACCTTGCTGAAATTGGCCCAGCGTTGTTGGATCGCCCCATAAACGGAGAAGGTATCGTTGAGGTAGCCTTCCAAGCCGACCGTGAGGTCGAACCCGAACCCGGAAAAGGACGCGTCGGACGGAGGAACGCCCACCACCACCGGGTATGGGTTTGAGGCGTCCTTGACATTCAGCCAGGGGAGGCAGATCCCCATTTGAAGGTAGGGTTGGACGACCAACCGGGGAAGGAAATAGCGTTTCAGGTCCAGGTTGATGGACTGGTAAATCGCCTTGGATTCAAATATCTGGCCAATAACGACATCCTCGAATTGGGCGATGTGTTGTGACCGCCAATAGGAGACTTCTATCGCGTATTCGTTCTTGCGGTAGCCGACCAGGGCGCCGCCACCGAACGACCGGTCAATCCTGGGGATCAGGGAGGTATCCTGGGGCCCGGAGGACGATGCCGGAGTAATCGTAAGCGTCCCGTTGAAGTCACCGCTCCGGTCGATCGAACTGAGGTTGCCGAAAAACCCGGCATAGGACCGTTCTTCCACCAATTTTTTGGGTTGTTCCGTGAACATTCCGGCTTGTACTTGGGTCACGCAGAGAAAAAGGAGGCCAAAAGCCCAACGGGAGGGGATCATTCTTTTCACCATGTAGGTTACGCTCCGGTGTTGTATTGGTGAAACTCCATGAAATCTTATATCAAAACGCCCGAAAGATCAAAATTTATTGGGTTTTCACTTTAAAGCGCCATTAAATCGGTTCAAATAAAGGCTTTTCACCAGATTGCTCCCCAATCACCGATTTGGAAGCGGCCTCAAAATCAGCTATAACCCAAGTCCACGGCCTGGTTGGCCAACCGGTCCGCCTCCTTGTTCTCCTCCCGGGGTACATGGTGAAGTCCAATGCATCCGATGTCCCGAAGCAGGGACTGCGCTTCCCGGTAGAGGACCTGCAGATGGGGTTGCTTCACTTTGTACTGGCCCTGGAGTTGCCTGATCATGAGTTGGCTGTCGGCGTAAACCTCCACGGGGGATAGCTTTTTCTCCCGGCAATACTTCAAGGCGTGGATCAAACCCTGGTATTCCGCCACGTTATTGGTGGTGATGCCCAAGGGGACAACCACTTCATGCACCGTTTTCCCGGTTTCATCCAGGATCAGGGCACCCGCGCCCGAGGGTCCTGGGTTTCCCCGGCAAGCCCCATCGCTGAAAATTCGGTACGTCAAGACCGGGGATCCGTGGCGATGTCCCGCAGGGCCTTGCGGATCGTGAGGGCTTCCCGAAGGATGGTCCCGAAGGTTTCATAGTTAATCTGGGTGGAAGCGTCCGAGAGGGCCTTCGCGGGGTCCGGATGGACTTCCAGGAACAACCCATCCACGCCGACCGCGAGGGCGGCCCGGACCAGGTCCGGCACGTGTTCCCGGCTTCCCCCGGAGGACTTGCCCTGGGCCGCCGGTTGCTGGACCGAATGGGTCCCGTCGAACACCACGGGGCATCCCGTTTTCTTCATCTCCCGGATCCCCCGGAAGTCGACCACGAGGTTGTGGTATCCGAAGGTCGTTCCCCGCTCCGTCAGCCAGACCCGCGCCTTCCCGGATGACTTCACCTTCTCCACGGCGTTGGCCATCTCTCCCGGGGCCATGAACTGGCCCTTCTTGATGTTCACGACCCTCGCCCGCTTGGCCGCGGCCGCCAAGAGGTCCGTCTGCCGCGCGAGGAAAGCCGGGATCTGCAGGACATCCGCCACCTGGGCCGCCGGTACCACCTGGTTCGTCTCATGGACGTCCGTGAGGATCGGCAGGTCCAATTCCCGCTTGACGGCCTCCAGGGCCTTCAGCCCTTCCAAGAGTCCGGGTCCCCGGAATCCCTCCACGGAGGACCGGTTGGCCTTGTCGAATGAAGCCTTGAAGACCAGGGGCACCTGGTGTTCCGCCGCGATCCGTCGGATCTCCCTGGCTGCGGCCAGGAGGAAGTCCGGGCTTTCGATGACGCAAGGCCCGGCGATCACGAAAAATTGGCCGTCCATCCCCAGCTTGGCCACGTCGATCATGTCGCCTCCCGATATCCGATGGGTTCCATCACTTCTTGATTAGTTTCGAGCGGTATTGGACCGCGGCCCGGACGAATTCCCGGAAGAGGGGATGGGCGGCCAGGGGTTTGCTCTTGAGTTCGGGGTGGAATTGGACCCCGACGAACCAAGGGTGGTTCGCCAGCTCCACGATCTCTACGAGGCCGCCGTCCGGCGACAAGCCGGTCAATTTGATCCCCTTCGCGGTCAGGGCGGCACGGTAGGCGTTGTTGAACTCATATCGGTGCCGGTGCCGCTCGTGGATGAGGGGTTTCTTATAGGCGTGGAACGCCTTGGAATTCCTCTCCAGCCGGCAGGGATAACTCCCCAGCCGCATGGTGCCCCCCATGCCCTTGACCTTCATCTGTTCTTCCATCAGGGTGATGACGGGATGCGGCGAATTTTGGTCGAATTCCCCGCTGTTGGCCTTGCCGAGTTTCGCCAAGTTTCGGGCGGCCTCGATGACCGCGCATTGCATCCCCAGGCAGATGCCGAAGAACGGGATCTTTTTCTCGCGGGCGTATTGGGTCACCGAAATCTTCCCCTCGATCCCCCGGTCGCCGAACCCCCCCGGCACCAGGATCCCCGAGACGCCCTTGAGGAGCGCCTTGGCCCCCACCTTCTCCACTTCCTGGGAATCCACCCAGCGGATCTTCACCCGTGCGCCGTTTTCCTCCCCGGCGTGGATGAAGGATTCCATGATCGATTTATAGGCGTCGTGCAGCCCCACGTACTTGCCCGCGATGGCGATTTCAACTTCCCGGGAGGGGTTGTAGAGGCGCTTGACGAACTTTTCCCACCGCCGCATGTCCGGCTTCTTGGCCTTGAGGTTCAGCTGTTTCAGGATGAAATCGTCCAGGCCCTGTTGCCTGAACGCCAGGGGGACCTCATAGATGGACGCCACGTCCTTGGCCTCGAAAACCGCCTCCTGCTCCACGTTGCAGAAGAGGGAGATCTTGGCCTTGATGTCAGGCTCCAGGGTCCGGTCGGTCCGGCAGAGGATGACGTCCGGTTGGATGCCGATCCCCCGAAGCTCCGCCACGGTCTTCTGGGTGGGCTTGGTCTTCAACTCGCCCGCGGCCCCGATATAAGGAAGAAGCGTGAGGTGGATGTTCATGGCGTTTCCACGCCCCACGTCGAACCGGAACTGCCGGATCGCCTCGAGGAAGGGCAGGCTTTCAATGTCCCCGATGGTGCCGCCGATCTCCAACAGGCAGACATCGGCGGGCTTTCCGCCGGAATCCGCCACCCGGCGGATGCAGTCCTTGATCTCATTGGTGATGTGGGGCACCACCTGGACGGTCTTTCCGAGGTAATCGCCCCGGCGCTCCTTGGCGAGCACCGCGCTGTAGATGCGGCCCGTGGTGACGTTGTTGTTCCGGTCCATGGTCCCGCCGATGAACCTCTCATAATGGCCGAGGTCGAGGTCGGTCTCGGCGCCGTCGTCCAACACGAACACCTCACCGTGCTGGTAAGGGCTCATGGTCCCCGGGTCCACGTTGATGTAGGGGTCGAACTTGGCCACCACCACCCGGAGGCCCCGTTTCACCAGGAGCCGCCCGATGGAGGCCGTCGCGATCCCCTTGCCCAAGGACGACACCACCCCGCCGGTCACGAACACGAATTTCGTCATGGTCTTCCACCCTTCCGTTTCAAGTAGCGCTCCACCTTCCCCACGTCGGACGGCACATCCACGGACATCGTCAACCCCTTGGCCACGGCCGCCCGGATCGCGACGCCGTTTTCCAGGGCCCGGAGTTGTTCCAATTTCTCGGTCTTTTCCAGGGGCGTCTGCGGGAGCCTGATCATCCGCAAGAGCCAAGTTCGCCTATACCCATAGATCCCCAAATGCTTGTAGGCCCGGGGCATCCCCCCCTCCCGGGGATGCGGGATGGGCGCCCGCGAAAAATACAACGCGTCGCCCTGGGCCGAGAGTACCGCCTTCACCACGTTCGGGTCCAGCCATTCGCGACGATCCGCCAGCGGCACCACCACGGTGGACATCAGGACCGAGGGGTCCGCCAGCAAGACCTTGGCGGCGGCATCGATCAAGGAAGGTTCCAGCACGGGTTCATCACCCTGGATGTTGACGATCAGCGAAGCCTTCATCTTTCGCGCGACCCAGGCCACCCGATCGCTGCCGGATGGTAAGGCGGCGGGCGTCAGGACCCCTTCGGCTCCCGCCAGTTCCGCGGCCCTCAAGATCCGGAGGTCGTCGGTCGCGACCAAAACCCGGTCCAGGAGTTTCGCGCGAAGGGCTTGTCGGACCACACGGGCGATCATGGGAACCCCCTCGATCAGGGCCAGGGGCTTCCCGGGGAATCGTTTGGCGCCGAACCGCGAGGGGATGATCCCCAAGACCTCAGGACGGGACATAGCGTTCCCGGACCCGTTCCACAAGGTTGGTGGTGGAACGGCCTTGGACGAGCGGAAGGCTTACCACCCGGCCTCCCCAGCCTTGGACCAAATCGCCGCCGACGATCTTGTCCACGCTCCAGTCGCCGCCCTTGACCAGGACCTGGGGCCGGAGCAGCCGAACGACATCCAGGGGCGTGTCCTCCGCAAAGAAAGTCACCGCGTCCACGCAGGAAAGGGCCAGCAACATTTCCGCCCGTTCCGCCAGGGGCACCAGGGGTTTCAAGGGGCCCTTCAGGCGGCGGACCGAGTCGTCGGAATTCAGGGCGACGATCAGGTAATCCCCGAGCGCCCGAGCCGATTGGAGGTAGGTCACATGCCCGAGGTGAAGAAGGTCGAAAACCCCGTTGGTCAACACGACCTTTCGGCCGCCGGCACGAAGTTCTTGGAGGGGGGATACGAAATCTTGGGGAGGGGCAAAGGCTTTCAAAATCGGCCTACCGGACCAGGGATGGGTTATTATAGCCGTGAGGGATGTGTCCGGCAAGGCAGCTCTTGGATCGGGTCGGGAGTCTCCAACAAAAGGCGGAAAGCTCGCCATGAGAAGAATCCACACGAGCGGCTTCACCATGATCGAGTTGATGATCGTGGTGGCCATCATCGGAATCCTCGCCGCGATCGCGCTCCCGCGTTTCGCCGATATGATGGAAAAATCCCGGGAAGGCGCCACCAAGGGGAACCTGCGGAACCTGAAGTCCGCGGGAAGCATCTATTACGCCGAGGCGGAGGGGATTTGGCCCCAGACGCTGAACACCTCCTCATCCTATCGTTTCAGCATGTATATGGATGCCATTCCGATCGTGCGCGTCACCGGGAAATTCGACAACAGCCTTTCGATCCTACCCAGCGGCGGAGCCGTCTCCATGGGGGCGACCGGCGTGGTTCCGGACACCCAATCCTCCGGATGGATGTACGACAGCACCCTCGGGCGGTTTTTCGTCAATTCCACGCTCATGGATTCCAAAAAAATCCCCTATTCCTATTATGGGTTTGAATAAGGTCATCTTGATTGCGGGGTGGGGCGGGGCTATCCTTTCAGTCCATCCCAGCCCGAGGTCTTACCCTTGAATAAACGTCTCGCGTTGCCTATTTTCCTCACGGTCTTTACCGATCTCATCGGCTTCGGGATGATCATCACCTTCCTGCCCCTCTACGCGGGCCAATTCGGCGCTTCCAATTCACAGGCCGCCTACCTCATGGCCGCCTTTTCGGCGGCCCAATTCCTGATGGCGCCTTTTTGGGGACGCCTTTCCGATCGGTATGGGAGGCGCCCCATCCTGATCACCAGCCTCTCGGGCGCGGTCTTGGGATACCTCGTGTCGGCCCACGCCCCTTCCCTGGCCGTCCTTTTCGCGGCCAGGCTCTTCACGGGCGCCATGGCGGGGAACCTCTCGGCGGTCCAGGCCTACCTGGCGGACATCACCACCCCGGAGAACCGCGCCAAGGCCATGGGGCTTTTCGGGGCGGCCTTCGGCATCGGGATGATCCTGGGGCCCGCCCTGGGCGGGGTGCTGGTGGGCCACCAGGGGACAACCCACGACTTCGCGCTTCCCTTTTACGTGGCGGCCGGACTTTCCCTGACCGCGCTTTTGATGACGGTCTTCTGGCTGAAGGAATCCCTCAGCCCGGAGATCCGGGCCACCTTGGCCTCCCGTCCCGCCGAGTCGAGGTGGGCCTCACTCCACCGCGCCCTGCGACGGCCTTGGTCCGGGTTTTTGATCGCGGTCTTTTTCCTCCTGACTTTCGCCTTCGCGGGAGTGGAGATGACCTTCGTGTTGTGGGCGAGCGGTCGGCTCGCCTGGGGCCCTTCCCAAATCGGTTACGCCTTCGCCGGGATCGGCTTGGTGGCGGCCCTCATCCAAGGCGGGATGACCGGACGACTCACCAAGAAATTCGGGGAACCCCTCCTCCTGACGGCCTCCGCCCTCATCACCTCCGTGGGGATCGCGTTGATCCCCTTGAACCTGGGAGTCCACATGATCCTCGTTGGGTTGTTGGTCATGGCGGTCGGGAAATCCTTGGCCCTTCCCTCCATCTTGGGCCTCATTTCCCGGAGCGCTCCCGCGGATGAACAAGGAGGGACTCTCGGGGCTTCCCAATCATCCTCCAGCTTGGCGAGGACTTTGGGGCCGGCCTGGGCCGGTTGGGGGATCGGGCTTTGGGGGCTCAATTTCCCCTTTTGGTCGGGGGTGTTTTTCATGGGTTTATTGTTCCTGATCCTCGCCCCGAAAAAGCGTGGGTTGGAAACGGGATTGGCGCCCCGTCCCGTATAATCTCGGGAATTCACCAGGAGCCCCCCGATGCCGAACTGCCCTGATTGCGGCGAGGCCCTTTTGAGGGACCGCAACGAAACCGGCCTTTATTGGGCCTGTCCCCAAAGCCATGGTTGGGCCCTCACCCTCAGTTACCTCCGCCAATCCACCACCCAGGAAGCCTCCAACGACCTTTGGGCCAAGGTGAAAACCGCCGGGGACCGCGCCGGTCGACCCTGTGGAAGCTGCGGCAAGCCCACCGTCGTCCTGCCCACCCCCTCCGGCTCCGCCAGCGCCGAAATTTGTCCCTTGTGCCAATCCGGGTGGTTCACCGGCGAGTTCCTCCAAGCCCTCCCCCCTCCGCCCCCGAAGCCCGTGGCCGTGAAGGAGGAACTTCCGGAAGCCGTTCGGACCATGTTGGCCACAGCCCAGATCCAACAGATCGCCGAAAGGCACCAAGACAAATCCACCCTCGGAAGGCCCGACCATTGGTGGCAGTATTTGCTGGGCTTGGTCGGGTTTCCCATCCGCCTCGGACACCAGGAGGAGGTCAAATCCACCCCCAAGGCCGCCTATACCTTGGCCGGGGTGGTCCTAGCCGTCAGCCTCCTGTGCTTCGCGGTCCCCTCCCTGGTCCCCTTCCTGGCCCTCAATCCCTCCGAACCCTTCGAGACGGCCGGGTTGGGTTTCGTCACGAATTTCTTCGTTCACGGGAGCCTTTTCCACCTCCTCGGCAACCTCTATGTCCTGCTCCTGGTCTCGACCCAGGTGGAGGAAGACCTGGGGCCCAAACGCTACCTGCTCCTGTTGCTGCTCTCGACCCTGGGCGCGGACCTCCTGGACCTCCTCTTCCTCCAGAACCCCGGGTTGTTGCGGATCGGCGCCAGCGGCGGCCTATTCGGGTTGCTCTCGTATTTCTCGTTCCGCTTTCCGAGCGCCCGTTTCGGCTTTTTCATCCCGATACGGTTCGTCTTCATCAAATTGCCCGCCTTCCTCTTCACCTTCTTCTGGATGTTCATGATCTGGTTTTTCTCAAACTCCTCGGGCGGCCAGGGAGGCGGAATCAACCACATGGCCCATCTGGGGGGGTTCATCACGGGAATAGTCGTCTGGTTTTTCTGGGGACGCGGACACCATGAGGAATCATTTAAATAATGTGAAATCGGCCCATCAATCCCGAAACGCGAAAGCCCGGTGGGGATTCCCACCGGGCTTTCATTTTGCGGCCCAATTTCACTTGTTCTAAACTTCGGGATATTACTTTTGAATGATGAGCTTGGCCTGGTACCGGCCTTGGAAGGTATTCGAGCCGTCATACACTTCCACCAGGGCGATGTAGAGGCCCGAGGACTTGCCTGAGCTGTCCCACTTCACCGAGCTGGTCCCCGCCTGGCCCGTGATCGTCCCCACCTTTTCGCCGGCCACCGTGTAGAGCGTGGCCCTCAAGGTCATGCCGGGCACCCCGACTGAGATCGACGCGATCGGGCCCGCGGCCGTCAGGACGTTCGGGGCGATCACCAGCCCCGGACCCGGGCCATTCACCCCCAGCACGTTCACCGATTTGGTGACCACGGTCTGGTTGCCCTTACCGTCGTCCGCCGTGATCTCCACGTAGTACATCCCGTTGCTCACCACGACGCCCGCGTCGTTCCTGCCGTCCCAGGTCGCCGCCACCCCGTTGGAGATCACGACCGAGGTCGAGCTCACCGCGTTCGGATCCGCCCCCACGTAGCCCGGCTCGATCGTCTCCGCCGACAACGTGGCGCCCGTGACCGACCCGATGTCCGCACCCGTGGTCGAGTAAAGCGTCCGGACGATTTCGCCCGACTGGTTGTAGACCTTCACCGTCAGGTTCGACAGGCTCCGGTCCACCGACACGTTCGTCGTCACGCTCGTCTCGGCCCCGAA
>CAYMOV010000033.1:0-25363 GCA_964392085.1 uncultured bacterium
GGGGTTGGGTGGGCGGCAAACCCATCAACCACCGGATCAAGTCAATGCGGGGCATCCCCACGGTGATCCCTGAGGCCGAAGCCTGGGCCAAGGACCTGAAAAAACGTGGGTTTAAGTTCCTGGGTCCGACCGTCCTATACGCCCACATGCAGGCGGCCGGCATGGTCAACGACCATTGGACTGGGTGCTTCCGGCACCGGGCCCTCACCGGCCGAAAATAGTCCCGAAGGGGCCTTCCGCCCGCCTTCGCCGAACCTCCAAAAAAGCGTTACCAGGAACGCCCCATTTCACAACCGCTGGGACCCTATGGCGCCGAGACCCAGCCCGTTGTGCCCACTAAAAGGCGGTTGTATTTCCAAAGGCTTTGCAGCGGTCTCGATTGACTAATTTTAGTCTTTAAGCAAAAATATTGGCGGTTTCGCCATCCGGTTGACGCCCCATCCCCAGGAAAGGTGCTCCATGTCCCTTCCCAATTTCAACCCCGCCATCGACCGGATCCTCAAGGACGACCTCCTGCGGACCCTCCAGGAATCCGAGGAGGAGGTCGCGGCGCAAATCAAGGTCGAGGACGCCGGCACCGTCACGCAAGCGGCCCTGGTGCGGAGACTGGCCCAGAGGAAATTGCTGGCCAAGATGATCGGTGAAAAAGGGCGGCTCCTGTCGGTGGACGAACTGGACCACGCGCTCCAGGGGTTCGACGCCCTGACCGCCGGGTTCCGGCTGGTGGCCGTCCAGGGCCGACCGGCCCCCCGGGCGGACCAACTCGACCTGTTGAAGGGCGCCTGACCTTCCTATTTCCTTTTGGCGTGGTCCGCCAAAGCCTGGATCGCCTGGTAGGCCGCCACCCCGGCGCAGGCATATCCCGCCGTTTGTCCCACCGCTCCCCAGATCTTCTCTCCCTTCGTGGCCTTGCGTTTCGGGATCCCCCAATCGGCCGCCAACCTGCGACTGAGGCGTAGGTAATATTCCTGGGGTGGGAGGGCGGCGCCGAATTCCGGGTTCGTGGGCTTTATCCCCGAATGGGCCGGGAGCGGGAACTTTGGATGGGGCCTTGGGGTCGGAAGGGCCTTCGGGGGTGGAGGATTGGGTCCGGGAGTCGGTGGGATCTGGGCCCCAAGGGGCGACAGGGTCAGGGCAACCAAGACCGCCGTCAGCCAACTAGGCTTCATTCGCATGGGGATCGCCTCCGGTTCCATGGGTCGAATACCCATTTTGGACCACCATTCCCGCGCATAAGTTCCGGTCCCCGGGGTTCCAATTTCCCCCCCATTTCCAATAGACTTACGGCCATGAAGAAACTCATCCACGGCATCATGGAATTCCATCGGACCCGGCAGGCCGAGGTCCGGGAGGTCTTCGCGGACCTGGCCCTGGGCCAGAAACCCGACGCGTTCTTCATCGCCTGTTCCGACAGCCGGGTGGCGGTCAACGTATTCGCCTCCACCAACCCCGGCGACCTGTTCGTCATCCGCAACCTGGGCAACATCATGCCCCCGAGCCCGGATTCCGGTTCCGCCGTGGCGGCCCTGGAATTCGCCTTGGAATCCCTTAAGGTGAAACACGTCATCGTCTGCGGCCACTCGGACTGCGGGGCCATGCGGGCCCTCGCCGGCAACCCCGAGGCCCATGGGACCTCCCCCCTGGCCCTATGGCTCCGCCACGCCAAGGGCGCGGTGAACGCGATCCACCCCGAGGTGGACACCCTGTCCAAACGGAACATCGTCCTTCAGTTGGAGAACCTACGGAGCCATCCCCGGGTCCAGGAACTGGAAGCGGCCGGGAAGCTGAAACTTCACGGGATCTGGTTTAATATCCGCGAGGCCAACGTTTATTACCTGGAACAGCCCGGGCAAAACTATGTCCTGATCGACGACGTCGAAGGCGGGAAGATCCTCACCCACCTGGACGATTGATTCGGCCCTACCCCCCCGAATCGGCGTCTAATATTCGAGACCGTACCCGTCGGCAGAATCCTCCCGGGAGACTTCCCCATGAAACGACTGTTATTCTCGCTCGTCCTCCTGGCCTCTCCCCTTCTGTCCGCCGAAAACCTGTTGGTCAACCCCGCCTTCGACGGCCCCCAGGGTTGGGACCCCCTCTGGACCCGCGAGGCGAACACCGGCCAGGCTGAATTCACGAATGGCGTCCTGAAGGCCACTTATACCGGCGGTCGGGATTGGTCCGTGGGCCAGTCCCGGCGGGTCGAGGCGTCGCCCGGCGAGGTTTATGAATTTTCCGGCGGGGTGAAGGTCCTCTCCGGTTCCGGGGAGGCCCAATTATCCGTGGTGACCCGCGACGGTTCCGACCAGGTGCTGGAGTGGAACGACTCGGTCCAGCGGGCATCGGGCCCCGGCGGCTGGCAGACCCTCGGGACGAAGTTCGTGGTGCCGGGCAATTGCGCCAGCCTCCAGTTTCGGATCACCGGCTGGGGCCCCGGGACCTTCCTTTTCAAAGGACCCTCCCTGACCCGGTTGAAGGGAGCCCCCAAAGTCGCGGCTTTGAAGGGCCCCCTCTCCATCGCCTCGGCCTCCCTGACGATCGCCTTGGACCCCATCCCCCAGCGGCTGCATCTCTTGACGTCCGCCGGGGTCACTTTCGATTTCGACGCTTCTTCCCTCCTGGCGTCGGTCTTGTCCTGGGACCATCCCGCGCCCGACCGGCTGGACCTCCAATTGGTCAATCCCTCGGGACCGAACCTCCGGGCCTCCTTGTGGGCGGGGCCCGCCTACGCCACCCTCACCCTCCAGGGCGGGGGACCCCTGTTGGGCGACTACGCTTTCCCGGGCCCATTCCTTTCAGCCGAGGGACAATCCTGGGTCCTGCCGGTCAACGAGGGATTGATGGTCCCGTCGGATGATCCCGCCTTCCAAACCTGGGACCTCGTGCTTAACGGCGGCCACGGCCTTTGCATGCCGTTCATCGGCCTCACCGACGGGAGGGCTTCCCTCTTGGTCATCGCCGAGACCCAGGATGACGCCTCGGTCCATTTCACGCCCCCCACCGGGGCCGCCACCTCCTCCTTCACCTTCAACTGGCAGCCCTCCCGCCAAAGCTGGCGTTATGGACGGGTCCTCCGGCTGGTCCCGGTCACAGGCGGGCACGTGGCTTTGGCCAAGGCCTACCGGAACTATGCGGAAGAAAAAGGCCTGCTCGTGACATTAAGGGAAAAAGCCAAGACCGTCCCGGCGGTGGACAAGCTGGTGGGGGCCGTGAACCTTTGGTGGTGGGGCGACGCGCCGCGGTGGTCCCAGGACGACGCCGGGGCCCTGGATTTCGCGAAGGAACTCAAGGCCCGGGGCGTCACGCGCGTCCTCTGGTCCCATGAGCAGAAACCCGACACCGTCGAGGGGTTGAACCAGCTCGGGTTCCTCACGGGGCGCTACGACATCTACCAGGACGTCTGGGGGCCCGAGGACCCCCATCGCTGGGTCAACCACGATGGTTGGCCCGATGACCGCGTCCTCCTGCCGGACGGGGATTTCATGCGGGGCTGGGTGGATAAGGATGGCGGAAAGGAATACCCCGGGGGCGTGATCTGCTCGACCCGCGCCCTCGACTGGGAACGCAAGAAGGTGCCGGCGGACCTCGCGACCCACGCCTATGGAGCCAGGTTCCTCGACACCACCACCGCCTCGCCCCTGCGCGAGTGCTACGACAAGCGCCATCCCCTCTCCCGTTCGGACGACCGGAAGAACAAGATGGCGTTGTTGGCGTATTTATCCCGGGACCAAAAGTTGGTGACAGGCAGCGAGACGGGCGTGGATATGGCCGTCCCTTACCTGCATTACTTCGAGGGCATGATGAGCCTGGGGCCCTACCGCCTGCCCGACTCGGGTTATGACCTGACCTCCTATAAAGTCCCCTCCGAGGAATTCAAGACCTTCCAGTTGGGTCCGAAATACCGCATCCCCCTCTTCGAGCTGGTGTACCACGACTGCGTGGCGGTTTCCTGGTATTGGGGGGATTCCTCGAACCGGGTTCCGGAATTATGGGACGAACGGGACCTGTTCAATGCCCTTTACGGAACCATGCCGCTTTTCATCTTGGACAAGAAGTCCTGGGAGGAAAACAAGGACCGCTTCGTGAAGAGCGCGAAGGACGCCACGGCGGTCGCCCGGGCCACCGGCTACTCCGAGATGACCGACCACCAATTCCTCACGCCGGACCATACGGTGCAGGAAACCCGCTTCGCCGACGGCACCAGGGTTTGGGCCAATTTCGGCAGGAAAGCCTACAAGGTCCTCCCGGGCGTGAGGGTGAAACCCCGGTCCTTCGAGGCCTTGTTCCCCGACGGGGCCAGCCTGACTCCTTGAGGGAATCGCGGGCGTCCCCGGTCCCGCCCCACCGTCCCGGTACGGCCCTCCCGTTCACGCGCCTTTGGACCAACGCCTTTCCCCGCCGAACACGACTTCGGCGTCCCGCAGGATCCGCCGGGTATCCAGGCTCTCAAAGCACCTGGGCCGGGCACAAGTCTTCATCATCTTGTTCAGGCAGGTGATGTTCCGGCAAGGGCTCTGCGAGACGAAGGCGCGGGAAACCGCGTCCTGGTTCGACCGGACGAACCCCGGGCGGAAATGGTCGTAGCCGGACATTCTCGCGGGGGTGGCCCCGAAGATCGAGAAAACCGCCGTCCGGTTCGCGAAACGCCCCCTTCCGTCCCTGGACGTTTTCCGTGCGGCGGCCATGTGGAGCGGCCCAGTATCCCCCGAGAGGAACAGGTCGGCGAAATCGATCAAAGCGCCGAAGGTTTCCAGGGACCAGTGGTCCGGGATCAACGCCGTCGATTCACGTTGGGCGGGCGACAGTCCATCCCGGAGCCGACGGCCGATTCCCGCGTCCGTCTTGCCCTGGCCAAGCAGCACGAACGCGCCGCTTCCGATCAAACCCTCGAGGATCTCAAGTTGGAACCGTTCCGGGATCCGGGTGTAGGGCGAGGCGCCGTCGGGGTTGTGGAGAACGAGCGGCTGGGGAGGCCGCCACCGGGTGTCGAACAGCCATTCCCCCGCCTTTTCCAACGCGGCTCCGGGGAGGTAAATGCGGGTTTCCGGAGGGCTCGGTTCACGCCTTGGTTTCCGGTCCACCTGGAGCAGGCTCCGGACGAAGGCGTGGACCTGGTGGAGGAAATGGTTGGGGGCGTCTGGCCGTAAAAGATCCCTCGCGAAAACCGGGGCGAAGGAATTGACGTCCAGGAAAGGCGGCGACTTTCCCTCGGTCCTACAACCCCCGAGGAAGGGGTTGAAGTTGAAGACCAAATCATATCCACCCGTTTCCAGGAGGGTCCGCACCGCCGCGATATCCCCATGGGTGGGCAACATCCCGCCCCGGAAGACCGGGAGGAGGGCACTCGCCTCGGGGTTCCCCTCCAGGATCGGGGCCACCTTCGCGTGCACGGCGTAGTCCAAATCGGCTTCCGGGATGAAGTCCCGGATCGCGGAAAGGGCAGTTTGGGTGTAGATGGCGTCCCCGATGTGCATGTCGGACACCACCAGGATCCGACGGGTTGATTTCGCCCGGCGGAGGATCGCGAGGTTCCTCCGGTGGGCCCGTCCCACCCATCGCTCGTGCCCGATTTGGGGCAGAAGGACCCGGTCGAACAGCCAGACCCCGAACCCCGGGAAAAACCTGGTCAAGAAGCCGGTGCCCCTGAAGAAGAGGGCCCCCAGGCTTTCCCCGGTCCTCTGATAGAGGGGGGCCGCTTTGAGCTCAACCGGGGGACGGCGGGCCAAATCCTTGCTTCGGAGGGAGTCCGTCAACCGGGGGGAGGCCCAGAAACTCCCGAAACCCAGGAGGGCCCCCGCCAACAAATCGGGAGCGTAATGGAATCCCAGGAAAATCGTGGACAGCCAGATGCAAATGAGGAGGGGGACGCCCCAACAGAGGTTACGGGGATGGAACCGGAATTGCCAGGTGACGAGGTAGGTGGAAAGCGCCGCGTGAAGGCTCGGGAAGACGTCCAGTTTCGCCCCCATGCCCGCCACGGCCCGGTTGCAGGCCGCGTAAAGGAGCCCGCCCGAGAGCCACGCCCATTCTTCCGGGAAGGCGTACCGGGGACCCGTCGCGGGGCAAAGCACGTACCCCATGAACCCACCGACGTAGATCAGGACAAAACCCATCATGAACCGCTGTTGGTGCCGTTGGCTGGTGTACGCGTAGTGGAAGGCGTAGCCGACCATCCACGCGAACAGGGCCAGGTAGACCGCCGAGAAAAAATCGGTCCAGGCCGGGTGGCCCATGAGGGCGTGGACCCACCCGTCGGCGCCCATCCCCCAGTTGATTTCCACCCGCCGGAGGAAAAGGTCCATCCGGGCCGGGTGGAGCGCCGGGATCAGGTAGCGGACCAGGTTATAGGCCAACATGACCGCCAACCAAGGGCCGACGTTCCGGAGGAAACGGAGCCCGCGGGGTTGTCGCGGCCCGATGTGGGCCACGCACGATATCCAAACCAGCCACAGGACGCCGTAAAGCGCGGAGAGCCGCAGGCTTACAGGGCCGAACGGCCGGCCGACGCTTTGGGCGAAAAAGCCCGACAGCGCGAACGCGAGGAAAAGGGCGGATGTGATTTTCTCGGCGGGATGCAACCGGTCGGTCCATCCCCTTGAAGGGGTCGGGACCTGCCGTTCCGGTTTATTTCCTGTTCCCTCGGGACGGCTCCTCCCGATCGCCTCGACGGTTTCCCGCATCCACCACCTCGCCCTTTCGACGGCCATTTCCAGCCTTCCCCCATGATAATCAGAAATCCAGCGGTTCAAAACGGCTCAAACGTGTTGAAGAAGAAATTCCGGCTGTCCTTGGACCATCCCCAATCCACCCGTACCACCAGCCCGAATTTGGCCAAAAGATCTGTTTTTAACCCGGCCTGATAACTCCATTGGGGGGCTCCCAATCGGCCGTCGGTGACGTCGCCGAGGTCGAACCCCGTGTCCACCCCGAACCACCTCCAAACGCGGATTCGGGTCTCGGCTTGGGCGACGTAGAACCGCTTGCCCCGGAAACGGTTGGACTTGAAACCCCTCAATTGGACGGTTCCCCCCAGGGCCCGCCGGTAGGAGTAGGACGGGTTCCCCCAGGAATTGCCCGCGTTGACCCGGACCGCCAGGATGCCGTCGCGCCAGAGGGGCCGATACCCCCGCCAATCGCCTTCCACCTGGAGGACCCCGGCCCCCAAGCCGTTTTCCCCCGATTTCGGGAGGGCGTAAACGTCCAACTCGGCGAAATGCCCCCGCGACGGTTCCACGATGTTGTCCCGCCCTTCCCAGCGGTTCTGGAGGCCGATCCGCCATTCGGACTCGTTTCCGAAAACGGCGGGGTCCCACACGCCGTCCTCGTCCCATTTCCGGAAACGGTATTCGAACGAGGGTCCGATGTACAGGTTATCCCCTGAGTGGATCAGCGCCGTTATTTTCGACCCGTTTAACGTGGACTTATGGGTCACATGACGGAGCGGGGTGTCGTCCCCTTCCCCGTAATAGGCTTGCAGGTCGTTCCCCAGGTAACCGTCCGCGTCGAGGATCCAAACCTCCGGTTTGATCCACTCGAACCTCATCCGGTATTTGAAGTACTCGTCGAAATTGGTGTTGGCGCTCGCGGAGAACCGGGTCTGGGTGTGGGGATCATAGAGGACCAAGCCGACTCCGCCGATGAAGCCGTAGGTGTCCTTATAGGATGCCAACGGGACCGGCAGGACATGGAACCGCGGCGTGTTTCCCCGGGAGGTCTCCCCTTTCGGGCTGGACCCCGACGCTTCCGGAGGGGGAGGCCCAGGTTCGGACAGGGTCCATCCGGGGCCGGACGCCTGGCACAGGAGGGCCACGGAAAGGGCCATGGGGATAAAACACTTTTTTCGGCCCGAACTCATTTTCGGATCCGGCTCGGAACGATGCTTCCCCAACCCAATACCAGGCGCAACAACCGTTCCCAAACGGCACCCGGCAGGACCGCCTTCAGCGCAGTCACGACGCGGCTTTCAAACGTGACGAGATACTTCCGTTTGGGCGCCCGGTTCATGACGGCACGCCAAACCGCTTCCGCCACCCGGCCGGGTTCCACGCCGGAATCCATGCGGGAACGGGCCAAACGGTCAAATGCCCTGCTGTAGGGCGAATGGGGGGATCGGGGGCTCAAGGCCATGGAAGCCCTTCGGGTGGACCCGACAATACCCGTCCGGGTCTCCCCGGGGTTGACCTGTAGCACGTTGATCCCGTAGGGCCGGCACTCGTACCGGAGGGACTCGGTGAGGGCGTCCACGGCGGCCTTGCTCGCCGAATAGGGCCCCAACACCGGCAACACGAGCGTGGAGGACATACTGCCGATGTTGACCAGGGTCCCCTTTCCCGCCCCTCGCATGGCGGGCAACACCTCCCGGCACATCCGTGCCATCCCGAAAAAGTTGGTCTCGAACTGGGCCTTCAAGTCCCGGTCCGATTGATCCTCCCAAAACCCGGCCATCACGAATCCGGCGTTGTTGACCAGGACGTCGATCCGGCCCTCACGGCGGAGAACCGTCCGGGCCGTTCGGCGGACATCCCCGGGAAGGTCCACATCCAGGCGGATGGGAACCACCTGGAGCCCCCGCCTCGCGAGGCTCCCCAGGCCCGCGAGTTTCCCCCGGTCCCGGTACCCCGCCCAAACACGGAATCCCCCTTGGGCGAGCCGTTTGACGACCGCCAAGCCGATCCCGGAGGTGGCCCCCGTCACCAACGCCACCGGTTTCCGATCCATGGTTTCTCCGATATGGGGCGCCTTCGGGCGTCCGCGCCCCCTCTCCCTCGAAGGGTTAATTGGCGCTCACCTTCGCCTTCTTTTCACCCGGGGACTTGACTGGAACCGCCGTCACGAAGGTCCCGAACTTCTTGATCTCCTCCAATCGGCAGCTCCAATAGAGTTTCCCCTCATGGGCCGTCATGTCGGGACAACCGTCGCACATATCCATCCGCCCATCCGACAGGACGTCCACCGGGTGGATGATGGCGAAGGTCTGGAAGTAGGCCGTCCGGAACCAGTTCGCGGGGTTCTTCAGGAACCGCCAGGCCGCCTTGCGCATACCCGGGTCGAACAACCCGGCGGCCAGCATGGCGCCGCGTCCGGTCCCCAGCATACGGGGATGCCCATAGCTCAACCAACGCCCGGTAGCGATGTGGTGGACCGTCTGGACAAGTTCCATGAATTTGGGGGTCCCATAGCCGAGTGTCCTGGACTTGTTGGCGATCCGCGCCGCAAGGGTCCACTTGATCTGGGCGGGGTTCACGGTCCCGTTGAGGTATGCGCTGGGTTCATAGAGGGGATCGGCTTCCCGGATCCTCCCGATCAATTCATCCGTGGAGACGTTCCTCAGGCCGCCCCAGACCGTCGGCTTATAGGGTCCCGACAAATCCACCGGCTGGCCCAGGGCCTGGAAGGAGAAGTTCGACGACATGGCGGGGGACCGGAAAAGGATGAAGACCATCGTATTCACGATATCCGGGTATTGGGACGCCCACCGGACCACCTCCGGGATCTGGTCGATCGTCTCGCTGGAGACGGTCTGGTTGAACGCGCAGCAGACCCCCCCTTCCGCGGCCAGCATCTTGGCGAACTTTTCGCGGAGGACGTTGTGCTCGGGTTCCGTACGGGCATGTGAGTCCTTCCGGCCCTGGGAGGTGTCGATATGGAAGGTGAATCCAAACACCCCGGCCCGCTTGAGTTCCTTGAGGAGTTCGGGCGTGAGGGCCAGGCCGTTGGTGTTCAGGATGGGTTTCCACCCTCCCCGCTTGATCCTCCGGACGATCTCGACGATATCCGGGTGGACCAGCGGTTCACCACCGGCGATGCTCATGCAGTCGCTTTTGCGCAGGGACTTGTAGACCAGCAATTCCTCGTCGACCTGGGCCAGGGTCTTGTGGCCGTTCAGGATGTTCTCGTGATAACAGCCTTCGCAGGCCAAATTGCACTGGGAGGTGACCTCGAACCAGGTTACCGCGTTGTCGGTCAGGGACCAGGGCAGGCGGTAATAGTCCAAGGGGTTCAAACTCGGGGTTTTGACGGTCTCCATCCAGTCCTCGTTTACGGCCAATGCCACCCAGCCGTTTTTTGATCGGGAAACCGCCCGGGGGCCGTTACCCGTCCCATCAACGATTCAATCCCATCGAAGGAACCCACGGCCTACGGCTCCGCGGGGCCCGTACCCCACTTCGCGCGGACGCCACCCGGTCCGACCAAGCAGGGATCCAAAGCGTAGCCCCGGGTCAAGCGGTAGCCGGCCCGATCGATCTCATCATCGACACGTTTCAGGATGGCGTCGAGAACCCCGGCCTTCCGGAGTTCGTCCTCGAATTTCCTTAACGCCTCCGCGTCGAGGCGCGGGTTCCAGACGCCCTCGCCCACGAAGCGTTCCAGGCTGCGTCGGTCCCGGATTTCCTCCAGGACGCGCTCCTCCGTGAGGCCGTACCAACGGCGCAGGAACGCGATTTTGACGAGGGTGAAGGGGCGGAAATCCCCTTCACCGCTCCAGGACCCCGAAGGCAACGCCTCCACCAGGGAACGTTCCAGCCCCCTGAAATCGAGGATGCGCCCGAGCCGGTCGAACACGTTTTTATTCAAACAGGCCTTCTTCGGCCCCTTGAATGCGCGCATTTCAAGCCGCCTCCCCACATTTAAGCGATCCGCCCACGGGTCCGTTCGGCGGGGTACCAACACGGCCGTTTGGTTGATCCAGGTGATGGGAGGACCGGGGCCACCCACGAATGAAGCGGGGATGGATCGGGGAGCCCCCGCCGGCCAAGCCCACATGTATGTATTCAAATACATACATGTGGATTAAACTCCAGGCCGGTGATTCAGTCAATCGTTTAATTGTTCAACAGGGCGCTTAATAAGTGTTTTGGCCCCGCCGACGACCCGAGCGTAAACGTTTTTTCGCAAGGCGAGTCGGCGGCCACGCGGTCCGAGCGGCCCGCCGGGAATACCCCGGTCTTTGGGGGGATGATTCGTAAGTACGGCACGACCCTACTTTTAGATTGTTCCTAATCGACTCTGGAAAACGGGTCGTCCCCCAACCGATTCTTTTAGGGGGGAAAGTCCCCTCAGTTCGACTTTTTCATCATCCTGTTGAAGGCCTTTGGGTTCCCCATGGGCGGCGGTACCGGGGCGGGACGCCTTGCAAGGGCCCCTCTCCCCGGGTACCCTGTTTCACTCCAGAGTCGAATCGGGAAAGTAAACCCGGCCTCAGCCCGAGGCCCCCCAAAACCGGGCCCCCGGAAGGAAGTCTTCATGCCAGCCTCCTCCAAGACCCGCCTCCCGCGCCCGCTGAAACCGGGGACCGCGAAAAGGCGCAACCGCGCCGACAGCATCCAAAAGTTCATGGACGCGGCCCTCGAGGTGTTTTCGGAGGTCGGATTCGACGCGGCCACGACGAAGGCCATCTCCCAACGGGCCGGCCTCAACGATTCGCTCATTCAACGGTACTTCGTGAGCAAGGCCGGCTTGTTTTCGGCGTTGATCATTAAGTTCGCCGAAAAGATATCGTTTGAGGTCTACCCCCCGGGCCTGGACGTCGAGGAGGAGGTCTTCAATTACCTCAGGACGCGTTACGACTCGGACACCCAAAACCCGCGCTTCGTCCGGGTGGGGTTCCATCGGGTGATGGCGGACCCCACCTTCGCCCGATCCATCGGGGATAAGTACCGCGTCTCGAAACTCCTGGTGTCCCGGCTCAAGGCGTTCCAAAAAGCCGGTCGGATCCGTCCCGACGTCGATGTGGCCGCCCTCGCCCAAATCATATCCGCGCAATCCTTCCTGCTGGGAGTCGTCGAGTTCGCCGTCCTGGGAAAGAGGACCGTCGATAGGCACATCCGGCAATTGGGCGCGTTCGCTCGATACATTTCCCAGGGCATCGTCATGGGGCGGCGTTGAACCTGTTCCATCGGCGGCCCCTTTCCAGTCCCCTGGTTATGCCACCACGGACTGGGCCTTGGCGTATCCAATATCGATCATGCCGGCCATCTGTCCCTTGCCGAACTCCAACGAATTGTCGGCCAGGGAGTGGTCCGGGCGGATGATGACGGGATTCCTTTTGAGGTTGAACCCGCTGAACGGGTTGGCCAGGCTTGCGCCGGGTTGGTTGGGGTCGGGGACCGATTGGAATGCCGCCGCGATCCTGGCCTTGTCCGCGCCCGGGAGGCCGCCTAGGTATTGTTGGAGGGAATTCAGGTAGAGGACCGCCCCTCCGACCTGGCGGGCGTAGCGCTGGTTCGAGTCCCCCACCTCGTCGGACAACAGGGCGATGGTGCGCATCAGGACCTGGTCGAGGGAGTTGAAGTCCTTGTCCTGGTAGGGGTTGGCCTCAGGCGAGAGGATGATGACGTACAGTTCCTCCACGCCGTTCATCAGGGCCGTGGTGATGCCCACGTAGTCCCGCACCCCCCCGTCCCAATACTGTTCCCCCCCGGTTTCGGGGATCCGGATCGAGGGGGTGAAGCAGGGCTCGTTGGCCGAGGCGGCGATGGCCTGCATGAGGGTCTTGCCGGACGTGATGGGGTAGGCCACGGCCCCGGGGGGCACGTTCAGGGAGGGGCCCGTGTGGAAATAGGTGGTGTTGCCCGACTGGAAACTCACCCCGGTCACGCACATCTGTTTCGGCGAGGCCTGGATAGCGGCCCACCGGCCGGGGGTGATGGCGTTTTGGATGATGGAACTCAACCCGTCGCTGTTGAAAAGGTAGCCCTTGGTGAAGGCGTCCAGCGCGTCCATCTTGGTCAGGAGGGTGGGGGTATCCACGCTGCAGTAGATCTGTTTGAGGGCGTCGATCTCGTCGGTCACCAGCAGGGGCGTGATGAGGGCCCCCGTGGAGGTGCCGATCACCAGGTCGAATTGGATGCCTTTCACCTTCCGGAGGTACTCCAACGCCCCCACCGCGAAGGCCCCCTTGGTGCCTCCCCCGCTGATGACAAGTCCGGTCTTCGGCATGGCAACGTCCTTTCACCCTCAGTTTCAACACAAGGACCACGCCCCAGGCGCGATCGGAATTATAGGACCGTGGGGCTGTCCCTGTGGTCCCTGTGTTAAATGGTCTAGGTCGCCTCAGTAGTTCACATCATGAAAAGGGCCCGGCGTCGGCTTGGCCTTGACCAACAGCTTGCTCCAGGAAACCAGGTCCACCCCCACGGTGGTCATGCCCACGAAATGATCGTTGGGTTTCGACCCAATCCCCCCCAGGAACCCCAATCGCAAAAGGCCGTTCAGGTCCAGGACCGGGCCGAACTGGGCCGTCAAGTCCGATCCACCGAAATAGGACCCGTCCAGCGTCAGCCGGACGCCCACCCGGCGGCCGTCGGGTTCCCAGAACAGTTTGGAGGCCCGCAGGCCGGCCCCGCCCTTCCAGGCCCCAGCGGGATATTTCAGGAGGACCCAGGCAGGCTCAAACTGCCAACCCTGGATGTCCAGGGCCGGCCCGATCTTGACGGCCGCCTGGAAAGGGCGCACCCCATTCACCCGATGTCCGCTGGAGCCCTGTTCGAGGTCGATGGGGATCCGGATCGTGCTTTGGACGGGTCCAGCGGCTGGGGGCGTCGCAGTCGGCGTGGCCACGGGCTCGGCAAACGCGGGGACGGCGAGTGAGGCCAGCAGGACCGCGACGAGCGGGAGACATCGCTTCATCTCATTCCATCCTTTTCCGGCTTGGGGTGGGCGGGTGAATTTCGCACAAGAAATCAGACAACAATATAATTCGAATCACCGCGCCTTGTCACAGTATCTGGTCGAAGTTCAGGTATAAACCCGTCCCCTCCCGGCCCAATCCCAGGTCGAGACGGACGATGAAGGTGTGCATATAGAACCGCAGGCCCAGGTCGGGGTTCCCCGGCCAATCCCCCAGGTTGGCCTTCCGGAGGCCGTCCCAAACCTTTCCGGCGTCGTATCCCGCCACGGCCCCCAATCGACCCACCAAGGGAAACCTCAGTTCGAGGTTCGCCAAAGCCGAGGCGGTCCCGAGGAAACGGTCCTGGGCGTATCCCCGGAGGGTGTCGCCGCCGCCCAGGGAAAGGAGGGTTTGGACCGGAAGGCCTTGCCCCGATAGGTCCTGGAGCCGGGCCCGGAGGGCCAACACGGTCCGGAGGACCGGCAGTCGGAAATACCGGCGGACGGTCAAGGTGGATTCCCGATCGGACTCGTCCCCGAGGGCGCCCCCGGGCGAATCTTCCCACTCGCCCTCCAGGACCCACCCCCGGGTGGGGACCAGGTAGGAATCCCGCGTGTCGTACCGGAGGTTCAGGAAGGCGCTCGCCCCTTGGACCAAGCCCGCGCTGCCCCCCCCCAGGGTCTCCAGAAGTCCGCCCGCGACGAACCGCGAATTCCGGACCCAACGGTAGCGCAATCCGGCCTGGAGGAGGATCCGATGGGAGAAGGCGTGGCTGGCGGTCCCCTCGACGAGAAGGGGTTCCTTGTTGAAGGTCTCGAAATCCGAGGATTTGGACCTGTTCCCCACGCCGTAGAAATGGCTGTGGGTCATCCGGTCGTAATCCACCTTCAGGTCAAGGGCCAGGGGAAAGATGGTCCCTTCGCGCGTCCCGAAGTCCGGGTGGGACACCACCACCTTCGCCCAGCGTTCCCCCTTGGTGCTGGCGAAAAGGATGACGTCCAACGATTCTTGGCGCTGGAGCCGGTTCAGCAGGAAGGTTTTGACCCCCAGCCCGTAACCCGTGTCGGTGTCGTAGGCCGCGATGGGGAGGGTTTCCCATTTGGACGGGGCCGTCGGGGTCGGGGTCTGGGCCCCGAGGCACGCCGCGGCGAGGAAAAGGCCCGCGGCGAGGCGGCCACCCCTCAACCGAACCGGAGGGCCGTCCAACGCCGCTGGATCATCCGTTCCTTGATATCCATGATGACCAAGAAGCCGCCCTCGAAATCCACCCGCGCCGAGAGTTCCACGCCCTCGCCCCACTGGTTCCAGGTGGTCTTGGTGAACCAGCCGTCGGGCGATTCGTAGAAGAACGGCGCCTGGAGCGTGGTCAGGTACGTCTGGGCCTTCTCGACCAGTTCGACCTTGCTCGGCTCCGCCCCCTGGAGGATCAAGGCCCTTTGCTCCCGCGCCGCCCTGCCCCAGACCACCTTGAGCGACTTCATCGTGACTTCCTCCCGCGTTTTGTTCCGACGGGAGGATGTTATCGGGAGGGGTCATTTCGGTTGTCATCCTCTTGTCAAAGGCGGGTCAAACTTCAGGCCGACCTAACCACACCCAATCACCACAATGGACACGAGGGGCCCAATGGATTCGCCCGGAGAATAGAAGTCGAAGGCATTTCCCGGAGATCCAACTCTCGTCGTTCCATTGAGGCCATGGTGACCATGGGGCCCATTGTGGTGAACTGGTTTTGGGCCGTCAGCCTTTGCTTTTTTCGCCTTGGGGATTCATTTCGCTTTTTTTACCGGGGTCCTTCACGAACTTATAACCCGAGGCATGGAGGGTCACGAGGTGCCTGGGCTCCGCCGGGTCCTTCTCGATCTTCTTGCGGAGGGACAGGATGTAGTTGTCCACGGTGCGGGTGGTGGGCTGCACCTCGTAACCCCAGACATCGGTCAGGAGCATTTCCCGCGTGACCTTCTCCCCCTCGCGCTGGAGGAAATACTGGAGGACGGCGAATTCCTTCGCGCTCAGTTTCAGGGCCTTCGAGCCCCGGTAGGCCTCCTGGCGGCGGAAATCCACCCTCAGGTCCCCGAAAGCCACGTCCTCCAGCTCCTTGCGGATCGGGCTGCGGCGCCGGAGCAGCGCCTTGATGCGCGCCTTGAGCTCGGGCACGCTGAAGGGCTTGGTCACGTAGTCGTCGGCCCCCATCTCCAGCCCCAACACCTTGTCGGTCTCCAGCTTCTTGCTGGTGAGCATGAGGATGGGCGTCTCGACGCCGGCCTTACGGAGGTCCGAGCAGATCTCCCGGCCGTTCTTGCCGGGGAGCATGAGGTCCAGGATGATGAGGTCCAGGTTTTCCTTACGGGCCAGCTCGTAGCCCTTAAGGCCGTCGTCCGCCGGGAGGACCTGGTAGTTCTCCTCCTGCAGGGAGATGCGGAGTCCCGACAGGATGGCCGGGTCGTCCTCGACGATCAAGATCCGCTTCATGCCTTCTCCTCCAGGCCCGGAAACCATAGGGTGAACACGCTGCCCTGACCCGGCACGCTCAGGACGTCCACCTGGCCGCCATGGGCGTCCACGATGTTCTTGACCAGGGCGAGTCCCAGGCCCACGCCGCCCACCGAATGGGCCAAAGGGTCCGTGGACCGGAAAAACGGCTCGAAGATCTTCCCCTGCTCCTCGGGCGAGATGCCGATTCCCCAATCCTGCACCCGGATCCCCACCCAACCTTCCTCCAGCAGGGTCGAGACGGCGAGGCGCTTCTGGCCGCCGGAGTACTTTAACCCGTTGGCCACCAGGTTTCCCACCGCCTCGGACAAGGCGTCGGCGTCCCCCCGGATCGGGAGCGGTCCCCGGCGGAAGGCCTTCCTCAAGGTGAAGCCCCCGGCCTGGAGGGGGTAGGCCATGGACCGGAGGGAATCCCTCACCAGGCGGTTCACCTCGACCACGTCCAACCGGTACTCCCGACGTCCCTTTTCCATCCTCGAGAAGTTCAGGACGTTGTCGATCAACCGGGTGAGCCGGTCGGTCTCGCCCTCGATGATGCCGAGGTAGCGCCTTTGCTTCGCGGGACTGGTCCGGTCCCCGTCCCGCAGCATCTGGGTGTACATCTTGATGCCCGTGAGGGGCGTCTTCAGGTCGTGGGACACCCCCGACACGAAATACGACTTCATGCGGTTCAGCCGTTCCCGCTCCTGGGCCTCGAAGAGTAGGTTCACCAACACGGCGGCCGTCACCGCCGCCAGGGCCGAGTGGGTGACCACCCAAAAGACCCCCGCGGCGGCCGCCATGGACGCGTAAACCATCCCCTTTTGGAGCACCAAGTCCACGTCCAGGAGCCGGTATTGGATGATGGCGATGGCGAACGCCACCGGCGCCGTGGCCAGGGACGCCAGGGCGTATTCCTCCGGCAGTTGGAGCGGGACCCCCGCCAGGATGGGCACCTGCCAGGCGGCCAACCAGACCAAAGGCCCCGTGCCCAGGCCCAGGAGGATCCAGTTCATCTGGCGCCGTTCCACGTCCCCGGAGGCCTTGAAGCTCGAGAGGATCTGGAGCAACACGGAGGCCAGTACGCAGAAGGTGAGGAACCAACGGGAGGCCGAGTAGGCGGCGGTGAACCGGGCGAACCCATCCGGGAAGGCCGGGTGCCCGAACCCCACCGTCACGAACCCCACCCAAACCGACAGGGCCAAGGCCACGGCGTAAAGGACCCATAGGTAGCGCCGAAGGAAAGCCTCGGACACCCGTCGGCGCGGGAAAACCAGGCCGAAGTGGAGGAAGATCGCGGGGAAAAGCCCGCCCCCCGCCGCGAAGACCCAGTCCACCAGGCGGCTCAACCCCGTGTAGGGGGGGGCGAAACGCCCCGGCGTGGTCATGGCCATGACGCCGACCAGGAGGAAATCCCAATGCAGCAAGACCGCCACCGGGTCCTTCGGGCGTTTCACGTAGAGGAGGAGCCCGATGAAGAGGAAGAGGCTTCCCACCAGGCTTTGGACCAGCAGGTAGCGGAGGTTGAAGAACCGGACGAGGGGCGCCTTCAGGTCGAGGGGGACTCCGGACCGCTCCAGGCGGTAGGTCGGGGTGTCGCCGATGGGAAGGTTGTTGGTGAAGAACTCAAGTTGGCGGGGGCTCTCGATCGGCTGGCCGTCGATGGCCAAGATCCGGTCCCCGACCTTGAAACCCTTGTCCGGTCCCGGGTCCAGGCCGGTGACCGTCAGGACCCCCCCGGACAGGGCGGTGTCGGCGGGGGTGACGGCGCGGACGCAGGATCGGCGGAAGGCCGCGAAGGCCACCAGGACCAAAAAAAGGTCCAAAAGAAGGACCCACATCAGGCGTTGGGGGGCGTTGTCGTTCGTCATGGAAGTGGCGCGGTTATCCCTGCCTGGGAATCCTGTCCAAGATCAGGGGACACTATAACATCCACGAATACACGCGGGTCCCAGGAACATGGGGTCGATCATGACGAAATAAGGGGTTTTTGCGGGTCATGGGCCCGGAATCGGCCCCTAGGTTTTCGTTCAGGCAGGAATGAATTATTTGATGGGGGCGACCCGGCGGTCATCCATGGAAAATCACAAAAATAATGGGCGAACCAGCGGCTCGCCTCTCCTAGGACAAAAACACGTCAATAGGGGCCTAATGAACCAATTGATTAATTATTCCCGAAGCCGTCCGTCACCGCCGACTCGACATCCCGGAAAACCTTCAGGATCGAGTTGAACTCGAGGAGTTTGAACACGTTCTCGATTTCCTCGTTGAGGCCCGTCAGGACCAGGTCCCCCTTGTTCCCGCGGATCCGGCCGATCTCCCCGATGAAGACACCCCAACCCGCGCTGGAGATGTAGTGGGCGTCCGACAGGTCCACGACGATCTTATACTTCCCCGCGTTCAGGAGGCCCTGGAGGGATTGGTCGAATTCCCCCACCGTGGTGGCGTCCAGGAAACCCCGCACGGACACCAGGGCGACATCCGAACGGAGAGGGAGTCGGCCCACCTCCACCTTGAAATTCCTCACGGGTTCCACCCCATACGAGATTTCCGCCGATAACGGCTCTTCGTCCCACTGGACCGGCCTGCCCCGATCGGGCAAGCCCAAGTACCTGTACCTTGTTTTCACGAGGCCGTGGAGTTCCGTTCCGGCCCTGAATAGAATGGGCCAGACTTGGAAAAGGAGGGCTGGGACGAGTATCGACCCACGTTGATATCGAGTTCCGTGACGGAGCGGACGACGCTGCTGACGCGGCCACAGGCCCCGCATTGGACCAAAGCCTTGAGAAGGCCCCCAAAGGGGGCTTTCGTCAAACGCGGAGCTTGGGCGACTTGCATCGCGCTCTGGCCGCAACCTTTGCAGACAAGTTCGTATTCGTTGAGGGTAAGCTCAGTCATGGGAGTCCCGCCGTAAAAGTCGATTACTTGGCTCAAGGCTTGCCTTTAGACAAGAATTCATGTCCTCCCAAGGGGAGGTAAACCCTTTTACCGATTACCATCAAAAGGGTATCGCCGGTCCCTAAACCGGTTGTCATGGTTTTGTCAAAGGGTTGTCATGGACGGGTCAAAAGGGGAAAGGCAGCCAACCTTCTTGGCAACAAGGCCCGATTTTCAGCCGGTTAGCCGCCACGCTTGGGGCCTGGATGGATAACATATGGACCATTCCTGGGAGGCCCCATGAAACCCAAAACGAACCCATCCACCGCCGTCGAACTCCTCAAAAACGGGACGGTGAACCTCCGGCGCGGGGGCAAGTTGATCGCCTTCCTGGCGCCCGAAATCTTCACCGAGGGTTGGGCCAAGAACGCCCTTTCGGACAAGCTGGGCGACCAGCGGTTCAACGGCGTCATTCCCCTGGTCACCGGTGGCCGGGTACCCATTCAACCTGTTGACCCCAGAACCTCCGGTTCTGGGGCAAAGAAGAATGGGTTACCCACATTTCCTTTCGCGGGCCCGGCCCGCGGTCTCCAACCCAAGAAGAAGTGGGTAGGCCTCCAGACCTCCATCCAGGCCGACCCCGCGGGGATCCACTTCAAGTTCACCCTGACACCCCTCGAAACCGTGAAGGCCATCCATATCCGTATGGTGGTAAACCTTCCTTATAAGGATTGGCGGGGCGGTGCCTACCGATTGGGTCCCTTGAAGGGAACCATTCCTGTCCCGGCCCCCAAGGACAACCGACTCGCCGAGGCGAAGTCCGGCTCCTTGAGGTTGGGCCCCTCGAAACAACTCAAGGGCTTGGGATTGGGGATGGAGGCGCCGGGGCTTTTGACGGTCCTGCAGGACAACCGCCAATGGACGCCCTACCTGCACGCCTTCGTGACGGGCGGCGAAAAGGCGGACAAGCCTTGGGTTTGGAGGAAGGGTCAAAAGAAGACTTATGGGTTGACGCTGACGATTCAAGAGGCCGGAAAAGCCCGGGGCTAAGGCCGGGTCGCGGTCATTCCATCGACGGGCGCCGCGTAACGCCGGCCCGTCAGGGGTCGGTGCTCCAGGACCTCCCGGATGAAGCGGGAGGCGGCCGCCAGGGATTCCGCGGTGATGGTGTGGGGCATCCGGAACAGCTTGAGATAAGGGCGATATCCCTTTTGGTCCAGGGCCGCCGCGGCGTCCATACAGCGTTCCACGGGTACGGTGGGATCCGCGAGGCCGTGGAGCAGGAGGATCGGGGTCTTCAAGGGGGCGATTGTTCCGGTCAACGTGGCTTTCGGATTCGGCAGATAGCCGCTCATGCAGACCAGGGCCGCGATCTTTCCCGGGTAATGGAGCCCACCTTCCAACGCCATGACGCCGCCCTCGGAAAAGCCGAGGAGAATGGCGGGCCTGGCTTTCGCCTTCCCCGCCCGGCCGGTCGGGGAGGCGGCCCCTCCCAAGAAATGATCCATGACCCTCAAAAGGTAGTCACGGCTCGCCGTGATTTCATTCCGGTCGTCCCGGGGAAACACATACCAGGCGCAGGCCCCCGGGGGATAGCCCGGAAGCGAGAGGGGGGCGTCGGGTAGGACGAAGAGGCAGGGGGGGACGCGGAGATCGCGGCACAGGGACAGCAGATCGTCGGCGTTGGCGGCGAAGCCGTGCAGGATGAACACCACCGGCGCGTCGGCCGGGAGACCCGGCTTCCCCACCACCAGGCACCGGTGGTTTTCAAAAGTGGTTTCAGTGACCCCCGTCGCCGCTTGGAGCCAGGCCGCCGAAAAGGCCGCGAGGAGTGAAACCACCAACCAGAGTTTCCGACCGGGGCAACCCATTTTGACACTCCATTCATCCGTTGAGCGAAGTATATGAGTCCACCTGCATCCGGTCAACCGATGCCCGGTCTTCCCAGACGGGACCAGTCGATTTGACCGGCGGGGGGCCGTTGGCGCGTCCCAATCAAATTGGGAGCCAGGTCCCATCCATCGTCCTTCTGGAAGAAATAACCGAAAGTCGTAATTCCTCCCTTCAAACCTGGCAGTATGGATGCGGCTCCCCATCACGGGGAGCGTCCAACGTCGAATTCGGGGCCTCGCCAAACTCCGGAACATTCCACCCACTCGGAGTTTCCCTTGGGCCCGAAGAAGGAATCCCGCCTCACCCTCCGCGCCGCGCTCGTCCTGTTTTCGATCCTCACCCGGTCCGCGGCCGGGGAAACCCTCCCGCGGGGCGATGTCTTCAACCCGCTTTTCGCCGACCCCAAGGAGATCAGGACTTCGGTCGACTACGTCTGGACCTCCTCCGCGCGGACCAAGACCGCCCTCGTCATGGTGGGGGTCGGCGATCATTTGGGGCTCTTCCGTTGGAGCGGCTCCCACCCGGGTGAATCCTGGCAAGTGGGCGTCACCGGGGGGATCTTCGCCCAGTTCAACATGCATACCTTCTCGGACGACCTCCTGAACGCGGATTACCTCGTGGGGCTGCCCCTCACGTGGCGGCTCAACCGGACCTCCGCCCGGTTCCGGGTCTACCACCAAAGTTCCCACCTCGGGGATGAGTTTCTCCTGGACCACCAGGTGACCCGCGTCAACCTCAGCTATGAATCCTCCGAACTGGTCGTCTCCCAGGAAATCGGCGCCTGGCGGCTCTACACGGGCGGCGAGTGGCTGTTCGCCCGTTATCCCCCGGAGCTCAAACCTTGGGTATCCCACAGCGGGTTGGAATACAGGGCGCCGCTGCGCTTCATCCACCTGGCCGCGGGCCGAAGGGCCGAATGGGTGGTCGGGGTCGACACGAAAACCACCCAGGAGCACGGGGTGAATACGGGATTCGACTTCAAGACCGGCGTCGAGTACGGCCCGATCGCGGGCTCCAACCGAGCCGGAAGAAGCTGGAGCTTCACCGCGGAGTTCTATGCCGGCCGTCTTCCGTTCAGCCAATATTTCGAGGACAAGGTCACTTCGATCGGCCTGGGTTGCCAACTGGGCTTATAGGGTGGGGCGATCCCGATCATTATGGGAATCCAAACGCCCCGGGACGGACCCGAGGGACGTAAACCTCCGATAGTCGCCCCGTTCCCCCCGGAACCTGACAGTATGGAAGGGGCGCTTCCCACAAGGGCGGCGACCCGCGTTAACCTCGGGGCCCCACGGATCCCCGGATCAGGTCAACCGCTTGGAGTTTCCCATGGGGTCGAAAAAGGCGTTCCGGTTCCTCATCCCGCTGCTCTTCCTGCTCCTCCCGCCCCCAGGCCGCGTCCTGGCCGGCGAGTCGTTCCCCCAGGGGGATGTTTTCGTCCCGCTCTTCTCCGACCCCAAGGAGATCCGCAGCACCCTGAACTACCTTTGGGTCTCGACGAAGGGTTTCAACGCCCCGGTTGTCCTCCTGGGTTTCGGGGAGCACTTGGGTTTTTACCGGTGGAGCCACGGGCCCGACGGGGCCCAATGGCAATGGGGGCTGTCGGCCGGGGTCTTCGCCCAGTTCAAGATGGATACCCTGTCGAAGGAACTCCTCAATAACGACTATTTCGTGGGGATCCCGCTGACCTGGCGGTCGGGGAAGACCTCCGCCCGCCTCCGGGTCTACCACCAAAGCTCCCACCTGGGGGACAGGTTCCTGGTGGGGTTTCCCGTGCCCCGGGCGAACCTCAGTTACGAGTCATCCGAATTGCTCCTATCCCGGGACATCGGAAAATTCCGGCTTTATGCGGGCGGGGAATGGTATTTCGCGAGGTACCCGGAGGAACTGAAGCCCTGGGTTTTCCACAGCGGGTTGGAATTCAGGTCACCCATGGGGTTCTTCCACCTCCCGCCGGGACGGGACGCCCATTGGGTCGCCGCGATCGACGCCAAAACCTCGAAGAACGACGCCGTCATCACGGGTCTTGATTTCAAGGCCGGTTTCGAGATCGGGCCCACCGAGGAAAGCGACCGCAGGAGGAGGCGGTGGAGCTGCACGCTGGAGTACTACACCGGCCCCCTGCCCTACAGCCAGTTCTTCACGGAACGGATCGAGTATTTCGGGCTGGGATTCCAGTTATCCACCTGACGGATGGAGGCCGCCGACCCGACTATTTTTTCTCGCGGCGGTCGCCGAGACGGCGGTCGCCTTGGCGCTTGCCGCCGATCTTGGACGCCGACGTGCGCCGGGCTGATTTCCGGCGGCTGATTCCCCGTTTGGCCTTCACCATCATTCACCTCGCGTAGATTGATGGACCATCATCCCCAAGTGCGGCGCGCGGTTCAACCTCCATCCACGGCGATCCGGCGCGGCGATCAATTTGAGAACGGTTTTCCGCGCAGGTCGTTTGTCGGGTCCCTTCGACCCCTATGAAACGGCGTAGGGGTCCAGGGTCCTCAACCGACCGTCCTCGACCGGCGTGCCCACGGTGAAATGGTAAAGGCTCTGCCATTCCTTCCCCTTGAGGCCGAAGGCCTGGTGGACCGGGTCGTCGAAGAAACAGCCGATCCCGGTCCCCCGGAGTCCGGCCGCCTCCGCCTCCAGGTAAAGCGCTTGGCCCACCAAACCCGATTCCCAGAAAAGGTTGCGGTAAAACGGGGTGCCGTGAACCACCAGGCTCTCCAGGTATTCCGCCAACATGCCCAGGCTGAAGGCGCCGTTCCCCGCGATCGTTTGGCCGCAGGAAAGCTCCGCGGCCAAGCCCCGGACGTCCCCCTCCTGGAGTTGGAAAAAAGGCAGGCCCGCCGGGCAGGAATCCGGCTTCAACCATTTGAACCCCCCCGTCAGGGCGTTCTTGAGCTCAGGGACCTTCACGGGGTCCCGAACCAACGCGTAGAGGCCCGGCGCCAGGCCCGTCACCCGGTGCACGAAAAGAAGGAGGTGGATTCGGGGCCTCCAAGGGACCGCGTCCCAAGGCGCCCTCCGATGGCCTTGATCCGGAACGAGCCGGGCGAGCATGGAGTAGAAGGTTTCCAGGGGTATTCCAGTCGATCCGTCCATTTGGACCGCGCTTCGGCGTCCCAGGATGACCTTTTCCGCCGTGGGGGAACCGGAACGCGCCGGGGTTTCGGAAAGCCCCGATTCCGGGGGAAACCCCGACAGGTCCTCCGGATCCGCCGAGAAAAAACCTTCCGTGGCGGACGCCGCCTCTTCGATCGCATCCCAGTCCAACCCATGCGCCGGGCTCAAGGCGTTCGCGGCGCCGGTCCATTCGCCCCCCGCGATTTGGGCCAACGCCTCGTTCGGCAGGACGGTTTTCCCGCCCTCCCCCCCCGGCGCGGGGGAAACCACCGCCAGGAACTCGAGGTCCTCCCTCTCGGCGGAACCGTAGTCGAGGTCCCGGTCGACCCCCAAGAGCCGGGCGGAACCGTCGTTACGGTCGAGCAGGCGCAACGACCAGCCCAACGTGGCCGCCGCGTACCGAAGGCTCCCCCAGGCGTGGCCGGCGTCGTGCTGGCAGTACCGGAAGGCCCGCTCGCCGTACTTCCAGGCCTCACGCCAGTAGATCGAGGTGATCCCCACCAGGAAGGTGGCGTCGGGCATCCCATCCACCAGGGCCTTCCAGGTTTTTTCACCGAACTCCGACCGGCGCTCCAAGGCATGTTCCTTGGGCGCGTAATGGTAGACCCCTGGCCTGGGATGGAAACCCTGGACGGCGGGAAGGACCGCGTACCCCTCGGTCGGGTGCAGGTTGCCGCTGGAGGGGTTGGCCCTCAGGGACCAGGACTGGTCCCCGGCCCGCTTCTGGGCCGTCAACGAGAGGGCGTATCGGAAAAAACGGGAGAGGGAGTCGGCGTTGAGGGGGGCGGGCGTGACGGCCCGGGGAATATGGAGTTTCCAGAATGGGAGGTCCAGGTCGGGCAACGGGAGGGGTAAGGGGATCACCGGCGCGCCCGCGTACCGCCGGAACGGGTCGGGTTGGGTGTCCCAATCCATGGAACCGGCCGAGCGGGCGAACCTGCCGTAGAAGTGCTTGGTCCGTTCGTGGTAGGCCAGGATGACTTCGCGATCGGACATCGACGGAACGCGGCGATTCGGCTTCAAAGCCCCCCCTCTCATTTACCGGGGATCGGATGCGCGGGCCCCGCCAGGGGCCGTTACCTTGGCTCCCCGCGCAAGGGGGCGTTCCCGCCCCCTTTCAGGACGAAACCCAACCCGACGGACAACAGGATGGCCCCAAAGGCGAGGTAGCCGAGGTCCCAAGCCGTCCGGTGGTTCCCGAACTCGATCACATGGTGGAGTCCGAGCCATTGGTGGTCGATCAGCCCCTCGACGAGGTTGAACGAACCCCATCCGGCCAGGAGGGATCCCAGGAAGGTCCTTCCCGACCAGGGGACGTCCTTCCTCCCCCCCGCGCGCCAAAGGACCGCCAACCCGAGCACGGTGACGCACCAGACGGACGCGTGGAACATC
>CAYMOV010000034.1:0-23963 GCA_964392085.1 uncultured bacterium
TGGCAAACCCTCTACGACAGGGTCATGAGGAAGGATTCCGACCTTTTGACCCATTTGCCGGAACCCTACCGGACCGGTGGCCCGGCCCAACGGCAGAGGAGGCGGTATCTTTTGGAATATTTGCGGAGCCATCCGGAGGAGCTCAGGCCCTTTAGCCCAGTCCGGAATCCCGGGAAAAAGGCGTCGCCGGTGAAATTACACTAAAAGGGGATTGTGGTAAAACCGCTTAAAAAGAAAATGGCCGCCTCACATCAAAACAAGGGGCGGAAAAATGAATAAACGCATTTGGGCCGTTTTGACATTAGTGGCGGGGTTGGGGATCGCCGGGACGTCCCTTACGGGTTGCAAGGCCAAGAGCGCGACCAGCCCCGCGCCCGTCACGGTGACGGTTTTTCAGCAGCCGACGCCCGGTTGCGGGCAGCAAGTCGGTTTCACTAACGCGGGGACTTCGGGAGCCAATTTCAGCCCCGGCTACATCGAGTCCTATCCCATCACCCTGGCTGTGGCGGTTAAGACACTCGATATGGCCTTTTATATAGGCGCGACCGGCAGCGGGAACATCGAGTTGGCCGTTTACAACGACAACAGCGGCGCTCCGGGAGCCTTCCAAGACGCGGGGATCATCACCTCCCCCGTCCTCAACGGTTGGAACGTCGCCCCATTGACGGGGGTCAACCTCGCGGCGGGGAAATATTGGCTGGCCATCGACCACCAAAACACCATCGCCTTCCAATACGGCTCTTCCGGAACTTCTCCGAATTACGAGGTGTCCCAAGCCTACGGGCTGCCGCCCTTGACCATGCCCTCGGGAAGCGCGCTTACCGTGTACCCGCCGTTGATCTTATTGGATACGGTCTGCCAGTAGATCCAAAAAAAAGGAATAAGAAAACCCTGTTTCCCATCATGGGCGACAGGGTTTTTTATTTAGCAGGATGATGAAAAAGTCGAACTGAAGAGACTTTTTCGTGTCTTACTTGCGAAATGTCCCCCCAAAAACCGGGGGCTTCACGTCGATTCGCTCGACCCACGTGGCTGTTGGCAGGGTGTAAAAACACTTTTTCAGCACCCTGTGAGGGAAAACCTGGGTGTGACGGACCCGCGGAACTAAATGCCCGGCCCTTGGACGTTAGTCGTTGATGATTTCGTTGAGGCCCTCGAGGATTTGGGCCATTTGCTCGGTTGGCACCCTGGCCAGTTTGGCGCCAAGGCGATCCATTGATAAGGTCCGGATTTGGCTGATCTTGACCCAGGAGCGTTTGGGGATGGAAGGGACCTCCAGCTCATAGGTCAAGGGAAAACCTGCTCGGGGTTGTTGGCTCGTCAGGGCCAAGGCGATGACCGTGCCGGAATGCTCGTTGAAGACATCCTGGCTGATGACCAGCACCGGTCGGCGGCCGGCCTGTTCGTGTCCCCGGGTCGGATCGAGGTCCGCCCAGAGGACCTCGCCCCTCAGTATGCGGGCCATGATTTACCCTCGGCGACCATGCCGATCTCGGCCATTTTCTGCTCGTACCTGGGTTCCAGTTTGGCGCACTCGCGGGCCAGTCGGCCCCGCTTCATCCGCGCGAGCTTCTCCTCCACGGCTTCCGATATGGCGCGACTGCGGCTGGAAAACTTTTTCTTAGCCACGAGTTTGTCGATCTCAGCCACGATTTTTTGGTCGATGGAAATGGCGATTTTTTGGGCGGCCATGGGAACCTCGGTATGACGAATAGTCATACCCTACCACCAAGGGCCTTATCCCGCAATACGGCCAGGATCGGATTTTATGAAGTGTAATGTGTGGTCCTGACCTCACGGAGTCATTTGGACTCACATAGCCCGGGGCCTTGATAATTCGCGGGGGTTCTTAAATAGTAGTGGCCCCATCCCCCGTGAAAGGCCGAAATGATGAAGAGTCAACCCAAGGCGGCGGGCAAGGCGGCCTCTAAACTCATCACCGCAAAGATCGCCGAGATGGGGGACTGGAGGGGCAAGACACTCGCCAGGATGCGCGCCCTCATCCAGGAGGCCGACCCGGGGATCTTGGAGGAATGGAAGTGGATGGGCACTCCGGTTTGGTCCCATGATGGGGGCCTCTGCACGGGGGAGACCTACAAGGCGGTCGTGAAACTGACCTTTTTCAAGGGCGCGTCGTTGAAGGACCCCAATAAGCTCTTCAATTCCAGCCTGGATGGCAACACCCGCCGCGCCATCGACATCCACGAGGGGGAAGAGGTCAACGCGAAGGCGTTTAAAGCCCTCATCCACGAGGCCATCGCCCACAACGCTCCCGGCGGGAAGAAGCCGACGAAGCGCAAGTGATTTCGGGAAATGAAAAGCCGCCGGGGGAACCCCCCGGCGGTCGGTTCAGGCCGATTGGAATGACCGGTCAGGGGATCGTGTATTGGATGGTCAGCTCAGGCCGATAGTTGACGGTGGCGTCGTTCGGCGAATTGATGAAGACAAACCCGGACGTTTCGGCCCCTTCCGCCTCGCTCATGAAGACGAGCCCGTCGTTGCCGCCCGAGGTGTTCAGCCAGGCTTGCACCACGGAAGGCGATAGGGTCCACGCGACGGTTCCCCCGTTGATGCCCGAGGGACTCAAGGTGACCGTGGACATGGGGGTGGCGGTGAAGTTCGAGCCCACCGCAAAGGCGTTGGATCCTGATCCCGAGCAGTTGCCCCAGGCGTTGACGCCGTCCAACTTGTTCCAGGTGGCGTTTCCGGTCCATGCGCAATGGACGGCGTGGGCCCCGATGGTGCGGGTGCCCGAGAGGCCGTTCACGAAGAGGGCCACGGAGGCCGCCTTCACCGTGACATTCTGGGGGATCCAATATTGGATGGGAAACTGCAAAAGCACCCGGGTCCAATTGGTCGAACTACTGGTGATGATGGAAAAGTCATCCTGGTCCGTCGCGTTGGGGGCCGAAGGCTCGATGAGGCTCACCAAGGTGCCCGCATAGCCGTTGGCCCCTTCCCGGAACGTGGCCGTGAAGGTCTGGACCCCCGACCCGGTGGGGCCGGTCGGGCCAGCGCCCCCGTCCTTGCCTTTGCAACCCGCTAACGCGATGCTTGCCGCCAAGACCACCCAAAGTTTCCTCAAAGTTTGGCTCCTTGGAACGTATTGATCCCGGCAGGTCGGGTGTTGTCGGATTTCCGGGCGATGGATGGGCAAAGTCTATAGGGGTGACGCGACAAATAGATAGCCCCCGAATCAAATTCAGGCTGGGGGAGTGGCTACGCCTTTTCGGGCAAAAGGCCCATGAGCAAACCCTCCAGAAACGTTTTTAGGTTGGAGGGGATGTGGGACCAGACGGGATATGTCCGATATTGAGTTTAAATCCTTAACAGCAATCCCACTTGTCGGACGTAGTATCACGAAGCCAGAAGCCGCGCCCTGTAGCACTGAGCCCTGTATCGTGCGAAGCTCTGCTACAGGGACCTGACCTCATGCTTCATTTTGAAAAAAACCGCCTTTACTTCGGAACGGAAGTAAAGGCGGGGTGGGCCGGTTATTACTGGATCGAGAATTCGTCGATGTAGATGTTGACGACGTTGAAGGGCCCGGTCGTACCGGCATAAAGGGTGAAGTCGACCGCCGAGACGCCGCTTGGGTTCGCGGCCCCGCTGTTGACGGCCTGGGTGACGTGTTGCCAACTCCCGACGACGGGCGTCCCGTTCGTGATGGGGTATGACCCGTTGATCGAATTGATCCAGAATTCATAATGGCTGCCGGTGGCCGTGGGCAACTGGTCGATGTAGTAATAAAAGCTGACGGTTTTATTCTGCAAATTGGCCGGCGAGGGCGGGTTAAAGGGATAGCTGATCTCCGCGCCGCCGTTGTTCCCGACATAGGTCACGGCCAGATGTAGGCTGTTGCTTCCGGCGTAGGCGAGGCTGGTGCTGATGTCCAAGGGGGATGAGGTGCCTGAATTGAATAAGGTTTTGGTCCAATTCGCGGGCACGGTGGTGCCGCCCTCAAATCCTTCCGTCGTAAAGGTGTAAACCGTGGCGGTACAGGTCACGGTGGGGGTGAGGGTTGGGGTAGGCGTCGAGGTAATGGTCGGGGTGTTCGTGAAGGTGAGCGTCCAGGTGGGGGTGAAGGTGATCGTCGGGGTGTAGGTCACGGTCGAAGTCGAGGTGAAGGTGGGGGTAAAGGTCCGGGTGCTGGTGTTCGTGGCAGTGGGGGTGAAGGTCCGGGTTCCGGTATTCGTAGGGGTGGCGGTGTCTAGGGGAGTCGGGGTATTCGTGGCCGCAGGAGCCGGGGTGGAAGGGCTGGAGGACTTTTTGCAGGAGACCAGGGACGTAAGGGCCAAAACGGCGATCAGGACCGTCAACAGGATTCCACGCATACTAGACCTCCGGTGATCGAACGGGTGGATTGAACCAGAACCCAGCAACATTAAGCCCGGGACCACGAGTGGACATATGACGGCTGTTTGAAATGAAATCACCGGTCGATAGGTTTTTCACCGACCATCTAAAGGCGCAAGCCATGAAACCGATTAAATTCATTGCGAAACCGGTTTTAACCATTTGGCGAATCAAAATTCCAAAATCGCGATCCCACTTGCCGGCATAGCTGAAAGCGAAGCCGGAAGGCTACGCCTTGAGCTCGTCGAAGGGCTGACTCCATGGTTTATCGGAGCCGGAAACCATATCCAATAGCGGGCATAGATTTGCGGTTGGGGTCCGATCCCATGCTTCGTTGGTGATCGGGTGGGTGGCAAAGTGGTTTCTTGAATAATGAAAATATTAGGCCTGACCCATTGCCGACTTTGCGGCCAAAATCAGTATGAGATGCGGAAGTATCATTTTGATCGCACGGCTGTTATTTACGATTTGATGTTGGACGCAGTATCGGTCAAAACCAGCGATCCAGCAGTTTCCATTACATCTGGCTATCGATCGGTTATCCGGTATCAGGGCACGTTCTTTGCTGTATTTACCTGCCGGACCCCACTGGCTGTTAAGACCCCACACTGAGGCTCGTTGACCGAAAACGGGGAATACGGATTGAAAAGCGGCCATTCATGAAACGAAACCGAGTGAACCTTTCAGGTCTAGCGCTGGTTTTTGTGTTGGCTTTGGGGTCAGCCCACCAGGCGCGCTCCGCGGATTTCGCGGGAGACTCGGAAAAGTCCGGGCCTAAAACGGCGATGAAGGACCAAAAAGTCAAAAAGGGGAAAGCCGACATGGAAAAGAAGGGGTTTATACAGGACATCGAGAAACTCGCGATCCAAAACGACAATTTCCGAAAGGTTGTTTACACCGCAACCCACTGCCAGATCGTCCTCATGTCGTTGAAACCCCAGGAGGAGATCGGGGAGGAGACCCACGTACCCGACCAATTCTTCCGGGTGGAGGCGGGTTCGGGTGTGGTGGTGCTCAACGGGGTCCGTACGGACATCCACGCCGGTTCCGCGATCCTCGTCCCGTCCGGGGCGAAGCACAACATCATCAATACCGGCCACGAACCGATGAAGCTCTACACGATCTATTCACCGCCGAACCATCGGGATGGGGTCATCCACCAAACCCGCGCCGACGCTGAGAAGGATAACGAACATTTCGACGGCAAAACGACGGAATAGGCCCAAGTCCCAAGATGGTCCTTCCGGTCACGTGTTTTTCCCGTGACCGGGTTGGGGACTGATGGGAAAACAAATCCACCGGATAAATTCAACACACTGGGAATAAGTGAAGGGATAACGAATGAACACGATCACGACGAAGGACGGCACTCAGATCTATTACAAGGATTGGGGTACGGGGCACCCGGTGGTGTTCAGCCACGGATGGCCCCTGAACTCGGACAGTTGGGATGCCCAGATGATGTTCCTGGCCACGAACGGTTACCGTTGCATCGCCCACGACCGTCGGGGACATGGGCGCTCAAGCCAACCCTGGAACGGCAATGAGATGGACACCTATGCCGACGACCTGGCGGGCCTCATGGAAACGCTCGACCTGAAGGGCGCGGCGCTGGTCGGGTTTTCAGCCGGAGGGGGAGAGGTCGCCCGTTATATCGGGCGGCACGGATCCCGCAGGGTATCCAAGATCGCGCTCATCTCCGCCGTCGCGCCCCTGATGTTGAAGACTCCCGCCAACCCGGGGGGGCTCGGGATCGAGGTGTTCGACCAGATCCGGCTCGGATCCCTCACGGACCGTTCACAACAATTCAAGGATATCGCCGGGGGTCCCTTCTTCGGGGCCAATCGACCCGGCGCGAAGGTCTCACAGGGGATGATCGACTCGTTCTGGCGCCAAGGGATACAGGCCGGCCTTAAAAACACCTACGATTGCATCAAGGCGTTCTCCGAGACGGATTTCACGGAGGACCTGAAGAAATTCGATGTTTCGACCCTGGTTGTCCACGGCGATGACGACCAGATCGTCCCGATCGGCGCCTCGGCCCTCCGGTCGGTGAAAATGATCAGAAATTCGACCCTGAAGGTCTACGAAGGCGCTCCCCATGGCCTCGCGGAGACGCACAAGGACAGGCTTAACCACGACCTGTTGGCGTTCCTCAAGACTTGAGCCTTTTGACGTCGCGACGATGCGGCTGAGATCCGTCGCGGTCATCCGAGATACCCATCGGTAAGGGTGGGCCATCCCAACCCCAATAACGACTTTAGAAAAAGGGTGCCGATCATGGGCAAGATGAAAGCGAGGCGCGATTCCGGAAAGGGAAAACCTAAAAAAACCGCGGGTCCCTACGGAAGTCCCGGACCGGCGGGGGGCGAACTGCACCAGGTCGCCGGAGGGGAGCACTTCACGCTCACCACGAACCAGGGCGTCGCGCTGTCCGATAACCAAAATTCACTCAGGGCCAACCCGCGCGGCCCCACGCTTATGGAAGATTTCATCCTCCGGGATAAAATCACGCATTTCGATCACGAGCGGATCCCCGAGCGTATCGTTCATGCGCGGGCGACGGGGGTCCATGGTTTTTTCGAATTGACCGCCTCGTTGAAACAATACACCACCGCCCAGATTCTCACCGAAGTGGGTGAAAAGACGCCCGTTTTCACCCGTCTATCGACCGTCGCGGGCGGTGCGGGTTCGGTGGATACCCCCCGGGATATACGCGGATTTGCCGTCAAGTTTTATACCCAGGAAGGCAACTGGGACTTGGTCGGCAACAACATCCCGGTTTTCTTCATCCAGGATGCCATCAAATTCCCGGACCTCATCCACGCCGTCAAGATGGAACCCGACCGAGGTTTCCCGCAATCGGCGACCGCGCACGATACCTTCTGGGATTTCATTTCACTCACGCCCGAGTCCATGCATACGGTGGTGTGGATCATGTCCGACCGCACCTTGCCGCGCTCACTGCGGATGATCGAGGGTTTTGGCGTGCACAGCTTTAGGTTGATCAATGAAGCCGGGGAATCGACCTTCGTCAAGTTCCACTGGCGTCCCAAGCTGGGTTTGCAGTCCACCCTATGGGATGAGACGGTCAAGATCTCGGGCGCCGACCAGGACTTCCACCGCCGCGATATGTACGATTCCATCGCGGCGGGGGAATTCCCGGAATGGGAATTCGCGGTTCAGCTTTTCACGCAGAAGGAAGCGGATGGTTTCCCGTTCGATCACCTGGACGCGACCAAGCTGGTTCCCGAGGAACTGGTGCCCTTGAGGGTGATCGGCCGAATGGTGCTTAACCGGTGGCCGGACAATTTCTTCGCTGAAACCGAACAGGTCGCCTACTGTCCCTCCCATATCGTGCCGGGTATGGATTTCTCGAATGACCCGCTTTTACAGGGCCGTTTATTGTCCTACCATGACACGCAGCTTTCCCGCTTGGGTACGCCGAATTTCCACCAGATCCCGATCAACGCGCCTAAGTGCCCGTTTTCCAACCAACAACGTGATGGACACATGCAAATGTCGCAACCGACGGGCCGGGTCGCGTATGAACCGAATTCCCTGTCCAAGGATTCGCCGCGCGAAGCACCGGCCCTGGGCTTTCATAGCGCTGTTGCGGTTGAAACGGGGGAAAAAGGCCGCATTCGCGCCGAAAGTTTCGCCGACCACTACAGCCAGGCGCGTCAGTTCTACCTGAGCCAAACTTCGTTTGAACAGGCGCACATCGCTTCAGCGTTTGTATTTGAGCTTTCGAAAGTCGAACATCTGCACATACGCGAGGCGATGGTCGGTCACCTGCGACATATCGAGGAAAAACTCGCAAAACGCGTCGCCGAGGGTCTTGCGCTCGACAAAATGCCCGATGCGCCGGTGACCGTAACGCCGGTCTTGGACATGAAGCTTTCGCCCGCGTTGCGGGTCATCGGTAAGATGAAAAAAACGCTCAAGGGGCGCTCGATCGGGATCCTGGTGACGGATGGGTCGGACGGCGCCGTCATCAAAAAGATCAAAAAAGCCGCGATTGAAGCCGGCGCGTTCGTGAAGATTGTCGCGCCCAAAGTGGGCGGCGCGAAGCTTGCCGACGGCTCGATCCTGAAGGCCGACGGGCAACTTGCGGGTACGCCTTCCGTCCTCTTCGACGCGGTCGCCGTCATCCTCTCCGACAAAGGGGCGAAAGCCCTATCCGCGGAAAGTGCCGCGATTGACTACGTGCGCGATGCTTTCGTCCATCTCAAGGCAATCGCCATCGACAAGGGCGGGAAAAAGCTTTTGGAAAAAGTGAACGCCATACAGGATGCGGGCGTTGTTGACGCCGGCGACATAAACGGGTTCATCACCGCGGCAATGACACGACAATGGGACCGGGAGAAGTCCGTGCGGGCATTGGCATAATCGCCAGCTCCTATTGGATTGGCATTTGGATGCAAGGCGTGGAAAAGAATTGTTGCCGTGCTGTGCGGATCAAGCGAACACCTGAGAAGGTCTGGAATTTAAGGAGGTTAATTCGTTAACTGCCAACCCAAGACCTGACCACATTTTTCACCGGCAGGGAATGGATTAAAATTCAATCATTGGAGATTAAAAAAATGGCGAATTTTGGGACACCGTTTTCAGGGCTCGCGAAAGATCGCAAATTGACGGAAACAGAACTGATTCGGGCAATAAGGTTTATGGTTGCTGCCGAATATGAGGCGATCCAGCTTTACATGCAGCTCGCCGAATCAACGGACAACAAACTGGCGCAGAAAGTGTTAAGGGAGATATCGGACGAAGAGCGCGTTCATGTCGGCGAATTTCTAAGGCTGTTAAAACAGCTCTCTCCTGATGAGGATAAATTTTATGAAAAAGGCGCCGGGGAAGTGGAAGTAAAAATTAGAAAAATGTCAAAAAGGAAATTAAAATAAACTAATATCTGCTTTTACTGCGCCCCGTAGTGGGGCGCAGCCTCTATTACGGGTTGCCCTTAGGGCTCTACTTCAGGCACCTGACCCCATGCTTATGGGCCCATTGAAAAACCTTCGACGATCCCCAATACTGACTTCATGCCCGCAAGCAAAATAGCGCCCAAAAAGACACGCTTTAAATTTTACAACCGGTTCGGCTTGGGTCTTCTGTTCTTGTCGGTAATCGCCTTGGTCACGACCGCTTGCAAAAAGGCTTATGAAGTGGCCCCGTTGGCTTCGCCGGCCGTTTCCGCCCCCTCCCCGAGTCCGACTCCCAGCCCCACGAAAACACCGGTCATTTGCCACCCCTATCTCGCGCAATGGGGGGGGCCTGGGTCGGGCGACGGTCAATTCAACAATCCCGCCGGGATCGCGGTTGACCCGTCGGGGTTCGTTTACGTCGCGGACATGAACAACCACCGGGTGCAGAAGTTCACCGATATGGGCGCCTACGTCAGCCAGTGGACGGACAATGGGGGATACGTCAGTCCGGTGGGTATCGCCCTGGATGGCTCGGGTAACGTCTGGGTGGCCGATTTGGGCGGAAACGTGTGGGAAACCACCAATATGGGCACCCCCATCACCCAGTGGGGTACGGCGGGCAATGGGCCCATCGGGATCACCCTGGACCCTTCCAATGATGTCTATGTTGCCTTCCGGCTTTCAAACCAAGTCATCAAGTACGCGGGTGACGGGACCACCCTCGGCTCCTGGGGCGCCAGTTCACCCGCCGCGGGTTCCGCCGACGGGAGCTTCAACAATCCCCATGGCCTCGTCGTCAATCCATCAGGCGATGTGGCGGTGGCCGACCTCGGCAACGATCGTTTGCAGGTTTTCGACCCATCCGGGGCCTTTTTGCTGAAGTGGGGTGCACCCGGGTACGGGACAGGCCAGATGGAACAACCGAATTTCATCGCGGTGGACCCGGCCGGCAATTTCTACGTGACGGACAATACCAACGACAACGTTTCGGTCTTCACCGGCACTGGGACTTTCACCTGTTCATTTGGAAGTTATGGGACCGGGCCGGGCCAACTCACCAACCCTTGGGGAATCGCCCTGGACACATCCGGGAATATATTTGTGTCGGATTATGCGAACAACCGGATTGAGAAATTCGGGCCATGAATTTCATTTGAATTGGACTAATACCGCAAACAGGGTAATGGGGATTACGCAAGAAGATTTGGGGTCAGGCCCCATGGCTTTTCATCGGTCAGCCATCGACTGGGATGGGTCAGGCGGGAGATGGAGAAAAGCGGACGATTCGCCCGCAAAGTCCTTATCTGCAAAATCAAGACCTGACCACATTTTTCACATCATTCGTGTTCGGTATAAGCGTTCTTACAGCCTTTGCATTCCCATAATAGTCGTCCGAACGGACCGTCAACCTTAACCAAAAGAAACATTTTATTTTCCTTTTCAAAGCAACAGCTACAGTATTTGCCTGGCCGGTAACCGTATTGCGGCTTTTTCAGTACAAACCAACCCCTAACGTCGGGTTCCGAAAACCTCCGGATTGCATCGATCCTGTCGCGGGCGGCGAGTTTTGTCTTAAGGTCTTCAATTTCATTGTTGGTTGAAAAGCTAACGAGCCTTTCCCATATTTTGGGGATCATACCAAATAATGTACTTGGGACCATTTGTAGCTCGCTTTTCGATTCTATTTTAAAGATTTCATTGCCGGTTGGCCAACATAGTTTAGCACGTGGTCAAACCTATAAACTCGGGTCCTAAAACCATTCTGGAATTTAAGGAAATCCATAATCACAATCCCAAGACCTGGCCCCAGGTTACATTTTAATTACTTCTCGAACCGGGTTCGTATAGTGAATAGTGAGGCCTCACTATTCATTATTGAAACAGCCCGTCTCTCAGCCCTTTGACTTCTCGATGGCGTCGGTCAACCGCTTGAGGTCTGCCTGGTGGGCGGCGGCAAGCTTCTGGCTGGCACTGAAGACCACTTTCTTCATCTCCTCCGACAGCTAGATGCCAGCGTTCTGCCATGTACCATTGGAAAGCCTCAGGCAATGTTAACCTTTTTTGGCATTTGATCCCAGGTTTTACCTTGCAACAAACGGCCATTACGTTTTTTCCAGACACCGCCCCATTGTTTGAAAAAGAAAGGAACTTTGGCTTTTTGACACTGTTTCTTAATCTCCAAAACCCATGACCCGTCCATGGGCCTCGAACCAGGGCCGGATTCGCCCCCTACGATAGCCCAGTCAATACCTTGGAGGTTAAGCGCTGGTAATGGCCCGAGAAGCGGTTCCAAAGACAAGAACTTGATACGGGCGCCTGTACGCCTTAAGTGATCGATCCTATAGGCAAACCGGTCAGTCTCCACGCTTACGCCCATCCAAATGTTTGGCGCCCATGGTAGCCGTCCTGAAAGTTCTTCCAGCCGTTCTGCGCGCTTAGTTAATACCTGGAATATATGCCAGTGAGCCTGGTTCATGACCGAGAAGACCTTCTCAATGAAGCGAAAAGGCACATCTTTATGGAAGAGGTCACTCATTGAATTCACGAAAATGACCTGGGGCTTTTTCCATCCAAGGGGTATTTCCAGGGCTTCTGGTTGCAAGGTCAGCTTGAACCCGTCCGCGTATTGTGGAAGTCCCATACCGTGAAGCCTTTTTGACATTCGCTCGGCGTAGCAATGGGCACAGCCGGGGCTGACCTTACTGCAACCCGTCAACGGGTTCCAGGTGGATTGCGTCCATTCGATAGAAGATTGTGTCGCCATTGGCCCTATTGCCCTTTCCGGTACTTATCAAAAATCGTCTTGACAATGTGGGCCCCTGTTTTGTTAGGGGAGGCAAAAAACAGGTAGTACACCGTGGCCCCTTTACTGTTTCGCATCGGAATAGGTTCGGGTACATAGTCGAACCCTGCCGCGACCTTGAGGCGTTTTTGGAAGGCGGAGGCTATTGTAGCATTGGCATCGACCACCTTTTCCTCCCAACCGAAAAACGATGCCTGGGTATCGTAAACCGCGCTTCTCCAACTTTCATCACCCCAGAATGCATTCATCCTGGAACGTTGGCTCTCGTCGACCAAATCGGGTCGATTCCAGAGGACATTCTGGTTCATGTCCATGATCGGGAAATTCAGGAAAATCTCGATGGACTTGGATCTCCCGGCGGTTTCCAGGACATTCCAATTGAGGTGAAGCCCATAAGGGTCCAAAAGGCACAACCCTCGCTTGAAGTCCTCAAAGCGGACCTGTGGGAATATGTCTCGTAATAGGACGGTGTTGCAATCCTCGTTGAAAACACGGACCCTTTTATCGTTTGATGTAAGTTGCCTCAGATTGTCGGCCTTGTCCTTATTCAAGTCGATTAGGTCAATCCTTTTGAAAGGCGGTTTAACCAATAACGCATTTAGGGGACTGCCAGTGACAAACTGATCCGTACCTTTTAATTGGTGCACACCCGCACCGGCAAATGCATCGATATAAACGTGTTCTCGGATCCCTTTTTGTTTGGAAAGTATCGAAGAATAGGCGACGGCGTACTTTTGAATGATTTCCAGTTTGATTTCTGACCAAGGCCCTATTTCATCGATTTCCATAGTGCAATCCCTTTTTTGGAAAGCCTTATAAAAGCCATAAGACTATACCACGTTCTGTAAATGACCATTTAAACCCATGTTGTCATCAAACTCAAGATCGATACCGGAGCGATTCGCAACATAATGCGGTTTTTGGCTATGACTTGGTTGCAGCACCTAAGAATGTCGAAACATCGCGGAAAACGGTTAGGATTTTACTTCGGTTGTTTGGTGAGCGATTTATAAACATTGGGCTTGGGTGTGGTGATTTAAATATCTTCAAGTTGGGTTGCATTTCTAAACAATGTTCTTCCGCTCGTTCAGCTTTGCGACCGATCAAAACAACTCCCCGAAGTTTCGGCAACAAACTAAACAGGCGATTCAGCGTCGTAAGGCCTGCATCGATATCCTTTTTAGCGGCTGGCCGAATACGTGTCCCTGACCCGATGTACCAAGGAACAATGTTCCAAGTAATTGTTCGTCCCCTTGGAATCCCAGTTTCGACATTTAGTTTAAAAAAGTTTTTAGCTGTTTCGTCGGGATTGTTTCTGGATATAAACCCAGAGCCGACCGCTTTGGCACCAGGTGCTTCGAGTAAAAAAAGGATTTCAGCGGCGATTCCGCCATCCCACGGATCAAAGAAAGGTATTGATGCTTCGGGTCCGATTTCTTTACGCAGGTCTTCAACGAAATTGGTAAGGGGCTTTAGATTCGGGTCGAACAACTGCAATAAACGTGCTGCTTTTGCTGCTGGGTTTCCGAGGAGTTTTGGCTTGTCATGGTCTGGGATCAATATTAATTGACCACCTTTATAGGCACATTCGAAAAAAGTGCAATTGTTATCCCTTCGACTTCTCGATGGCGTCGGTCAACCTTTTCAAATCTGCTTGGTGGGCGGCGGCGAGCTTCAAACTGGCACTGAAAATGACTTCCTTCATCTCCTGGTCCAACCGGATGGCGGCGATCTTGCCTAGGAACCGCAGGCGGGTTTTCCACTTGGGCACCACCACGGTCAATTCCAGCTCCTGGCCTTCCTTGAACGGCTCCTGACTGCAAAACATCAACCCATCATCCACCAACTGGAGGGTCGTGACCGAGAACAGGGCGGCCATGGAACTGGCCAGGGCTCCGGAAACGCGGGTATGTGAGTAATCAGCGGTCTTGGCCATGGCCTCGTAATCGGCGGTCGTCATGACGTGGTATTCGAGGAGGATCGTGGCCTTTTGGCGGCCCGGGAGGCGCGATTCGATCCAGCCCTTGCGCATGAAAAGCATGTAGGTGTCCTTTAGTGAAAAGGCTACAGCGAACACAATTTAACCACTATGGACACAAAGGTCACAATGGAAAGTGATGGAAAAACCCAAAGAATGGGGGTTTAGGGCTGTTTGAACATCGAGGTCATGTTGTCCATTGGGCCCATTGTGGTGAAAGACTTGCTGTTTATGGTCAGACGCCGGTGGGGGTGGAGTTCTCGGAACCACCCTCGGTTTGCGCCGCGCCGTCCCCGCCAACCGGGGGTTCCTCGCCGCCCTGGGCCTTGGACTTGCGGGGCTTGCGGGTATAGAGCTTCCGGAGGTCCTCGTCGTAGTACACCAGGCCGCCGAACTGGCACCACTGGATGAAGGTCTCGAACATCCGCTCGTAGTCCTCGTGGGGCAGGTACAGGGCCAGGTATTCCAGCACCGAGTCGGCGGACAGGGCCTTGCGGGGGTGCTTCTGCAGGCGGTCCTGGACGTCCTTGAAGAGCTTCAGCTTGAGCAACTGCTCGCGCCAGAGTGCCCGGCGGGCCGGGGCGCCCGCCTTGAGGAACTGGGCGCCCATGGGGGTCAGCACCACCTGGCGCTTGGGGGTATCGACGAAATCCAGCAATTCCACGCTCTTGACGACGGCCAGCACCTTGCCGAACTCGCGGTTGGTGTCGGCGGCGATCTCGAAGACGTCCTCCTGGCCGCCGCGGGCATCCAGGTATTCCATGAGCCCCAAGATCTCCGAGGGGGAGATGGCCGGCAGGGCCTCGGGACCGGCGGGCTTGACCGGCGCCCCGACCGGGGCCGGGACCTCGTCGGGGATTTCATGGCCCGTGATGATCTCATGCAGGCGGTCGACGAGCTTGACCAGTTCCGGCGACTTGTAGTCGCGGGGGCGGGGAAGCTTGTTTTCCACGATGGTCAGCACCCGGCCGGGGTTGGCGACCAGCACCACGATGCGGTCCGCCATGAACGCCACTTCCTTGATGTCGTGGCTCACCATGACGATGGAGTTGAGCGAGCGTTCCTTGGCGGCCCAGATGTCCAGCACCTCGGCGCGGAGGGTCTCGGCGGTGAGGGCGTCCACCTGGCTGAAGGGCTCGTCCATGAAGAGGATCTCGGGGTTCACCGACAGGGCCCGCGCGATGCCGGCCCGCTGTTTCATGCCGCCCGACAGTTCCCGGGGGTAGGCGTCCTCAAAGCCGCTGAGGCCCACCAGCCGGATGACGTTGGTGATGCGGTCGGGGATCTCCTCGGCCGGCACCTTCGCGGCCTCCAGCACGGTGTGGATGTTGCCCGACACCGTCATCCAGGGGTACAGGGCGAAGCTCTGGAAGACCATGCTCATCCCGGGGCTGAGGCCCGTGAGGGGCTCGCCGTGGTAGTACGCCTGGCCCTTGGTGGGCATGATCAGGCCGCCGAGGATGCGGAGCAGCGTGCTCTTGCCGCAGCCCGAGGGCCCCAGCAGGCACACCACCTCGTTGGGGTACAGCGCGAGGTCCACCTCGCTGAGCACGCGGAGCTGTTGGCCGGTGGGCTGGAGGAAGTCCTGCGAGACGCCCTTCACCTCGCAGAGGGGCTTGGCCGCCCCGACGGGGACGGGGACGGGGGCCGGGGAGGCGGCCGGCATTTCGGATGCGCTGACGTTCATCGGGTCCTCACTTCGAAAGGGAATAACGCGACTCGGCCAAGGCGTAGCAGCGTTTCCAAACCAGGCGGTTGAACAGGATCACCAGCGTGGACATCCCCACCAGGGAACCCGCCAAAAGCGCGAACTGCGCCTTCTCGGCGGCCTGGCTCACCATCGAGCCGAGCCCGTAGGCGGTCAGGATGGTGCCCTTGTACGAGACGTACTCCGACACGATGCTGGCGTTCCAGGCGCCGCCCGCCGCCGTGACCCAGCCCGTCACCAGGTAGGGGAACACCGCGGGGAAGTAGAGCGAGGTGCAGCGCTTCCAGAGCGAGAGGCGGTAGGTCACCGTGGCCTCTCGCAGGTCGGCCGGCACCGACGAGGCCCCGGCGATCACGTTGAACAGAATGTACCACTGGGTGCCCAACAACATCAGCACGATGCTGCCCCAGTCGAGGTTCACGCCGCAGGCGTGAAGGACCGCCACCGCCGCGGGGAAGAGCATGGGCGCCGGGAAGGACGCCGCGATCTGCACGATGGGCTGGAAGATCCGGGACAACCGCTGGTTGAGGCCGATGGCGAGCCCCGCGGGGAGCGCCCAGAGGGTGCCCAGGGCGATGGCCACCATGACCCTCGCGAGAGACGTGAAACCCGCCCCGCCGATGTTCAGCCATTGGAGGAGCGTCACGTCCTTCAACAGGTGGATGAGCTGGAAGGTGCCGAAGGCCAGGGCCGCCAAGAGGACGACGAGCATCGCCATCCCGACCCAACCCGAGTTCTTCGCCGGCTCGTCCGGGGTTTCCCGCTGGGATTCCGCCAGGGGTTTCGTGAGGCGCGTGACCACCCGGCCGAGGAACGCCGAGATCGACTGCGCCACCTGGGACCGGTTGAGGAAGTCCAGGAGCGCGGACCGGTCGATCTCGACGGCGCCGCCCTCCTCCACGCGGAACTTGCGGGACCAGACCGCCAGGGGGCGCCAGAGCATCTGGTTGAGCGCGATGATCATCAGGGTCATGGCCAGGATGGCCCACAGCATGGCGACGGTGTCGCCCTTGGCCACGGCCTCGGTCATGTACGACCCGAGGCCCGGCAGGCGGAAGTCCCGGTCGCCCAGGACGAACGACTCGCTCACCATCAGGAAGAACCAGCCGCCCGCCATGCTCATCATGCTGTTCCACACCAGGCCGATGGCCGCGAAGGGAAGCTCGATGTCCCGCAGGCGGTGCCAGGGGTTGAACCGGTACACCGCGCCCACCTCGCCCAGGTCGTGGGGCACGCTCTTGAGGGAGTGGTAGAAGCTGAAGGTCATGTTCCAGGCCTGGCCCGTGAAGATCATCAGGATCGCCGCCAGCTCGAGCCCCAGGTTCGACCGGGGGAAGATCGCGACCAGCCCCAGCACCAGCCCGGGCATGAAGCCCAACACCGGGATGCTCTGGAGGATGTCCAGCAGGGGCAACAGGATCTTCTCGGCCCGGGTGTCCTTGGCGGCCCAATAGCCGTACACCAGGGTGAAGGTCAGGGAACAGCCGTAGGCCAAAAGGCCACGGGCCAGGGAGTAGAGGGTGTAGCGGGGGAGGGACCAGGGCGACAGGTCGATCTCGGTGACGGTCCTCAGGGGGCTGAGCATCTGGCGTTCCATCGTGAGGAAGCCCAAGACCAGGCCGGCCAGGCCCGCCACCACCAGGAGGTCGAACAGGACGTTTCGCCGCCGGGGCAGGAGCCCGGAAAGCGTTTCACCCCAGGATTTTGGATCGAGTTTGAGCATTTGAAGGGCATCCTACACCGGACCCCCAGTTTTTCGAACGTGAAATCCGAGTACCCATTCCCCTTATAAAACCCCAGGACCGCTGGTCCTGGGGCAGGGATGAATGGGTTACCCTCATGTCAAACCGCAGGCTTTGCCCGCGGTTCCAGATTCAAGGGGATGAGGGAAACGTTCCACCGGGACTCCTCCCGGCCCCTTGGGTTACAATGACGCCATGCCCGGGAAGTCCACCACCCTCACCACGCTCCTGACGGCCTACGCCCTCACGTTGGCGGCCTTGGTCTTCGACCTGTCGCACCTGCCGATCAACCACACCTACGACGGCATGGTGTTCGCCTCCTATGTGGAGTCCCCCGACACCTCGGCTTGGGACCTCTTCCACCCCCATCACCTCCTTTATAACCCCCTCGGCCGGGCCCTCTACCTCTGGGGCCAGGCCCACGGCGCGGAATGGGACGGGCTGTCCACCCTCCAGTTCCTGGACGTGACCGTGGGGGTCCTGGGCCTGCTCCTCGTCTTCCTATTAGTACGCCGGACCACCGGGGACCTGCTCTGCGGCCTCTTTACCGCCCTGGGCCTGGGGTTGACCTACAGTTATTGGTATTTCTCCACGACCCCCGCGGTGCGCATCCTGGCCACCGTGACCCCCCTGTTCGCCTGGTGGGTCTTCGCCTCGTTCCGCCGAACCGGAATCCTCCGGGGGGCCGCCACGGGGGCGGCCCACACCCTGGCGGTGCTGGGCCACCAGACCAACCTGCTCCTGGCCCCCGCCTTCCTGGCCGGGATCTGGGCCGGGGAGGGGCCCTGGCGGCCCAAGGCGCGGGCCTCCCTGGCCTACCTCGTTTGCCTCACGGCGGGCACCCTGGGGGTCTACGGGTTCGTGGGCCGCTTCGTGGTGTCCCGGGTCACCTTCGAGAAGTGGGTCTGGTGGATCACGGCGTACTTCCACGTCGGTAAATGGGGCGGCAACCTGGGCGCCAGCGGGGTGGAGCAGGCCCAGACCGGTTGGACCCTGGCCTTTTTGGGCAACGCGGTCAAGCACGACAGCCTCTCGGGGGCCCTCACCTACGGCGCGGCGCGCTCACTCCTCATCTCCGTCCTGCTGGTGCTGGCGTTCCTCGGCTTGTTCAGCCTGCGCACCCTCTGGCGCGAGAAGCGCGAGGTGCTGGTGGTGGCCCTGCTCTGGCTCGCCGCCTTCCTGCCCTTCTTCCTCTGGTGGGAACCCTGGAACATCGAGTTCTGGGTCTCCTCCACCGTGCCCTTTTGGGTGATCCTCGGCACCATCCTGGCGCACCACGTTCGGGTGGAGGGCGAGGCGGGGCCCGTGGGTCACATGACCTTCGGCCCGGCGCGCCGGTGGCTCCTGCTCACCCTGGCCTTCGGCGCCGTGGGCCTCATGGGGTCCTACAACTACGAGAGCAAGATCAAGGCGAGCCCCGAGACCTTCGCGTACAAGAACCTGCTGGCCGCCCTTCAGTCCAAGGTGCGGACCGACGACCTGGTGGTGGTGACCGGCACCAACACCATCCCCCTCTACTTCGACCGGTTCCAGAAGCGCCGCTACCTCAACCTGCTCGTGTTCCTCAAGCGGGAGAAGCGGGCCGAGGAGCGCCGCGCCGAGAGGGAAGCCGCGTCGACGCCGGCCCCGGCGGGCCGCCGCGGCAAGAAGGCGAAGCAAAAACCGCCGGACCCGTTCGACGGCCTCGACGCCGAGTTCAAGGCCGTTTGGAAACACCACCGGCGGGTCTACGTGCTCAACGAGGTGTCCGATCCCCATAGCCCCTGGGCGCCGCAGGTGGAGCGCATCGCGGGTTTGAAGCCGGGCGCCCTGGACAAGTTCATCTCGAAATACCCCGCGAAGGAACTGACCTACCGGGGCCGGTCCTACGGCCTGCGCCTGACGGCCCCTGCCGCGGCCCCGGCGCCGAAACCAGTCCCGGCGAGCGCGGCGGATGCGGCCCCCGCGTCGCCCGACATGCCCGCCCCGGTTCCGGCGGCCCCATGACCCCGAGATCCCACGGCTCCCTTCCGCGACTCCTTCCGGCCTTTGTCCTGGCTTTGTGGCTCGCCTCGCCCACGGCGGCCCAAACCCCCGTCCTGACGCGCGAGGCGGAAGCCGGCCCCTCGCCGGTGGGGACGGCCGAAACGGCGGCCACGCCCGGGCCGACGGCGGTGTTGACGCCTTCCGCCGACGCCACGCCCGCCCCCTCGTCCCCATCCCCGGCCGCTTCCCCCGAACCGAAGGAAGCGTCGCCGACGGTTTCGGCCGCGTCGGACCCGGGCTTTGACGCCCGGCCCTGGTTGAAGGACCTCTATCAATGGAAGGAAGAGCGTCCTTGGGGAGCGCTGGACCCGGCCCAATCCGGGGCCTACGGCATCGGCAACGGCCGCGCCTTCGCCCTGCTGGGCATCACCGCCCCGATCTGGACCTGGACCAACCTCTACGGGAACACCTACCAGGAACCCAGCCTCGGGTCCCTCAAGATGGTCCTCCGCCAAAAGGGGGAGGACCTGTCGTTCGACCGCCAATGCATCGGCTGGGTGCGGCGCTCCGGCGCCGTGGAGGTGGAGGCGACCGGCGGCCCCCTCCAGGTCACCACCGTGGACTTCGCCCCGGCGGGATCGCCGAACGGGGAAGGCGGCAACGCGGCCCCGGGGCTCGGATGGGACAACCCGGCCGCCTTGGTCCGCATCGTGCGGGTGCGCAACACCTCGGGGGAACCCCAGTCCGGCCTCGAGGTGGCCTTCAAGCTGGTGGAGGCCTGGAACGTCAAGTCGCGCAACCAAAACAGCCGCACGGTCTACCGCTTCACCCAGGAAGCCAAGCGCGTCAAGCCGCGCACCTTCTGGGCCCTGGGGACGTTGGACGGCAAGGGCCGCCCCTCGGACCGGGGCGTGGTGGCGCGTTTGGGCACCCTGGCGCCCGGCGCCGAGGCCGTGGTGTCCGTGGCCCTGGCCTCCGAGGAAAGCGACGTGGACCTGGACCGGGCCTGGATCGCCCTGGAGGACGCGGGTTCCTGGAAACTGCTGGACCGCACCCGCGACTTCTGGGCCCATTGGCACGGGCAGGGCGTGGGGTTCTCCGGCGACCCCAAGACCTGCGACCTGTTCGAGATCGAGTCCCAGATCTTCAAGGTCCAAGAGGCCGCCAGCGGGGGATTCTCGCCGCTCATCGGCTATTCCTACACCTGGATCCGCGACAACAACGGGCCCATCCGCTGGTTCCTCAAGACCGGCCATTGGGCCGAGGCCAAGGCCGCCATCGACTTCTTCCACGACGTGGCGTCCTCCATGGGCGCCCTGCCCAACAGCATCCGGGTGGACTACAGGATCCAGAGGCGCGTCGGGGACCTGGCGGGCATCTCGGTGGAGCACGCGGAGACGCCGAACTGGATCATCCTCCAGCATTGGTGGCAGTACCTCTCCGTCGGGGACCTCGCGCCGATCCGCGACCGCTGGGCGTACCTCAAGCGCTGCCTGACCGGGCAGGTGCAGCGCGACCGGAAGTTCATGTTCCACCGCGACGAGACCTACCTCTGGTGCCTCATGAGCCGGATCTTCGATTCCATCGGCACCCCGAACGACTTCCTCACGACCTACGGCTGGGCCGTGGACTCGAGCTTCGACTACGTGGCGGCCGCCGACCGGATGGCGTTCCTCGCCAAGCGCATGGGCCGGACCCAGGAGGCCGACCGGATCCAGGGCTGGTCCGACGGCGCGCGGCGCGCCGCCGAGGACGGGTTCTGGGACGAAGCGCACGGGTTCTGGGCGCCCGCGCAGTCCTTCCTGGGTCCCCGGTATCCCCAACCCTACGCCAACATCCTGTTGAACCCCTTCTGGTGCGGCTACTCCCGGACCGACCTGGACCCCCTGGGCCCCAACCCCGAGTCGTCGGCCAAGGCCGTGCGCGCCCTGGCGGCCGGCTACAAGTACCTGGGCCGGAGCGACGGCTTCTGGAAGACCACCCCCGAGGTGGATTTCTTCGTGGGCATGAACCCGGGCCAACTGCTGGTGGACCTGCTCCAGGCCCGGTCGCCCTGGGCCGACAAGGCGTACCAGGCCGTCTGGAAGTCCGCCACGCCCTCGGGCGAGTTCGCCGAGATGTACGACGGCCGGTATAGGCCCTGGAACCCCCCGGCCTGGGGCGTCGGCACCAGCGGCCGCATCCGGCCCTGGGAAGGCGGCCTCAACACCGAGTCGATCTTCGATTACCTCCTGGGCTTCCAGCCCTTCGCGGCGGGGGGTCGGGCCGCCTTGTCGCCCCACCTTCCCGAGGGCCAGGACTTCCTGCAGGCCGAGGGGCTCCCCGTGGGGGACTCACGCCTCGACGCGAGGGTGGAGAGGCGCGGGCCCAAGGGTTACGCCGTGAAGTTGACCCTCACCTCGGGGTCGCGGCTCCGGGTGGACCTGGACCTTTGGGGAACCCGCCGCCTGATCCAGGGCGTCCAGGCGCCGGGGGACGCGAAGTGGGTGAGGCGGCCCGAGGAGGAGGGCGGGCGCCGCGCGCTCGTGACGCTGGACCTCCAGCCGGGCGGTCCCCCGCAGGAAGTGACCTGGACCGAGGACGGGTCCCTGCCGGGTTCCGACTTGAAGCCCCCGGCCCCGACGCAGTGGGATGCCCCGGCCATGCCCGTGACGGACGCCGACGTGGCGCTGTTCACCTCGCCCTCGGCGGTGTTGGCCGCCCTGAAGCCGCTCGCGCCGCCCCAGTTCCCCGACGGCGCCTGGACCGAGGTGAAGGCGATGCAGCGGCTCGGGTTCCAGGTGTCCTTCCTCGACGTGGACCTGCCGATCCGGGCCGCCGACGTGGCCGCGGCGCTCCTCGACCCCCAGGGCAAGCCCCGGTCGCGGTTGGCGGTGTTCGGCCGGGGCGCCTTCACGCCGGGCAAGCACGATTTCAAGAGCGAGTCGTTCTGGAACGACCCGGTGATCGGGCGCTCCGTGCAGTCCTACCTGGAGGCCGGCGGCGCGTTGGTGATCGGCGCCGAGATCGGGGCGAAGGGCCGGGTGCCCGATTGGATGGGGAAACTGACGGGAGGTTGGGACACCCTGGACGCGGGCGGAAAGGTGACGGCCGCCGGGTTGGAGGGCGGGGGATTGGACGTGAAGCCCACGGACGAGCTGGACGTGGCCAACCCCGGATCCGAGAAGGAACACGGGGTCGAGGTGACGAAGCCCCTCTGGTCGGACCGCCAGGCCCTGGTGGAGGAGCCCGCGGGGAAGACCCCCCAGTCGGACGACGGCCGGGGATTCGCGGGGGACTACCGCTTCGGGATGAAAACCGAACCGGGCGAGCGGCACCAATTGAGGGTGCGGGTCAACGCGGGCCGCAACCTCAAGGGCCTCACCCTCTCCGTGAAACATGGCGGCCAATGGCTGCAGTTGGGGACGCGCACGCAGAACCTCCCGGGTCCCGCGAAGTGGCTGACCTTCTGGTTCGACGTGCCCGCGGCGGCCTGCGCCGGGACGAGGACGGAATTCCGGATCTCGGCGAAGGACGCGCCTGAGGTGAACCTCTACCACCTTTGGATGGTGCGCGTCCAGGCTAGGGTCGCCCAGCCCTTGGCCGGGCGGTTGGGGTACCCGGCGCGCCAGGGGCTCGGCGAGGTGGACCGGTCCCTGAGGCCCTTGGGCAAGGGATGGTCCATGCCGTTGGTGATGGTGCAGGCCCCCGAGACCGGGGCCTTGATTTTGCGCGCCGTGGGGAAGGGCCTGCTGGTGAAGACCGAACTGCCCCTGGACACCTGCCGAAACCTCTTTTTGACCCTCTTGTCGCAGGAAAAGGCCGATGCCCTGAGGAAAGCCCTGGAGGACGAAAGCGCCCGTTGAGGGGCGTCCGGAAGGCCGTGACGGGCCCCCGGGAGATATGGTAATTTCTGTGTGGGGAAAGGAAGCCGAACCATGAAACATCCCAAGCGACCCTGGTCGGACCAACCGTCCGAGCCCGCCGAAGTCCCGGCCTCGGGGCCCCTGCACGTGGTGCGTCCCGACGAGCCCCTGGGATTCCGTCCCGCCGCCAGCTGGACCCTGGCCCAATGGGCCCTGACGCTGTTGGGCATCCTGGCGATCCACCAGTTCTTCGGCTGGCTCCCGCCCTACCTGCAGGAGGTCGTGCGCAACCTCAAGGGCTTCCCCCAGGCCTGGGCCGACCTGTTCCTGCTCTGGAGCGAGCGGTTCCTGGTGTTCGTGGTGGTGCTGTCGGCCGTCGTCCAGACCGGTTGGCGCTTCTCCACCCGCTATTGGGTGACGAACCGGGGCGTCCAGGTGAAGACCCTGATTCCCGAGCGCCGGATGGACCTCCTGCCCTTCCACTCGATCCGCAGCACGGCCTTCCGCCAGGGCCTGCTGGGCTGGATGATGGACTTCGGGACCGTCGAGATCGACCTGGGCGGGCCCCGGGGCCCGGTGGAATTGCGCCAATGCCCCAAGCCCGAGGCGTTCCTCCACGAGATCCAGAAGCGCTCGAAGGG
>CAYMOV010000035.1:0-23489 GCA_964392085.1 uncultured bacterium
AAGTCAAACCAGACGGCCTTCGGGTTGGATTTCTTTTGGCGGTTCGGCCCGCCGAAACGGAAACAAAGGGACGCCGTCACCTGGGGCAACCGTAAGGGCCCATGAGGAACCTCCGCGGACCCGCCGCAATCGGCTCGAGCCACCCTGGACGCCTGATCCCCGCCGCGCTTCTGGCCCTCCTCCTTTCAGGCTGCGGCGGGCCGCCCAAGTTGATGGGGCCGACGAAAAGCGTCCTCTTCATCGGCAACAGCCTCACCTACGTCAACGACCTGCCCCATACCCTCGCCCGGTTGGCCGCGTCGGGGGGCCACCCGCTGGTGGTGGACAGCTTCGCGCCGGGCGGTTGGCAGTTGCACCAGGACGTGGAATCGGGGGAGGCCCTGGCCAAGATCGCCTCCCGGCCCTGGGATTACGTGGTGCTGCAGGAACAAAGCGCCCTGCCCTCGATTCCGGCTGACCGTGAAGGGCTCATGTACCCGGCGGTCCGGACGCTGAACGGCAAGATCCAAGCCGCGGGGGCCCAGCCCCTGTTGTTCCTCACCTGGGGCCGAAAGGCGGGGTACCCCGAGATCGGTTACGGCGATTACCCCGCCATGCAGGATGGCCTGACCGAGGGGTACCGGGGGATCGCCCAGGAGTTGGGGATCCCGGTGGTCCCGGTGGGCCTGGCCTGGAAGACCGCCCATGAGCGCCAACCCGACTTGGCCCTTTGGGGCGGGGATGGGCTGCACCCCGGGCCTGAAGGCACCTACCTGGCGGCCTGCGTCTTTTACGCTTACCTCTATCGGCTAAGCCCGGAGGGTTTGGGCTACCGCCTGGAGCTTCCGCGGAGCGAGGCCCGATTCATCCAGCGGGTCGCCGCCGGGACGGTGTTGGGCATCCCCACGGTCCCCTAAGCCCCGCTCGTCCGGCGGTCCTCCTGTTATCCTGTGGCCATGAAAAGCTATGACGTGGTGGTTTTAGGGGGCGGGGCCGCGGGGCTCATGTGCGCGATCGAGGCCGCCGGCCGGGGCCGGAAGGTCGTCCTCCTGGAGCACGGGCCCAAGGCCGGGCGCAAGATCCTGATTTCCGGCGGGGGCCGCTGCAACTTCACCAACCTCCACGCAAGTCCCAAGAACTACATCACCTCGAATCCCCCCTTCGTGCCCCCGGCGCTCGCCCGTTTCACCCAAAAGGACTTCCTCTGGCGGGTGAAGGCCAAGGGCATCCAGTACCATGAGAAGACCCAGGGCCAGCTGTTCTGCGACCACAAGTCCTCCGACATCCTCAACCTGCTCTTGGAGGCCGCCGGGAAGAACGGGGCCGTGATCGAGTGCATGATCCGGGTTTTGGGCGTCCAAAAGGACGGGCGGGACTACGTTGTGACCACGGACCGGGAGACCTTCCGCGCCCCGAGCCTGGTGGTGGCCACCGGGGGGCTGTCCTGGCCCACCCTGGGCGCCACGGACCTGGGATACCAAATCGCCCGACAGTTCGGATTGAATATCCTGCCCACCTCGCCCGCCCTGGTGGGGTTCACCTTCCCTGAGCGCGAGATGGAACGCTTCAAGGACCTGGCGGGAGTGCACCTGCGGGTGGCCCTGGAGTGCGGGACCTTCAAGTCCACCGACGACCTCATGATCACCCACGTCGGGTTGAGCGGCCCCGTCATCCTCAACGCCACGCTTTACTGGGAACCGGAGACGCCGATCGTGATCAACTGGGTCGTCGCCAGCACGGTGGAGGAGACCTACGGCCAGTTGATGGAGGACAAGAAAGCCGGGGGCAAGGGCAAGGTGAAGGAATGGCTGCCGACCGTGATCCCCCGGCGGCTGGTGGACCGGTTGGCCCACCACGCCGGGGCCAAGGGCCAATGGACCGCGCTCCCCAAGGAATCCCTGCGCAAGCTGGCCCAGGACCTGCACTCCTACCGATTCGTCCCCTCGGGCACCGTGGGCTACAAGCAGGCGGAGGTCACCCGGGGCGGTGTGGACACCCGCGACCTCTCGCCCGAGACCATGGAGTCCCTGAAGAACCCCGGGCTGTATTTCATCGGGGAAGTGATGGACGTGACGGGCCGCCTGGGGGGTTTCAACTTCCAATGGGCCTGGTCGTCGGGATGGTGCGCGGGGCAGGCGGTTTAGGGTCCGTCCAATAACTGTCGATCCCTCCGGGGCCCCGTGACCCCCCATCCGCCCGGTGAATCCTTTGAAAATGGGCGTTTACAACCATCGGGCGGGGAGGGGGAACCCAAAGCGCCCCCAGGTGGTCGTAAAAGGCGTAAAGTGTGATGCCGTAACAACCCCAACCTCCCCGTAAGGATAAGAATGGAAAGCTTCAAGGAACTGGCCTTACCCGCGTTTTTGCACGAGTCGCTCGACAAGATGAAGTTCGACAAGCCGACCCCCGTCCAGGCCCAGGCCATCCCGCCGGCCCTGGAGGGCAAGGACCTGATCGCCTCCGCCGAGACCGGGTCGGGCAAGACGGCCGCCTTCGGCATCCCCATGTTGACCTACCTGACGAACCAGTCCAGCAAGACCGCCCTCATCATGACCCCCACCCGCGAACTGGCCGAGCAGGTGGACGCCGTGCTGAAGCAGTTGTCCGGCGGGAGGCACGACCTGCGCACCGCCCTGCTGATCGGCGGGATGGGCATGGACAAGCAGACCGACGCCCTGCGTCGGGGGGCCCGGCTCTTCATCGGCACCCCGGGCCGCATCAACGACCACATCGAGCAGCAGAACCTCAACCTGGCCCGCACGGGCTTTTTGGTGCTGGACGAGGCCGACCGCATGCTGGACATGGGGTTCTCGCCCCAGCTGGATAAGATCCGCAAGTGGCTCATCGGTCCCCGGCAGACCATGCTCTTTTCCGCCACGATCCCCCCGGACATCGAGCGGATCGCCGCGCTGTACCTGACGAACCCGGTCCGCATCACGGTGGGCACGAACTCCAAGCCCGTGGACCGCATCCAGCAGAAGATCCTGCACACCAGCCACGCCCGGAAGTTCGACAACCTTCTGGTGGAGCTGAAGAAGCGCGAGGGGTCGATCCTGATCTTCGGCCGCACCCAGCAGAGCGTGGACCAACTGGCCCAGCGCCTGAAGGAAAAGCACCTGGGCGGCACCTACATCCACGGGGGGTTGTCGCAGGATCAGCGGCGCGCGGCCCTGGACCTCTTCAAGGACGGCAAGGTCCGCGTGCTGGTGGCCACCGACATCGCGGCCCGGGGCCTCGACATCCAGAACATCGCCCACGTCATCAATTACGACCTGCCTTACGTCCCCGAGGACTACGTGCACCGGATCGGCCGCACGGGCCGGGCTGGCGCTGAGGGCGATTCCCTCACCTTCCTCACGCCGGACGACGGGGAATTGTGGGGCGCCATCCTGAAGGAATTGGGAACGGCCCAGTCCGCGATCCAGGTCCTGCCGGGCCATTTTGGGGAAGGCGGCGAAGATTCCCACGCGGAAGTTTCCGCTCCGGCGGTTTCACCGGCCCCACAGGGTTCCGGCGACCGGCATCGGTCCGGGGGGGGCGGCGAGGGGCGGCGCTCCGGCGGCGGGCAATACCGCGGCGGAAGGCACCAGGGACAGGGTTCCGGCCAATCCCAACCGGTCCAAGCCCCGGGGTCCGGATCTCAACGTCCAGGGGGGGGCGGCGAAGCGCGCCGATCAGGTGGAGGGGAAGGTCATCGTCAAGGACAGGACGGGAACCGACCCGGGGGCGGCGGTGAATCACGTCGTTCCGGCGGCGGCGAAGCGCACCGGCGCGAGCAGGACCAGGACCACCACCGGGCCCACCAGGACAGCCCCGACCGCCACCAACGCTCGGACCATTCCTCGCGGCACCGTTCGGGCCCGGGCGGCGGACCCAATTCCGGTTCCAAGCCCGGATCCCAGGACAGGCACGGTTCGGGCTCGCGCGACCGCCACGGCAACGAGTCCCGCGACCGGCAGTCCTCCTACCGCCCGGAAACCGGCGTGGTGGGCAAGGTGAAGCGGTGGTTCCGGAAGCTCATCAATCCCTAGTCGTTCGTTGGGGGCCCATCGCATCGGCCCAACAAGGACTCCTTCTCCCCTGAGGGGATAAGGGCGGAATGACATCAAGCATCAACAAAAAGGGCCCCGGAAGGGGCCCTTTTTTGTTTTGGGTTGAAACTTTATGGAAGGTCAGCTGGCGGTGGGATCGTTCACCCGGCCCATGAAGAGGATGGTCTTCACCCGGTTCTCGTAGATGACGAAGATGAACGGGTGGTCCACGTGGAAGGGAACGGTTTGGATCGGTTGGGTGACCGCGCTGAAGGTGACCCCGATCACCACGGCGGTCGCGGCGGCGGCCTCGGTCCCCTTCTCGTCCACCGCCACGAAGGCCTTGTGGATGACGTTGGAGATGAAGAGGTGCTCCCTCGGGGGAAGGGACGCCATGCCCGAGAAGTCGGCGGCGCCCTTGATGAAGGCCGTGGGCATGCCCATGGCCGCCAGGGTGTCGTTCAGGCTGTAGCTGGTGGAGAACTGGAACTTGGGAAGCTCGAGGTCCACCTGGGTCAGGCTGGGCGCAGGGGCCTGCCGGGCCGCCAACCAGCCCTCGAAGCTGGCGGTGTTGAGGTTCGCCTCCAGCGCGGAGGTGTCGGTCCCATTGGGCAGGAAGACGAACATCGAGACGTCCTTGTTCACGTAGGGCAATTCCAGGACCTTGGCCGTCCCGTTGAAGTCCTCGATCGTGCCGGGGTAGGTCATGCGCATCATTTGGGGCGTGACCTGGCTGGTCGGGGTGACGTTAAAGGCCCCCGGAAGGGAGTTCGCGGCCGTGAATTGGACCGCCCAGTCGGCCTTGAAGTAGATCGCGTTGGTGAGGACCAAGCGGGTGATGTCGGTGATGGACCCGGCCGGCAGGAGGTTGGTGATCTTCCCGGCGGTCTGGTTGGCCACCGCGTCGTTGATGGTGGTCCGCGAGGGATCGGGGCTGCCGATGAAGTCCAAGGGCGTCAAACCGGCGTGGTAGGCGCCCTGCACCACGTTGAGGTAGCTGGGGAGGAGCGGGAAGGTCTGCTCGACCCAAAGGTCGTTGGAGGTGCTGAGCTGGTAGTTGTTGTTGGGGCTGTTGAGGACGCCGAAGACGGCGGAATAATCGGCTTGTCGGGTGGCGGGGTCCGTCTCGACCTTGAGGACGGACCACATCTCACTGGCGGTTTGTCCCTTGGCCCCCTCGGCGGTCATGGCCAGGGCCGAGGAGATGCTGAAGGGCGAGAAGAAGATGTTGCCGCTGTCGCCCTTGTGCTGGTTGTAGAAGTCCGTCGCGAAGAGGTCGTTGGCCGCGGCGGGCTTGGTGAGGCAGGCGGCCGAGACGCTGCCGTTGGGGGCCGCTCCGGTGGGCGCCACCAGGGATTTCTTCGAACAGCCGCCCAGGAGGGCCAAAGACAGGATCGCGACCGAAATGATTTCGACCCAACGTTGGGACTTCCGCATGACCACCTCGTCCTGATAAGGAATAGCGCTTCCCCTAATAGACGCCCGAGAAGGGGGTTTATTCCATGGCCTCTTTTCGGGGCCGGAAGGGGCACCCGGAGGGGTATTACCCAAAGGAAACACAGGATGTGGGGCATAAAAAAAGGCGGGCGGGCCGGAAAGGCCCACCCGCCTTTTGAGGACTCAACCGTCAGACGGCTAAGGGGGCCGCCTTCACCAGGCCCAACAGGTTACGGATTACGTCGCCCGCCGAGTAGGTTTCCTTGCCCTCGGCCAGGAACCGGTGCACGTACTTCACGTCGTCACCGCTCGTCACTAGGGGCTTCTCCACGTCGCCCGAGGGGTAAAGCTGGGGCAAACCGATGTTGGCCATGAGGCCGTTGCAGAGGCACTTGCGCCCCACGGTTTCGGCCAGGTCCCCGGATTTCTTCTCATATTCCTTCAGGGGCTCGCTGGCGCAGCGGTAGTCCGCGGTGCCGTCGGCCTTCTTATAAGGGGTGCGGAGGTAACCCAGGTTGCAGACGCGGGTGCGGCCTTGGTAGTCGTCGACCTCTGAGTAGGTGCCCTCAAGCTCCACGACCTTGAAGGGGAAGCCCGTGGGGGAAGCCATGGGGTCCGTGAAGATGCGCGCGAGGCCGGCCTTGGCCTTGCGGAGCACCTGGGCCTTGATCTCGGACGCGAGGCCCGACTGGGCGCAATAGGCGAAAGCCGTGCCGACCTGTACGCCGTTGGCGCCCGCGGTCAGGGATTCCTTCACCTTCTCGGGGCCGCCGAAGGAGCCGGCCAGCCAGAAGGGCAGGCCCAGCTTCTTGATGCCCTCCAAGTCCACCTCATCCTTGGCGCCATAGACCGGCTCACCCTTCTCGTTGAGCTGCTTCTCGCCGCGCGGCGGGGCGTTGTGTCCGCCCGCCGTGGGCCCCTCGATCACGAACCCGTCCACCTTGCCCGAGGCCTTTTTCGCCAGGGTGATGGCCAGCACGTTCGACGCCACGATGGCGAGGAATTTGGGGCGGTGCATCTTGATGGAGGCCAGGGCGTCCTTCAGGACCTTCTTGGGGTCGAAGTGCACCCGGAAGTCGTCGTCGGGCCCGGCGCCGACCACGTGGGCCTTGATGGAGACGGCCTGGTGCTCGACGAGTTGGTCCATGACGCCCGGGATGGCCCGGGGGATGCCGGCGCCCATAAGGACATAATCGACCTTGGCCAGCATGGCGCCGTAAAGGGCGGCCAGGCTGTGCATCTGGATCTTCTCGAGCAGGTTGATGCCCACCAGTCCCTTGTGGCCGGCCTTGGCCAGGTCCACCTCGACGAAGTTGGCGGCCACCGAAAGCTCCAACAGCTCGGTCGGGGGGTCCAGGGTGTACATGGGGATGGCCTTGTAGGGCCGCCCGGCGGGCTTGCCGCCCGGCACGAAGAACTTGTCAAGGATGCGTTGCACGATCTCGGGCACGGGGAACCGCGCGAGGGAACGCCGCATGGCGCCCCCGGGATCGCCGTCCTGGAGGCGGCGCACCAGGATGGTGTCCAACGCCGTGCCGGACACGACGCCGAGTTGTCCCATGCGGGACACGGTCCGGGCCAGGCGCCAATTGGAGACGCCGGCGCCCATGCCGCCTTGGATGATGATGGGTTCGGTCAAGACAAGGCCCTCTTCTTTCAGTTGGTCGGACCTGGATGAATATCCGGGACGCGGTTCGAATTTCGCCCCGGGGTTTTGGAGGCCGTTCCGGTCATTTGGGGATGCCGGTGGGGGGCGACAAGCGCCCCTACTTTAACCCAAGCGATGGGGTAAAAAGAAGGGAACAAGGCACCTATTGGCCGCCTTCCCGGTCATATTACGGTGAAATCAGGGAAGTTCCTTGGTGGTAGGCGCGGAAAAGCCCTTCCAAGGTTGTGGGCTTGGGATTTGGTTAGGCGAGCGCGACTATCATTTTGAAACACCGGATCCGCCGCGGGGGGAGGCGCCTGAACCGGTGACGGTACCCGCGAGGGAAAAGTGGGCCGTCGGGAGACCTGAAGGAACGGTTGGGCCGATGTTTGGAGGATGCGCCTGGAGTCCGACGGTCAATTCCCATGGAGGATTCCGATGACGTTGATCTGCTTGGCGGTGCTCCTGCCGCCCATGGGGTTGGCGGCCGCCTACGGGTGTTACCGTAACGGCGACGTCGAGATCCAGTCCTCCGTCCTGATCGCCCTGGGAATTTTACTTGGGGCCTGGGCCGGCGCCCAAAGGGCGCGCCGCGTTCCCGAGCTACGGCCGAAGATTTCCTTCGGGCTCTTCATCATTGGCGTCGGGAAGTGGTTGGTCACCCAAGCCTGCGGCCAAAACCGGGCTTGACCTGGTCGTCCCGTTCGGCCCGCGTTATTTTTTGGACAATGGGGATCGAACGGCGTAGGGCTTGGCGCGGAGTCGCCTGAGGGCCCCCGATTTCCAGGCGCCCCAGTACCATCCGAGGTTCCCGAAGAACAAGTAAAGCCAAGCCGGCATCAGGGGCTTGCGCACCGCCTGCCAAGCCTCGCCGGGAAGCGGAAGCCCCGCGGCGAGGGAACTGGCGGACAAGTCCAGTGCCCACCGGAGGTTGGCGGTCATGCCGCCCAGCCGAGCCAAGGAGTCCCCCGGCGGGATGCCGCCTCCTCCCCCCAGGGTCAGTCCGCCCAGCCATTCGAATCCCTCGACCGACGCGAACCGTTCCATCACCGCAAGGGCCTGGTCGTTCTGGCTCGGCTCGGGAAAGCCGCAGTTCACCACGGCCGCCAATTTCCGACCCCCGATCCGGGGACCCGCGAGTTGCTGATCGGCCCAATCCTCCAGGGCCTCCACGACGATGGAAGGGAGTTGGTCGGCGTAAAGGGGAAAGAGGAAGACCGTCAACCCCGGGCTGCTGAGGGACTCCCGGAATTCCTTTTGGCGCTCGGGTGAATTACGCATCCCCGCCAGGTAGAGGGTCCGGGTCTTCGCCTTCCGGTCCAACAACTTTTCCGCCAGGTAATCGGCCAGGGTGTGGGACACGCTCTTCCGGCCCCGGGGACTTCCCACCACCAACAGGATTTCCGCGCTCATTCCGCGCCCCCAAGGGCCCCAGCCAGGGCGGCCACCCGCCCCTGGGCCTCGACCTGGGACAAGTCTCCGTAAACGAAGGCCGAGGGCGGGTCCGTCGCGTGGAAATTCAAGGCGTTGCGCTGGAGGATCTTTTGAAAGAGGGACTCGGAATCAGGATCGGGCTTCGGTAGGCACCCGAGGGCGGCCAACCGGACCTTTCGTCCGTACCGGAGGGGATGATGGACCTCGCCGTGGACCTCCGTGAAAAAGGGCAGGAGAAAGGGAAGCACCGCCCGTTCCAGGGACCGCTTCACCAGCGAACTGTAGCCGCCATAACGCACGGGGGTCACCAGGACAAGGGCTTCGACCTGGGCCAGCTGGCGGGTCAACTCGCGGCCGTCGTCGTCCTGGTCGCAGAGCCCGGGGGTGCGGGTCCAACAATGGAAGCACCCGTTGCAGGGCCCGACCTTCAGGTCCCGGAGCCGGACCTGGACCGGGTCCCATCCCCGGTTTTCCATCTCCAAGGCCAACCAGGTCGCGCAACGGGACAACGAATCATCCCCCCGCGCGGCACCGTCCAGGATCAATGCTTTCACAGGGCGCCTTTCCAATCAAAGTCCCTCATGAAAGCTTAGGCTCCCCTGGGCGCGCGGGTCATGACGGTTCTCATAAGGCGAACGGCAAACGCCATTTTCACCGCGGGGAAGGCGGAGTTCACCGGGGGAATCGTGGTTGGTTTACGGCATAGAAGCCTTTGAGGTAAAACCTGCGTGACCCCCGTGGTTAAATCATGGAGGCCGTGTATTTCAGCCTGAAAACACCGGCTGGACCCATGCCTGTTCCTCTGGTTTAATCGTTCCATGCCGAGAACCCTCCTGCGCCCATTCCTCCTGTCGCTTCCGGCTTTGGCGCTCCTGGCAGGATGCGCCAAACCGCCGACCCCCGACGGCGAGGCCATGGACCGCCTCTACCAGAATTCCCGGCAAGCCGAGGCGGTCGACATCGAGATGGTGAGGCACCTGCGGTTCAACTTCAACGACAAGGCCGACCTGGCGAAGGCCTCGGCCGAGGCCCTGAAGCGGGTGGACCAACTCCTGGATTCCACCGAAACCCTCAACGTCGACGGCGACCTTCGGGCCCTCCAGAAGGCCCAGGGGAGGGTCTTGAAGGCCGAGAGGTCCCTCTATCGGAGGATCGACCATAAGTCCGCGGACGAAATCACCGCGGGCTACAAGTCCAGCGCCCCGATGATCGGCGGGTTCATCAGCCTGCTCCAGGTCGCGCGGGACGAACGGCGACCCGGTAAGCCCGAAACCGTGGACCCCGGCGGGGCCTTCGACCGTGAAATCCTCCTGGTTGGGGGCAAGGAGGACGCCGAGGCCTACCGGAAACTGCTGTTGGACATCCGCGGGGGCCGGTTGAGGGAAGCCCAAAGGATCCTCGGTCCCTTGAGGAAGAAATACGCCGGGTCGGCCTTCGGGTATTGCCTGGACCTCCGGGAATCGGACCTGCGGGTGAAGTCCAACCCCACGGACCAGGAGGGGGCCTTGGCCCTCCTGGAGGGCATCCTGAAGGTGGAGGGCTACAGCCCGGACTTGGCCGAGGTGTACTGGAAGTGGCGTACCCTCACCCAGTTGGTCAGGCATGGGTCGGGTAACGACGTCGATATCCCCAATTGGGACTACAACGAGGCGCGCTGGGGCGTCCTGCAAAAGATCCGGGAGTACCAGAAGCTCTTCCCGAAGGACGAATGGGCGCCCGAACAGGCCTGGTCCGTCCTGGATGTCCTCAACATCAACCGGGGCAGGGACGAAACCAGTTACGCCCTCACGGACCGGGACGCCCTTTACGTCAGCCCGGGGTATTTCTACCAATCGCTCCAATAAGCGGTTTTACGGGCAGGTGTGGAACCGGCGGTTCCGCTCCGGGTCTATAATGGGACCCCCAATCCGAGAAGTGAAAGGACACCCCCATGCCGTTCTTCGAGACCCCACAGGCGAAATCCTTCTGGACCGGGGTGCTGGCCACCTTGGTGCTGGCCGCGGTGGGGGCCTACCTTTTCATCGCCCTCGGCCTCATGCCGGCCAACGCCGACGGCAAGCCGCCCGCCATTGAGAAATGGGCGGCCCGCAAGTCGCTTCATGTGACCCTGAACCGCGAGATGCCCAAGGGCGAGCCCCCGATCCCCGCGGACGAGGAGAATCTCCTGGCGGGAGTCCGGCTGTACAAGGCCAACTGCCTCATGTGCCACGGCGCGTCCGATGGGGAAGCGTCCAACGTGGCGGCGGGGCTCTACCAAAAGCCGCCCCAGTTCGGGTTCCATGACGTGACGGACGATCCCGAAGGTCGGACCTTCTGGGTCATCAAGCACGGCCTCCGCATGACCGGCATGCCGGCCTACAGCCCCTCCCTCCAGGACACCGAGGTCTGGCAGATCGCGCTGTTCCTGAAGCACATGGACAAGCTGCCCAAGAAGGTGGACAAGGCTTGGCGCGCCATCCCCAGCGCTCGGCGGTAAGAGGCGTTCAATGATCCGTTGCATATTGGGGCTGCTGGTTTCTCTGTTCCTGGTTGGGCCCCCCTCCGCCCAAACCAACACGAACACATCCGCCAAGGGTTATCGGGTGTTCTCGACCCTTCCCTGCGGCCCCGAGGCCCCTGGGCTGGTCCTGGAGATGCTCCGGGATCCACGGATTAAGCCCGGCGCCGCCGCTTGGGAGTTGGAACAGGAGGAGAACGTTTCTTATAACCATGCCCTCCTGAACTTAAAGAACGCCCATGGGAAAATCGTTGATACCGTCACGTTTGATCGGGAGATGGCTTGGCTGGAACCAGCGCGTTTGATTCAAGGAACTAGGTTCTATTTCATTACGGTCGATTTGACCGCCCCCATGGGATCATATTCCGGACCAACCACGAAAATATTCACAATCAAGGATGGGAAAATTCAATGGACTAAATATCGTGATCTTAAAACGGGAAAGCTTTGGACGTTCAATCTCGCGCAATGTATGAAACGAAATTGGAAATGGACAACGACCAACGATATTCTTCAGGAGTCCTGCGATACGGTTGGCGTGACCAAGGGCGATCAAAAAAAGTTTCCGCCTAAAGATGGTAAAGTCGGGGCGGACTTCGAGATTCATCTAAAGCGATTTTCATTTAATAATGGGGAGTGGCAATGCAAAACCAAGGTTAAACCGGGTTATCTGGACATTGAGGATATGGATAAGCAGTTCCCGAAAGAATCCGAATTCCCTTAATCGGTTCTTAGTGAACTTAGTGGTTCAAAATTTTGCTATGCCGGTCGCCTTATTTCCCCAGCAGTTTCGCGACCTCGGGGTCGATTTTCTCCGGCGTGGTGGCCGAGGCGAAGCGGTCCAGCACCTTCCCGTCCTTCCCGACGAGGAACTTCGTGAAGTTCCACTTGATGGCCTCGTTGAGGAACCCCGGGGCCTGGGATTTCAGGTATTTGTAGAGCGGGTCGGTGCCGTCGCCGTTGACCTCGATCTTCTTGAAGAGCGGGAAGGTCACGCCGTAGTTGAGTTCACAGAAGCTCTTGATCTCCGCCTCGGTGCCGGGCTCCTGGTGGCCGAACTGGTCGCAGGGGAACCCCAGGATCACCAGGCCCTTGTCCTTGTACTTCTCATAGAGGGCCTCGAGGCCCTTGTATTGGGGCGTGAAGCCGCACTTGCTGGCCACGTTCACGATGAGGAGCACCTTGCCCTTGTAGTCGGCCAGGCTTTTCTCCTTCCCGTCATTCATGGTTTCCTTAAAGTCGTACACCGACATGGCTTCGCTCATGGCTTTCCCCTTGGGTGGATCTTGGGCCTTGGATCCGGCGAACAGGATCGTGCCGCCCAGCAAGGCGGCCCCCAGTCCGAGACCGATCAGGATGGATTGTTTGCGCATGGCCCATGCTCCCACCGATTCGGTTGGAAATACAAGACGGGCCGGCCTGTGTCCCTGATTAGGGCTCATATTTGATGTCGGTTATTTGGGTTAGGGTTTGTCTGATATTTAGGGGTGATTCAAGTGGTCATAAACTCGGTGACCCTGTCCCGCCCGCTTTCCATGATATGGAGGCGGGACAGTCCCGCGGTCATTGAGGTCTTATTTGGGCGCGGGACGTGTCTCTGTGGTGGATTCGGGTGTCAGGCTTGGCCGAGGGGTGAACGGGAGGGTTTCAAAAGCCCCATCAGGTTCCTCACCACGTCGCCCGCGGTGTAGCAGGACTTGTCCTTCGGCAGGAAACCCTTGATCAACGGCAGGTCGTCCCCGCTGGTCACCAGGGGTTGTTCCAAATAACCGTTGGGATAGACCTGGGGCATGCCGATATTGGCCACGAGGCCATTGCAGAGGCACTTGCGCCCCTCGGCCTCTTTGGGGTCGCCTTCCTGGTCCACGTAGTTCGCCGGCTCGTCGCTCCGGCAGCGGTAGCCCACGGTACCGTCCGCTTTTTTATAGGGAAGCCGAAGGTAACCCAGGTTGCAGTTGCGCTTCCGCGCGGCGTACTCGACGGGGTCGGATTGGGTGCCCGGCACCTGCACCACCTTGAAGGGGAATCCCGTGGGGGAGGCCAGGGGATCCGTGAAGATGGCGGCGAGGCCCCGCCGGGCCATCTCCAAGATCCGGCGCTTCAGGTCGACGGCCAGTCCCGACTCGCGGCAATAGGCGAAGGCCGTTCCAACCTGGACGCCCGCGGCGCCGAGGGTGAGTGCCTCCTTCAGCTTGTCCGGGCGGCCGTAGCCCCCCGCCAGCCAGAAAGGCAACCCGAGCTTCTGGATCGCCCCCAGGTCCACCTCGTCCTTCGCGCCGTACAGCGGCTCGCCCTTCTCGTTGAACTTGGGTTCCCCGCGGGGCGGGGCGTTGTGCCCGCCGGCGGTGGGGCCCTCCACGATGAAGCCGTCCACCTTGCCCGAGGCCTTGCGGGCCAGGGTCAGGGCCAGGACGTTGGACGCCACGATGGGGATGAACTTGGGGCGCTTCAGCGGGGGAAGGGCCGCGCCGCCCAAAACCTCGGCGGGCCGGAGGCTCACCCGGATGGCCTCGTCGGGGGCCTGGCCGTCCAGGTGGGCCGGCATGGAGACATCCTTGTGTTCGGTCAGGGCGTCGATGATCGCGGGGAAGGCCCGGGGGATGCCGGCGCCCATGATCACGTAGTCCACCCCGGCCAGCATGGCGCCGTAAAGCGCGGTCAGGCTCTGCATCTGGATCTTCTCCAGCAGGTTCAGGCCCACCCACCCGGCGTGGCCTTCCTTGGCCAGGCATACCTCGACGAAGTTGGCCGCCACGGATACCTGTTGGAGTTCCACGGACGGGTTGAGGGTGTAGAGGGGAAGGCTGAGGTAGGGCCGGTCAGGGCGTTTGCCGCCCTGGATGAAATACTTGGCCAGGATCCGGGCGGCGAGGTCGGGAATCGGGAACCGGGCCAGGGCCCGGCGCATGGCCCCGTCGAGGTCGCCGTCCTGCAGTCGCCGCACGAGGATGGTGTCGAGGGCCGTGCCGGACACGACGCCGAGGTGGCCGAGACGGGACACGGAGCGCGCCAAACGCCAATTGGAGACACCGGCGCCCATACCGCCTTGAATAATGATAGGTTCCGACAAATCTGGGGTCCTTCGGGAAAATGGGGCCGGGAAGGATGCGGAGCATCCGATGGCCGAGGCCGGGGACTGGTTGGTCCTGCCCGACCCGCAGGCACCATAGCATAGAAGGAACCTCGGCAGTCCGTCCGGGATCATACGGGGAAACCGGGAGCAATCCCACCCATCGGAATCCACCGGATCCGGGGGTAAAATGCCGGACCTTCCACATTCCAAAGGGTGGCGATGGGTTCCTTCGAAGAAGATCAAATACCGGATTGGATCGAGTCCGTCACGCGGTTCCTGGGGAATTTGGGGTTCAACAGGGTCCAAGTCCGTTGGAAGCTCATGGCCTGGCGCCAAAGGTGGCGAGGCACGGCGCGCCAAACCGAGGCCGTGGCGGCCCATGTCCAATACCGCCACCGGATCTGCAACCGGTGCGGGTCCCTGCAGGACCAGGACGCGACGGTCTGCGCCTTCTGCGGCGCGCGGTTCCCCCCGCGGTTCATCGAAAAGCTCCGGCGCCTCGGCCTGACCGCGCCTTCCTTCGGGTCGGTCACGACCCTCCTGACCGCCGCCTGCCTGGCGGCTTATGTCCGGGTGGCGCTGGCCTGCGGCGATTTTTTGAGTTTCGACGTGGACACCCTCCTGCGGTTCGGGGGGAACGTCGCGCCCGTCACCCTCGACGGCCAGATCTGGAGGCTGGCCACCGCGGTCTTCCTGCACGCGGGGCTCCTCCACATCGCCTTCAACCTCTTCGCCTTCCAGCAGATCGGTCCGCCCCTGGAGAACCTCTTCGGCCGGGGTAGGATCCTTTTCGTTTTTATGGTCACGGGGATCCTGGCCAGCACGGGGAGCCTCTTCCTCAACCACGGGGGCGTCAGCATCGGGGCCTCCGGGGCCCTCATGGGGTTGATCGGCCTGGCGGCGGGATGGGGCCATCAGGAAGGGACCTACCGGGGAGTGAACGTCCGAAACCAGATGGTCAAGTGGGGACTCTATACGGTGGTCTTCGGGTTCTTCATCGGGGCCGATAACGCGGCCCACATCGCCGGGTTCCTTTCGGGAGCGTTGTTGGGGCTTCTTTATCGCCCGCAGGGGAACGGGGTTCCTTCATCCGGATTTGTTTATTGGTTCGAATGGGTTTTCGGATCCGTGACCGCGGCATTGACCCTTTACCTCATCCTGGTCCCGCCGGGCCTCCCGGTTTGAGCCCGACACCCTGCCGCCTTTGCGGGGAAGGAACCGCGCCCTTCCGGACCCCGGACGGCGCGGTCTACCACGAGTGCCCCGCCTGCGGCTTCGTCGGCCTGGAGGAAGAGCGCCACCCGACGGTCGAGGCGGCGCGGGAGCGCTACCTCCAGCACCAAAACTTTTCCACCCAGGCCGGATACGTGGCCATGCTGGACAAGTTCATCGAGTCCTGCGTGTCGCCTTTCGCGGCTACCGGCGACGCCATCCTCGACTTCGGCTGCGGGCCGGAGCCGGTCTTGATGGGATTGTTGGATAAGCGCGGGTACAGGGCCGACGCCTACGACCCCCTCTTTCGCCCGGATGAATCCTATCGGGGAAGGGCCTATGACCTGGTGGTCCTCACGGAGGTGCTGGAGCACCTGACCGATCCCCTCGAAACGCTCCAGGACATCTTGCCGGTCCTGAAACCCGGCGGCCATCTGGCGGCCCAGACCCTTTTCCGGCCCGCGGGCCGGGAAGCCTTCGGGGAGTGGTGGTACCGCCGGGACTCGACCCACGTTTCATTCTTCAACCAGCGGTCGGCGGAAACCCTGGGGAAGGCCCTGGGGTTGGGGAAGGTTTGGTCCGACGGGAAGCAATGGGTGGTTTGGATTAAGGAATAAGAAGACCGATACAACCTGAACCATTTAACATAGGGGCGGAGGTTGGGGCATTAAACGAGACGACTTTATCGCCTTCCCTGTGAACCCTGTGGTCCCTGTGTTTCAACCGCTGATTGGCCCAGGTATCCCGCGCAGAAGACCAGCGCCGCGGTCTCCGAGGTCTCCCCCTCATTGCTGGCCCAGGACCCGTTGGGGTCGTCCGCGTCCACGTAGCATTTCGCCGGGGGCGTCCCGCGCCTGATCACGGCGGCCAACAGGGGGTCGGCGCCGTTCGGGTATTGGTTCGGCCCCCCCGCGACCCAACCCGGCATGAGCTTCCCCAGGGCGGCGTAGGACCAATGCCAGGGGTGCGCCATGGACCTTTCCCCGTAGCCCGACACGAACGAGAACGAAAGGCTGTTGGCCCCCAAGACCCAGTCCATCTGACGCACCGCGCTGTCCCGGTAGGCCGAACGCCCGGTGAGGGATGACGCCACCAAAAGGGCCCCGGTCTTGTGCAGGAGGTTCTCGGCGCTTTCCCAGTAGTAGTCCGTGGGTTGGAGGCAGACGCCATAGCCGTTGGTGTTGGAGATCCCCGAGAGGCGTTCCACCATGCCTGAAAAAGCGTTCCGGATCGCCTCGGCCTCCCCGGCCGGGGTTTGGGGATCGAGGACGGCGGCGAGGTAACCGAACATCTGGGGGGTCCTCCAGGAGACCGGCTCCAGCCGGTCCGGAGGCGCCTCCGAGGCGAAGCGGTCCCGAAGGTCCTTCCGCCCGGTCAGCCGGGCCATTTCCCCGAGGGCCCACAGTTTTTCCTGGCTGGGGTCGGAGTCCTTGTAGTCCGGGTCCACCCAGACCACGTTCGGGTTCTTTTCAAGCCAATCCCAAGACTTCAGGGCCGCCGTGCGGCAGCGCGCCGCGAAGGCCGGGTCGACCTTCGCGTAGACCCGGACGGCCTGGGCCATCACGCCGATGAAGTCGGCGGCGTCCAGGCTGCCGGGCGGCTTGGACCAGCGCGGGGCGGGGTCCAGGTCCGGGGAGGTGCCGTGGCAGAAATGATCCTCGCCGTCCACCTTGTGGAGCACCCCGCCGTCGGACAGCTGCATCTTGAGCATCCACTCCAGGCCCCAGCGGGCCTCGGACAAAAGTCCGTCCGGGTCCGCCTCGCGGCCCCCGGTGAGCTCGTGCAGCCAAAGCATCCAGGCGCAACTGATGGAATCCTCCAGCACCCACTTGCCGTAGTCGTCGGCGTTGTGCCAGCCCCCGGTAAGGTCGGCCTTTTTCCCTCCCTTGTCGGACGCGTCGCCCAGGTGGCAGGCCGGATGCTTGATCCCGGTGACCGGGTCTTCCACGGCGGTGCCGCAGCGGATCAGGGAGAAGCACTTGAGGGAATCGGCATACAGGGGCTTGTAGAGGTCCGGCGCGACACGGAAAAGCGCGGAGGTTTTCCCCGCGACCTCCACTTGATAGCGGCCGGGGGTTTGGATCGGCCTGAAGGCGGTCCGGTAGACCTTCTCGCCGGTGGAAGGGTGATCGTCGAACAACGGACCCCGGATCTTGCCGGTGAGGACCGGTTTTCCCACCTCGTCCAAAATCCGAAAGGGCGTCCCGGCATGGACGTCGGGGCGGGAGGTGACGATGAATTCCTGGGGGTCGCACGGACGGTATCCCAACTGGTTCACCTTGGGCTCGGGACGGATGGGGTTCGCCTCCGGCGCCCTCGTGAGGGCCTCGTCCTGTCCGTAAAACTCGATGTCGTCGACTTCGATCCAACCCTTCGTCCCCGGGGGACCTGAGGCGGTCCATTGGACCCCGGACACCGTGGTGGGGTCCCAGAGTCGGCGGGTGCCCCAGGTTTGGGCCAGGCCCGTGAAGGGAAGCTCGACCAGGGTCCAATCCCCCGTGACGGAAAAGGGCGACCCGAAATGATTGAATTCGATCGCGGTGGCGGCGGTGGGGACCTGGCAGTTCCAGGACCCGGCTCCCCGGACCCAGAACCGGACGCCCACGTAGGCGGTGAAGTCCTTGGCCTGGAAGGTCGCCTGGAAGCCGGCGTAGGGGGCCGGGGCGCCCGGCTTCATCTCATATTCCAGCTTGGCGGAATGGTCCGAGGCGTGGCCCTCCCCGGCGTATCCGAAGCTTCCAATCCCGGGTTGGGTGATGGAGGAGGCGTCGTGGAAGACCACCCAGGCGCCGTCCAGCCGGTTGTCGCGGCCGCCGGACTCACAGTCGTCCACGAGGAGGGCGGCGGTGGCGGTGGAGGTCCCCAAGCAAAGGAGGAGGAGGAGCGGGAGGAAGGTTCGATGGAGCTTGTCCATGGGAAGGCCTCCTGGTTTTCAATTTTACCCTTGGTCAGGCGTAAACCACAGCGATAGAAACTCAAGAGGCCAGGGAGTGGACCTCTTGGAGGGGTTCGATTCATCGAACCCGAAGACCTCGGGCGTCCTGACCTGGCTTCGTGTGGCAATGTCAAGGCAAGATGGCGTTCCAACAGTTCATTGAACGGAATCTGTGGTTCCCAAATGGTCTTTTGTTCTGCCTTCGGGGTTGATCCCGGTTAGGCGGGTTGGTTATAACCATGGCATGCCCTCACTCTATTTGGCCGGTTACGGCAACTCTGAACCGCTCCATTGGCAGACCCTTTGGCGCAAAGCGGATCCGGATTCGCTTTGGCTCGACCACCGGTCCTGGGAACGACCCGAAGCCGACGAGTGGGTCGGGGACTTGGCGCGGGCCCTGGGAGACCATCCCGGGCCCTGGGATGTCGTGGCCCACAGCCTGGGATGCCTCCTGGTGTCCGACGCTTTGCTCCGTCCAGGCGGCGTGCGATTCCGTCGGGCCTTCCTGGTCGCGGTCCCGAACCCGACCAGCCCCGATTTTCCCGAGGCGATCCGGGGTTTTACCGACCCGTTTCAGGTTAAGCTGTCTTTCCCGACCCTGATCGTGGCCAGCCGCAACGATCCCTACGGCAGTTTCGCTTTCTCGGAGCGCCTGGCCGGGCACTGGGGAAGCCGCCTGGTGGATGTAGGCGAAAAAGGGCACATCAATCTCGCCTCCGGCTTGGGCGCTTGGGACGAGGGCCGCCGCCTCCGGGACGGGTTTTTAAGCGGCTGACTCCCGCCGATTGGACGACGGTTTGTCCCTTCGGGGTCCCCCGAAAACTCTTGTCTCGCGAGGAAAAGGTCCCATGCTGGAATACGACGAGAAGCTCGCCAACCGGATCCGCAGGGCCCTCACCAAGGACTGGAACTTCACCGAGAAGGAAGTCTACGGAAGCTGGGGCTTTTGGGTGGGGGACCAACTGGTGTGCGGCGTCCTGGAGGACGACCTGTTGTGCCGGGTGGACCCGGGGGAACAGGGGAAGCTCCTCGCCGAACGCAACGTGAAGCCCTTCGACGACCTGGGCCGCAAGATGACCGGGTTCGTGATCCTCAAACCCGGGGCGCTCAAGGCGGGCAAGGCGCTGGAATGGTGGCTCGACAAGGCCGTGATCGCGGCCAAGGCGCACGCCAAGAAGTTAAGGCAATAAGCGAAAGCCGCTAGCCGTTTGCCGTTGGCTTAGGCAAAAGACAAACTAAAAGTCGGCCCAAAACAACAAAAGGCGCCCTGGATTTCCAGGGCGCCTTTTGTTGTTAGTTTAAAGCTAACGGCAAGCGGCCAACGGCGCCGTTACTTTTTGCCTTTCTCGAGTTTCAACGTTTCCGGCACCAGGTCGGCCACTGAGGAGGGGCCCCAATACTGGATCGGGCCGGGGGATTGGTACTCGTCCTCCAGGGCCCACTTGTCCCGCGACGCCAGGAAGGTCTTGTAGGGCTTCCCGTTCAATTCCACCATGGCCTTTTGGATGACCGGCTTGTCCTTCCCGTGACGGCGCTCCAGGTTCATCATCATGGTCAGGGGCACCCCACCGGCGCGCCATTGGGCGGCCGGTTTCAACAGGTCCCGCACGCTCGACAGGTACCCGGTGAGGCCCGCGGCGGCCAAGTGGGACGCCGTGAAGCCGAGGGCGTAGCAGTAGTCCGCGTCGAAGTTCGACGGCGCCGCGCAGCGGCCCTCGTACCCGAAGAAGTGGCCTTGGGACGAGAACTTCCCGCTGTATTTGTCCTCCTTCTTCCACTTCTTCAGCAGGATATCCACGGCCTCGATGAGGAGCTTCTCGGTGTCGATCTTCGACACCTGCACGTTGCCGTGGGGGTCCCGGTCGGCCAGAAGCTGGGCCTGGATCGAGGGCGGCAGGGCCTGGAAGGCGTCCCGGGCCTCGCCGGTCAGGTGGCCCTTCACGAACTCGATCTTGGCCCCGGCGGACTCGAGGGCCTCGAAGTCCTTGTTGTGGGCCAGGTGGTCGTTCAGCTCGCCGATGAGCTTCTTCATCTCGGGGATGAACTCCAGCAGGCCCTCGGGGATGACCACGACCCCGTAATTCTTGCGGCGCTCGGCGCGGTCCGCCACGACCCGGGCCACCTTCTCGGTGACCTGCGCGAGGGTCCACTTGTTGGCGGCCACTTCCTCGCTGATCAGGCACAGGTTGGGGTGGCACTTGAGGGCCACCTCCAGGGCGATGTGCGAGGCCGACCGGCCCATGAGCTTGACGAAGTGCCAGTACTTTTTGGCGGACAGGCAGTCGCTCTGTACGTTGCCGGTGAGTTCGGCGTACACCTTGGTGGCGGTGTCGAAGCCGAAGGACACCTCGATCTCGTTGTTCTTCAGGTCGCCGTCGATCGTCTTGGGGCACCCCACCACGGTGATGGGGTAGTTCTTGGCCTTGAAATACTCTCCCAACACCGCCGCGTTGGTGTTCGAGTCATCGCCGCCCACCACGACCAGCGCCGAGGCGCCGACCGCCATGAGGTTCTTGCGCACGCTCTCGAACTGTTCCTCGGTCTCCAGCTTGGTGCGGCCGCTGCCGATGATGTCGAAGCCGCCGGTATTGCGGTAACCCGCCAGGAACTTGTCGGTGATCTCGACCTTCTTGTCCTCCAGAAGCCCGGAGGGCCCGCCCTTGTAGCCGAGCAGGACGTTCTTCTTGTTGAGCTTCTTCAGGCCGTCGAAAAGGCCGGCCACCACGTTGTGGCCGCCGGGGGCCTGGCCGCCCGAAAGGACGAGCGCCACGGTGATGGGCTTTTTGCACTGGATGCCGCCCTTGCCCGGGGCCAGGAAAACCTCGCTCTGGCCGTAGGTGTTGGGGAAGAGTTTCTTGATCTCGGCCTGGTCGGCCACGGACTTGGTCGGTTTGCCCTTCTTGAGGGTGAGGGACTTGGCGAAGAGCACCTTGGGCAGTTTGGGCTTGTAGGCGGTGCGGGCTTCGGTCAGCGGGGAGACGTTGGGCTTCATGGGTTCCTCCGGGGGTTGGGTCGGCCACGACGAGGTGCGCATTATAAAGGGAGGGGCCGTGAAGGGAATTATGATTCAGGTGAAGGACCCGGCGGGAAAGCCTGGGGAAGCCCAACGGTTAATAGGGTGTTTAGGGCCGAATGGACTAAAACCTTCGGCAAAAACAAAACCCGCCGGGTTCCCTTTCGGCGGGAGCCTGGCGGGTCGGTTTCGATGCTGGATGGACTATTGTTGGATTTTCCGGATGAGGTTGTTGTCGGTGTCGCCCACATAAAGAGCGTTGGAAGGGCCCCAGCCGATCCCCATAGGCCAATTGAAGTTCGCCGCAGTCCCGATGCCGTCCGCGAAACCCCGGATTCCTGATCCAGCCAGGGTGGTCACCCAACCGGTCGGGGTGATTTTTCGTATCCGATGGTTCAGGGAATCCGAGACATACACGTTTCCGGAGAGATCCACGGTGATGCCAGTGGGCTCATAAAAGGATGCCGCGGCGCCCATCCCATCCCGAAATCCCGCGGTGCCTCCCGCCAGGGTGCTGACGGTCCCGGAAGGCGTTATTTTCAGGATTCGGTTGTTATACATATCCGTCACATAGACATTTCCCTCGGCGTCGACCGCCAAGCTGGAGGGATTGTTCATGACGGTGATGTCGCCCGTCCCCGCGAAGGTGGTGACCACCCCGGCCGGGGTGATCTTACGGATTCGTTCGTTGTGCCCATCCGCCACGTAGACGTTGCCCGAAGCGTCTACCGCCACATCCTCGGGAGCGTAAAACCTGGCCGCCGACCGGGTTCCGTCGACGTATCCATAGGAACCCGCCAGTCCGGCCAGGGTGGAGACGGTCCCGCCGTAAATCTTTCGGATGGTGTGATTCCAGTGATCGGCGACGTAAACGGCGCCGCTCGAGTCCACCGCGACGCCCATGAGGTCATAGAAGGTTGCCGTCGCGGCCGGCCCGTCATCCGAACCGCCCGCGCCGGACCCGGCCAGGGTGGAAACCACCCCGCCCGGCGTGATTACCCGGACACGGCGGTTTCCCGAGTCCCCCACGTAGACGTTCCCGGCGGAATCGACCGCGATGCCGACCGGGGAGAGGAAGGACGAGGAGGCGCCGGTCCCATCGCCGGCCCCCGGGGTTCCCGAACCGGCGAAGGTCGTGACCACGCAGGTACTGATGACCGTTGGCATAGGGGTCAGAGTGAAGGTTGCGGTCGGCATGGGGGTCAAAGTCATGGTGGATGTCAAGGTCGGGACGGGGGTTCCGGGTGAAACGCCAATGGTGAGGGTGGGATCGGGTGGGTTCCGCGTCGGGGGGTAATAGGGCATGAACCCGCTCGAGCCATATCCATCCATGGACACATAACGAGTCGTGATCGTGCCGGAGGCGGTGCCGGAGGTCACGTATTCAACGTAGAAATAGCCGTAGGGACCGAGGGGGGAAACGTTGAATGTGAATCCCGACGCGTTGAAGGCCGCGGTGGCGATGGCATTGCCGGTGGGTCCGGAGGGATCCCCTTGGTAAAGTTTGGCCGCCAGGATTTGGGTGGCCAAGTTGCCCGTGAGATTCGCCGAGAAGCTCAGGGCGGTGCAGAATTTTGTTCCATGACAAGAGGTTTCAACGAAGTCGTCGGTGCTTAAACTATAGCCCACCACGGTGGAACCGGCCGAAACATTCGGGATGGCCAACGGATAGGAAAGGACCGCGAAAATCGCGCAGCCAGTTTGTGTCGGGGTGACGGTGGGAGTGCCGCTGGGGATGGGGGTGGGGGTTTGGGTCGCGGTCGCGTCCCCCGGCACGAAAGCGGGTGCGGGGCCGGTGGGGCTGGTGGTGATTTTTTTACCGCAATTGATCGCGAAGAGGATGAAGATCGGGAGGATTAAGAGGCTCAGTAGAATGCGTCGCATATCGGTCTCCTGGGTTCGGGTCTCTTCGCCATCTAGATACGGACCTCCCAGTTTGTTGCGTTAAAACTGGAGAGAATATTTGGTGTTCGATTGGGGAGAAAGGCCCTTGAAGGGGCTTAAATAAAAGGCCTTCCCGGTTCTTGTCGGATGGACCTAAGTTAAACGTTTCCTTCGTCGGGACGATGATGGGGGGCCCTTTTTGGGGAATGACGTACGTCCTTGAGGTAAAACGAAACGCCCATTTTTAGGTCGTTTATCCCCTGTTCCGGCGGTCCGGAAGCGTAATTTATAAATGAGACGTGTTTCCAACGTTGACCGGGCGGCTTCCCCCGCCCAGGGTCCTGTG
>CAYMOV010000036.1:0-23401 GCA_964392085.1 uncultured bacterium
CAGCTGGCATTTTAAGGACGGTCTCATTTTGATTGAGGGCGCCCTGCGGGGCGCCCTTTTTTTTTGCCCGGATATGCTAGGCTCTTCGTGAGGGATCAGGAGCCAACCATGAATGCCGCCATCACGACGGAACCATCCGCCGCAAGACTCGACGCCACCACCTTTGACGGGCTTTCACGCATGGCGTTCCACGCCAACTGGAACCCCGACCAAGCGGTGGATTGGGCCCTATCCCCTGAACTCGCGGTCAACCTGACGGCCCCCTGGATCCGGATCCTCCATTTTTTTTACGAGGGTGAATGGCAGGGGCTCCAGGTCATCGAGCGCCTCATGGACCCGGCGGCCAAGCGTTACGGCATGCCTGAGATGACGACCTACTACGCCACCCAGTGCTACGACGAAGCCAAGCACCTTTATGTCTTCCGCAAGTACCTGGAACGGCTGGGCTCCCCCCCTAAAAAAGTGAAGGCCTTCGATCCCATCATGGCGATCGCCACCCACGGTCCCTGGAAGGTGGAACGGTGGATCCTCGCCACGTGGTTCACCGAGACCCTGGCGGCGACGATCTTCCAAACCGCGCTCGACGGGCCCATCGACCCCTTGGGGAAGGACCTGATCGGTTGGATGCTGAAGGACGAAACGAGGCACATCGCGGGCACCCGACTGTCCCTGGAGGTGGTGTTTAAGGGCCTGCGGCCCGGGGAGAAGCCGATCCTGGGGGCCTGGTGGAGCGCGTTCCGTTCGCTCGCGGTCTCCGAAGTCAAGAAACTGGGCCCCGATGGGGAACCCGTCGGGCTTCCCGCCGATCGGATCCTGGCGATCCTGGGACGCCGCATGCGGGAAGGGGCCTCGGAGGGCGTGGGATCCTGGTTAAGCCTGGAGAAAGCCCTTTAGGGCTGGTGGCTAGTATTATTTAGCCCAGGGCAGTTACAATCGGACGGGGTTTCCTGCTAATACTATCTTCATGCCGCCCCAATTGGACCTCGCGCTCCTCGAACAAGCCTTGGATATCTGCGCCAGTTTCAACCTGCGCAAGGCCACCCGGGCCGTCACCCAACTCTTCGATGACGCGCTCCAGCCCGTCGGTATCCGGGTGACCCAATTCGTCATGTTGGTCTGCACGGCCGTCCTGAAGGACCCCCCCATCAATCAACTCTCCGAAATGATGGTGACCGACCGGACCACCCTGACCCGCAACTTGAAGCCCCTCATCAAGCGTGGCTTCATCCGGCTCAAGACCGGCCGGGACCGGCGCCAGCGCATGGCGGTCCTGACGCCGAAGGGGAAGGCGATCATTTTGAAGGCGGTCCCCTACTGGGATATGGCCCAAAAGAGGGTCCAGGCGGCGTTTGAGGACAGGTGGAACGGTTTCCTCAGGGACCTTGCCCTGACCGTGAAAATCTCCAAAAAGAGTTAGACCCCCCCTTGTTATTTCGGGACGCCCAGCGGTATATAGCATCCATCAAGTGCATATACACGTGAATCACCCGACAAGCCTTTGGGGTGAAGACCGTCCGGACAAGGTCCGGTGGAGGTTTTCGATGAAGCGTTTCGCCCTGCCCACATTCCTGGCCGCCCTTTTGGTGGTGTTTGCCTGCAGCAAGAACAACAATCCCTCAAACCCGTCGTATCCGACTTATCCCACGGATACACCCACTATCACCCCGACCCCAACCCACACCTTGACCCCCACAGCGACCTTGCCTCCGGGCACTTTCACGCCGACGCCCCCACCGACGAGTACCTTCACGCCAACCGCCACATCGACCCCGACCCCGGGGGTCTTCATCACCACGACGGGTTCAGGAATCGGGTCCTACGCCTTCAGCCCACAGGGGGTGACCATCACGGCGGGAAGTTCGGTCCAGTTCACCCTCGGGGCCATCCACCCGATGGAAATCATGACTACCTCGGGTTCCAGCGCCTGCAGTTCCACCTACGCCGCGGGGGCCGTCCATACCGTCAATTTCCCCACTGCGGGTACCTATGAGTTCCATTGCCTGAACCACGGCTTCTGTTCGGCCGGTTGCATGACCTGCAACCCAGTGAGCATGACGGGCTTCGTCCTGGTGACCCCGTGAGGCGCTCGGAATCGGGAGTCGCGCAAACCCTCCTGGCCATGGGATTGCTGACGATCTGCGTGTTGGGGGCCTGCCAGCGCAAGGTGGACGGCCCTATCGCCACGATGGGGATCACGGCGCCCACGCCGACCCCCGCCGCGGCGGTCACGATCACCGCCGCCAACTTCTCCTTCACGCCCAACGCCTTGACGGTTTCCGTCGGGACACCGGTCGTTTTCGTGATCGGCGGCGGGAGCCACACGGTCCAGATTGAGTCGACGGGAGGGGCTTGCCAGAACGTCGTGACGACCTTTCCCTATACGACCACCTTCAACGCGCCCGGCACCTACCACTTCCACTGCACCTTCCATTCCTGCGGGTCGGGCACCTGCGACGCCACCTGCACCGGGATGACGGGAATCCTCACGGTCCAATAACCCATGACAAAGACCCATTCCCCGAAACCCGGCCGGACAGGGTTGGAAACGTTTTCACGGTCGGTCCTGCTCGCGATCTGCTTTTTCGCGTCGGCCCCATCCCATGCGGCGACCTTCACCGTCTCCAAAGGGACGGGCTTGACCTTCACCCCGCCCACCACCACGGTCGCGGTGGGGGATTCAGTGGTCTGGGATACCACCCTGACCGGGCATACGGTCACGATCGACAACGGTGCCGGGACCTGCGCCTCCAACAACACGACCTATCCCCTCACGATCGTCTTCAACACTCCCGGGACCTTCAACTACCATTGCAGTATCCCGGGCCATTCCTCCTGCGGGACGGGTGTCTGTAGCGGCTGTACCGGCATGGTGGGGATGGTCATCGTGAATGGTTCCATAGGGCCGACCGCTACGCCGACCTCGACCCGAACCTTCACTCCCACCTCCTCCGCGACGTCGACCAGGACATTCACTTTCTCACCGACCGTCAGCGCGACCTTGACTCCGTCACCGTCGCCGAGCCCAACGGCGAGCGCGACGCCGACCTCGACAGCCACCTTGACCATGACCCGAACCTTCACCCCCACCTCTTCCGCGACGTCGACCAGGACCTCCACGCCCACGCCGACCGCCAGCGCGACGGCATCCTTCACCTCCACCGCCAGTTCCACGTCGACCCCCTCCATGACCGCGACCCGGACGGTCTCCCCGACTCCTACGGCAACCCTCACCATTACGACGACACTCACCTCAAGCCCCACCCCCTCCCCCACGGCGACTCCCACCCCCAGTTCGACTCGTACGGCGACACCCACTTCGACTTTCACCACCACCGCCACATCCTCCTCGACGTCGACCGCCACCTGGACCTTCACGCCCACGGTTTCCCCGACCGCCACCTTCACGCTCACCCCTACCTTGACCCGGACCCCCACGTCAACGGCCACCTTCACGCCCACCTCGACACCGTCCGACACCACGACCCGGTCCCTCACCCCTTCCCCCACGGCGACAGCCACTTCCACGGCCACAACGACCCCATCGCCCACGGCGAGCCAAACTCCCACCCGGACCATGACTTCCACCGCAACCTCCACGGCTTCGTTAACGGCGAGTTTGACCATGACCCCGACGAGGTCTTCCACAGCCACGCCCACCTTAACCGCCACCCTGACGTGGACACCGACCCCCACCTGGACCATAACCCTTACCTCGACCCTGACCGTTACGCCGATCCCCTCAGCGACGGTAACCCCGACCGCGACCTTCACCTTGACCGGGACCCCCACCTCCACCGTGACGTTGACCCGCTCTTTCACCCCCACGCGGACCTCCACGGATACCCCGACGGCGTCGGCGACAGCGACCCCATCCTTTACATCCTCGGCCACACAGACGGCGTCCCCAACCCCCTCCTTTACCCTGACCCGGACCCCGACTTCCACGGCAACTACCACCCCGAGTCCGACGAACAGCCCGACCCTTACGGACACCGCGACTGGATCACCCACCGTCACCCTGACCTTGACACCCTCCGCCACCTTGACCGTCACCCCGACAGCGACCCGTACGGACACCCTGACGGCGTCCCCAACCCCATCCTTCACCGTGACCCGGACCCCAACCTCCACGGCGACTTTCACCCCGAGTCCGACGAACAGCCCGACCCTCACGGACACCGCCACCGGACTGCCCACCGCCACCCCGAGCTTCACTCCGACCTTGTCATCAACCTCCACGGCAACCCTGACGGTTACCCTTCCATCGACCCCTACAGCCTCCCTGACTTTGTCCCCAACCCCGTCCTTCACCGTAACCCGGACGCCGACCTCCACGGCGACTTCCACCCCCAGCCCGACAAACAGCCCGACCATCACGGACACCGCGACTGGATTACCCACCGCCACCCTGACCTTGACGCCCTCTGCAACCTTGACCGTCACCCCAACGGTGACCCCAACCCCGTCATTTACCGCAACCCGGACTTCGACCTCCACGGCGACTTCCACCCCCAGCCCGACAAACAGCCCGACCATCACGGACACCGCGACTGGATTACCCACCGCCACCCTGACCTTGACGCCCTCTGCAACCTTGACCGTCACCCCAACGGTGACCCCAACCCCGTCATTTACCGCAACCCGGACTCCGACCTTCACGGCGACTTCCACCCTAAGCCCGACGAACAGCCCGACATCGACCTCGTCCAATACGGCCACTTCCACGCCGACATGGACCCGTACGACGACTTCCACGACGACTCATACCCCCACCCCCACTTCAACCTCCAGTTGGACTCCGATTCCCTCCGCGACCGGGACGGCTTCGTTGACCCCCACCTCGATCCCGACCGCCACACCCATGGTTTCGGAGACCCCGACGGCTGGGTGCGATTCACCCCTTGGGAAGATCGCCCTCTATCCCAATCCCTCCAGGGGGTTGGAGGAAATCCGAATCCGATTGGAATTCTGTGATGCCCCGGGCGATGTCCATCTGAAGATCTTCACGGTCTCCCGTCGGTTGGTCCTCGACCTGAATTTGGGGAATATTCCGGTCGGCACAGTTGATTTCCCCATGCCACTCAAGGACAGCCACGGAAAGTCCCTGGCCAACGGGCTTTATTACGCCGTGTTAACCAGCCGAACCGGCCAGATTTGGACTAAACTAGTCGTCCTACGATGAAACGAACCACCATTATCGGCGCCTGGACCCTGGTGATCACCCTCCTGGGGGGGGGCACCGCCGGATGTCAGTCGGACCACACCAGTCCCCTCACCAGCGCGGCCCTCCCGACCCCGACCCCCTCCTGTCCCCTCGCGACCCCGACGGTGGTCCCCAACCCCGCCCTGCCCAACGCGCTCTACGCGCTGGTTCAGAACTATCACTGCGCCGCCTGCCACAGTCCCAGCGGCTTGGCGAATTTCCAGGATCTTTCCAATCCCCAAGCCTGCTACTCGAACCTGGTGAACCAACCAGCCACCGTGACGACCGGGATCAGGGTGGTCCCCTTCAACCCTGGGGGAAGCGTGTTGATCCTCAGGCTGAAGGGGTTGGGCATGGACCAGATGCCGCTCGACGGGCCGCCTTACATGACCCCGGGTGAAATCCAATTATTTGAGGATTGGATCTGCCAAGGGGCGAATCCGCAGTAGGTCGACGGCCATCCAACCGCAGGTGGTAGGCCTAATTCCAACAAGGTGGATCCCATGAAACGGAACCTCTTAATATTGGCCGCGATCACATTCCTTTCGGCGGGGATGGAAGCCGCGCATGCCGAACCCTATTTCGCGGCCCGGCAGGAGGTTTCCTGCAACGCCTGCCATGTCAACCAGACCGGGGGCTTCGGCCGGAACGCCTACGGACGGGCGTACGGGGACGCGCTCCACACGTTCGACTGGAAGGGGATCTCCGCGGCCGCGGCGGCCCCCAACCAGGCTTCCAGGCACCTCGGGTTTTCAGGCGACCTGCACATGGGATACGCCCGGTCCAAGGCCTCGGACACTTTCACGAAAGGCCGCCAGGCCTTGAGCGTCCAGGCGTTCCTGAACGAATCCGTCGCGGGCGTACTGACCCTCCGCACCGATGGGGGATTCCAGGAAGCCATCGGTTTGATCCGCCGCCTGCCCCAGGGTGGATACCTGAAACTTGGGACCTTCCACTTGCCTTTCGGCCTCATGCTGGCCGACGACCGGAGCTATACCCGGTCTGGTTTGGGGTTCACCTGGGACCGGGGCGAGAATGGGATGGAGGCCGGCGCCTACCCCGGCCCCTTCGCCCTCAAGGTGGCGGCCTTCAACGGGAACGGGACCTCCAGCCCGGATATCGATAAACAAAAGAGCTTCTCCACTTGGGGCACTTGGAAAATCGGCCCCGTGACCGCAGGTGGATCCTATTACCGCCGGAACTCCGTCCTGCAGGGGATGCAGGACCGTTGGGCCGTCTTCGGTTGGGGGCATTTAGGGCGTTTTGTCGCGCTGGGTGAGTTCGATCGGGGTTTGACTGAAATCGACGCCATCACCCAAGCGAAAGACCGGCTGATCGCCGCTCATGGGAGCCTCGAAACGGACCTCGGGAACGATATCTTCCTCCGCCTCACGGAGGAGTTCCTGAACCCCTCCTACGCCGTAGGTGACGAGAAGCGCCGCTCCGTGGCGGGCTTTCGGCTGTTCCCGGTGCCTAATTTCCAGCTTCAGCTGGATTACGAGCATGTCGAACCCAAGGCCAACGCCCTCCTCTCGGACGCACACCTGTTCTTCTGACCGGTCGTGTAAAATGGTTCCGTCATGAACCTAAGGCGGAGAAACCCATGCGCGCCCTTGCCCGGCTCATTACCTTGGCGCTTTTGGCCCTTCCGGAGTTTCCCTTGAGCGCCGAAGCCCAGCCCCCCCGCGCGGGGGAACCCACCCACCTCGAACCCGTCTTGGCGGCCCGAAGCGACATCCTGTTCTATTCCGGATTCGAAACCGACCCATGGTCGAAGGTTTGGGGGCTGGCTTGGGGGCCCTCGCCGGAAAACAACCTCTCGTTAGTGGCCGACCGGACGGCCTACCGGGGCCGGTCCATCCGGATCCGTTACCCCAAGGGCCTCATCGGCGGCGACAGCGCCTGCGAGTTCTTTTCGGCATTCTCGAAACTCGGCATCGCCCCGCGAACCGACCTTTACGTCCGGTACCTACTCCGGTTCGACCCGGGGTTTGAATTCGTCAAGGGCGGAAAACTTCCGGGCTTGGTGGGGGGGGAGGCCAATACGGGGGGGCACATCCCGAACGGCCGGGACGGTTGGAGCGCCCGGATCATGTGGCGGCCGGGCGGCCGCATCGTCCAGTACGTCTACCACCCCGACCAACCGGGAGTCTGGGGAGAGGACTATGACTGGAACCTCGGCGGCCATTCCCGATTCTTTAAACCCGGCGTTTGGCATTGCGTGGAAACCCACGTGCGGATGAACACCCCCGGGAAGCGCGACGGTTGGGTGGAATCATGGCTCGACGGGGAAAAGGCCCTCGAGGCCCGCGACCTCCGTTTCCGCGACGTGGCCGAACTGAAGATCGACGCCTTTTACTTCTCCACCTTTTTCGGCGGGGGGGACCCGTCCTGGGCGCCCCCCTCGGACCAATACGTCCAGTTCGACGAGTTTGTGATCGCGGAAAATCCGATCGGCCCGCCCGGGGGCTTTCGTGGTGCCCCCGTTTCGGGTAGACTCCTTCCATGAGCCAATGGATCTACATCGCGGCGGGGGCCGTCCTAGGGGCCTGGTCCCGGTTCGCGGTCGCGCAGTGGGCCGCCCAGCGGTTCGCGGGGGATTTTCCATGGGGCACGTTCCTCATCAACCTCCTGGGCTCCTTCATCCTTGGATTTTTCCTCACGCTTAACCTGGAAAGGGGATGGTTCACTCCCCAGGCCCGTGCCTTCGTGGCGGTGGGTTGGTGCGCGTCCTTCACGACATTTTCGACCTTCAGTTTCGAAACCTTTCGTTTGATCTCGGAGGGCCGCCTTTTATTGGCTCTCGGCAACATCGGCCTCAGCGTCGGGGTCTGCCTGATGGGGACCTGGGTCGGGGTCGCCTCGGGCCGGTTGATCTAAGAAAGGGGTAACCATGGAACTCAAGGGACCTTGCCGCATCCTGCGGATCTATCTCGATGAGAGCCACCAGTGGGAACACCAGACGCTCTACCACGCCCTGGTGGAGCGGTTCCTGAAGGAGGAAATGGCGGGGGCCACGGTTTTGCGCGCCCTCGAGGGTTATGGGTCCAAGGCGAGGATCCACAGCGCCCGTTGGATCGACGCCGCCCAAAGCCTTCCGGTGGTGGTGGAGGTCGTGGACCGCCCCGAAAAGATCAAGGAAGCCATGAAATGGGTGGCGCCCATGCTTCCCGCCCATTGCCTCGTGACGACCCAGGAAACCCACGTCCTCCATTACTACGCCCCGGACGGCAAACACGAGGCGGAAGCCTAAGGCCGTCAGAGGGGTGGGTGGGGCCAAAAAATCAAGGCTTGTCCCTCGAAAATATGGTGTTTCCCGTTAATTTCCCCATAAAAACATGTTTGTGTCGCTTTGCGGGCCGGGGAGGGCTGGCTATAATGCGCCCCGCCTTGAAGAGCGTCCTCAATCCTTTGGGACTGCCATCCCCGGGAGTGTTTCAGTGGAAAAGGTCATCGGTGTGGATCTGGGCGGCACGAATATCGTGTCCGCCGTTGTGGACGAGCGGGGCCGGGTTTTGGGACGGGATAAACGCCCGACCCGCATCCCCTTAGGTCCCAAAGCCGTCATCGCCCGGATCGCCGAAAGCGCCCTCGCCTCCATGGTGAACGCCGGGGTGAAACCAGCCTCCATCGCGGCGGTCGGGGTCGGTTCCCCGGGCCCCCTGAACCCCACCCGGGGCGTGATCCTCAACTGGGTCAACGGCGGTTGGAAAAACGTCGCCCTGAAGGCCGAGCTCCAGAAACTCCTCAAGAAAAAGGTATTCATCGAGAACGACGCCAACGTGGCGGCCCTGGGGGAAGCCTGGGTGGGAGCGGGGCGGGGTGAAAAAGTGGTCCTCTGCCTCACCCTCGGGACGGGCGTGGGCGGCGGCCATATCCTCGACGGGAAGATCTACACGGGGGCTTGGGACGTAGGCTGTGAGATCGGGCACATCGTGGTGAACCCCGAGGGACCGAAGACTCCCTACGGGAATTCGGGGATCTTGGAACAATACGCCTCGGCGACCGGCCTGGTCCGGTTGGCGAAGGAAGCCGGGGTGCCCACCCCAGCCTTCGGTCCACTGGAGGCCCATCATGTCCAGGCCTTGGCCCGTAAGGGGAACTCGAAAGCCCTTCGGGTTTACGAGACGGCCGGAAGATACCTCGGGATCGGGTTGACGTCCGCGATCCACCTGTTGAACCCGAGCGTCGTCATTTTTTCGGGTGGGGTTTCCGGCGCGCAGGACCTGCTCTTCAAACCGATGCACCGCGAGTTGAAGCAACGCTGTTTCCCCCAATCGCTGCGGGGGGTGAAGTTCAAAATCGCAAAGCTGGGTGACAACATGGGCGTGGTCGGCGCGGCCCGGTTGGCTTTCCAACGAATGAAATTCGTCTAAGCCGTTCCAAAAGGGCTTGTTATAGGCTCTTCTGGGTTGTGTTTTGTTGCAACTGGACTTAGGGCTTGGACGTCTTAAGTCTTAGAACGGCGAAAGTCGTCGCTGTTATTCCGGTCCTTTAAAGGCCTTTGGATCGGAGCGCAGTTCCTGGGATCCGAGACTAGGCCCTTCCAAGGGTCTGGTTAAAGGACCCAAATCTAAAATTTGTTGGAGGATGTACATGAAGCGCGTTCTGGCTGCTGCTTTCGTTTTGGCGTTCGTGGGTTGCTCGACCATGGTGATGGCTGAAGATGCTGCCGCTCCCGCGACCACTCCGGTCGCTGCCGCCGCCTCCGCCAAGCCGGTCAAGAAGGTCAAGCATGTGAAGAAGGCCGTCAAGAAGGCCGCCGAGAAGCCGGCTGCCGCCGCTCCGGCCGCCGCTGTGACCCCGGCCGCGAAGTAAGTTTTTGCCTCACACGGGAGGGCCTTTTGAGGCCCTCCCGTTTTTTTTTGCCCCTTCCTATGGTACCTTCCTTTTGATGAACCTTCCCACCCACGCCCTCTACGGCCAGGCCGAAAAAGCTTGGGCCCTCGGCCAATTCGACCAAGCGCGTGACCTGTATGGCCGTCTCTTGGCGTTGGTGGGGGACCCCCGCGGCCAGGAATACCTCCGTCGAAAGTGCTCGCTCCTGGAACTTTTGGGGAAACCGGCCCCGTCCTGGGGCGGCCTCCGGTGTTTGGACGGAAGCGCCGGGCCGATCCCCACGGGCGGACCCCTCCTGTTGTTCTTCCTCCAATTCAACTGCACCGACTGCCATTCGGCGGCACCCTGGATGGGGGGGCTGGGACGCCGATTCGTCCCACGGGGCCTCCAAAGCCTTTGGGTGGATGTGCCGCTGGACGATCCGGATCAACATACGGCCGAAACCATACTGGCCTTCATGAACCAATGGGCTTGGAAAGTCCCCGTCGGGATCGATGGGCCTGGGTGCGAGCTTCTCAAGGCGTATCGGGCCGACACCACGCCCTTCGCGGCCTTCGTGGATGACCAAGGCCTGGTTCGATACCTGGATTTCCCTTGGCCGGAACGCTTGGGCGAACGGCTCGCCCAATGCTTGGGGGAGGGCGGGACATGAAATCCAACGGCGGCATCCGAACGGGGGTGATTTTGGCGGCCCACGGGTCCCGGCGAACCGAGGGACAAACCACCCTTCGGCGATACGCCCGAACCCTGGAAAAACAGGGGGCCGGGCTTCGGGTGCAATGCGCCTTCTTGGAAATCAACAGGCCGTCCATCCCGGAGGCCTTGGGGAAGATGTCCAAGGACGGGATGGACCGCGTGGTCCTGGTCCCATTTTTCCTCCTGGCGGGGCGCCACACCCGGATCGATTTGCCCCGGATGGTCCGCCGGGCCCGTCGGGAATTCCCGGGAACGAGGTTTCAATTGGCGGGATTTATCGGCTTCGACCAACGGTTGGCCGTGATCTTGGCGGACAGGGCCAAGAAAGCCAAGTGAATCGGCGTCCTCCCAAGGGCCCCTGAGGGCTGGGGATCCAATGGCTAGGCCTTATCGGATCCTTCCCTGGACACGTCCACCCCTCTTCCCGATCCATGAAGCGGCCAAAATCCCGAGAAACACCCAAGACAAGAAAAAGGCCAACCGTAGTCCCGTGGGCCTGTATTCCAACTCAACCTCGCAGGGTCCGGGGGGGAGGGGAACCCCCAAGAGGACACCTTGGGCCCGGACGGCCTGGACGGATTGGCCGTTGACCCGCGCTTTCCACCCCTCGAGGAAAGTTTTCTGGAGGACCAAGAGGGCGGGTGCCTGGTTTTGGGCGGAAACTTGAAGATGGGTGGGCTCCCATTTTTTGATTTCGGGCGGAGGGTTCTTGCCTGGAAGCGGCACGGGATGGATGGGGTCTTCCACCAGGGCGGTTTGAAGCGGGTCGAAGCCCCTGCGGTCCATCCGGTCCAGGAGCTGGGGCCAAAGGGCCACTTCCACCCGGCCATAGAGATCCGCCCGGGGCGCCACGGACGATAAGCGCCACGCAAATGGAAACTCACGGCGGTTCAGATGAAAGGCGGATGGAAGGGGCATGGGCCGATCCGATAGGACTTCATCCACGCCGAGCGCCCGAAGTAGGCCCGGGCGGCGGCTGAATCCCAGGGGATCGCGGGTTTTGTCCACCCAGGCCCACCAACCTAACCGCGATAAGACCTCATGGTATCTAGGAAGTTCAGGTTGGAAATACCCCGCGAGATTGGCCCGGTCCTGTGTCCAGGCGTAGTCGGGAAGCGACATTTCCGAGGTCTTGTCCGGCGATGGCACGGACGGTTCCGACAGGACCGTCCACAACCTTTGGCGGGGCGCCGTCATCTGGGCGGCCGCCAACTGGGCGGGGTTGCCGAAGGACTCCCCGTAGGGGAACCGAAAGTAAGCCAACTCCCCCGCGGCGACCAGGAGCAGGAACAGCGCGGCCCATTTCACGCTTTTGGTTCCGCGCGCGAATTCCCAACACCCGACGAGCAGCCCCCAAGCCAAGAACGGGATGAAAACCTTGGGCTGGGAGAGGTCCAAATCGTGCGAAAGGGCGTCCCATTTCTCGGGAAGGCGATCCAAGTAATAGGCCGCCGGATGTGGGTGCAGGTTGTCCCCGAGCAAAAATCGGCGGATCAGGAACCCCGCGGCCGAATTCATGTATCTGAGCCCGTAACGAAGAAGAAGATTCCCGGCCCCGACCCAAAGGGCCATCCCGAGGGCCAGCGCCGCGAGGATCCGCCTGCCCGAAATCCGAACGACCGACGGATCACGACGCCAATCATTCCAGGCCCAAGCGGCCCCGAAGGCGAGGGCCCAACAAGCCGGGAACCACCAGCGGGCCGGGTCCCGGAACCAGGCGAAAGGCGCCCACCTGCTCAGGAAGCGGTAAAGGGGCGAGAACTTCCCGAGGGCCATGGCCACGCCGAAGGCGGCCGTCGATCCGACCCAACGTCGGTGTGGGTTCGGCTTCGCCAAAAAGATCAGGATGAAGAAAAGGCCCACCAAAGCGAAATCCACCTGCATCTCGCCGAAATGGTATTGCCACCAATAATCCACCCCAAGGCCGTCCAATTGGTCCTTTCCGAAGAACCAGGGGAAGACCAGGGTGATGGGATTAAGAGGGGTCCAGGAGTGGTAATAACGGTCGAGGTCGCCCCAGCGGGGCAACGGCCCGTCGACCAGGATCACTTCCAGGGTATGGAGCCAGGCGGGCGAGGAGAAGACCAGCGCCCCGAGTCCCGTCAGGGATCCCCGGCCCAGGCGTGTCCTGAGTGGGGCGGGGTGGGGAAATCCCAAGCACCAAAAAATCAGGAAGACGGCTTGGAACAGGGCGAATTGGGGATGGCCCACCCATACCGCGAGCCCGAGTGGAAGGGCCGCGGCCAGGGCCCAGGAGGTACCATCCGGTTCCCAACTTTTTAAGATCGCCAGGAGCGTCCAGGGCAACAGCGCATTGGCCCACTGCATGTTCAGGCCATCGACCCGTCCCAGGGAAGTGCCGTTGTAAAACCACAAAAGGGACAATAGGACGCAGGCGCTCCATGCCCATCCCATCCGACGTCCCAGTCCGAGGGCCCCGAAGGGCCCCAGGAGGAAGGGCAGGAGGCACAGAAGGTTGTACGCCAACACCCCCGGGAAAAGGCCCAAGATCCCCAGGACCAGGGGCGATAAAAGCCCGCCCGGGAAGAGCGCGGCCAAGGGAGCGCCGTGATAGGCCAGGTCCGTGATCAGGGTGAGCCGGCCTTGAAGAAGGTTGTCGCCGGCCAGGTGATAGATGGGGTAAAAGTACGAAAGGGAATCCCCCGTGACCTGGATTTGGGAGAGGGGATGGCGAGCCTGGGGAAAGAAAAGGAATAACAGGGCCACGAGCGCCGCTGGTCCGGCGATCCATCCCCAACTGAGGGATGGGGCGGTTTCGCGCCGTTGGCGCGGCGGACGAGGGGATTTCAAGGTACCGACCTGGATCGCGTGTATGCCCCAAAGGCCCCCAGGGCGAGGAAGACAAACGCGATGAAAAAACCCAGCCGGAGGCCGGTTGGATCGAACCGAAGGTCCACCTGGTGGACGCCTTCCGGGACCTGGATTCCGATCAGGACGCCGTCGCATCGGAGGGTCGGTCGGGCGATGTGATCCAACCTCGCCTTCCATCCCGGTAGGAACGTTTTTTGGACGACCAGAAGCCCTGGGCCGTTTCCCCGCGTCCTAATGGAAAGGCGGGTTTCCTCCCAGGATTCCACCTGGGCCGAACCGAGGCTGCCTGTCATGCTTATTTCGGGCGGTTGATCCAACCAAGCTTCCTTCAGGGGATCCAGCCCGGAACCTTCCAACTTGTCCAGGACGTCGGGCCAGGGAAGGAAGATGGTTTTTCCAACCCAAAGGGCCCTGGGAGCCACGGGGTCCAATGTCCAGGAAGCCACAGGGCTCCGGGGATCTCTCCGGAACGGAGGGCCCACTTCGAGGGGAGCGTCCGACACCACCCGATCGATACCCAAAATCCGCAACAGATCGGGGCGCTTGGTCCAACCCAAGGGATCCCGGTCCTTGTAAACCCAGGAAAACCAACCGAGCGCTTGGTCGATGTCCTCGTATCGGGGCACCGATCGCCCTAGGTGCTGATTGAAGCCGGCAAAGCCCCATAGCATTTGGGTGTTGGGAAAGGCGAGGGAGCTTCGTGTGGCCGGGTCATAGGGACCCGCGTTCAGGGGGGTCCAGGACAAGAGGCGGTGTTTGGGTGGGTTAAAGGCGGGAGGAGCGAAGGAGTCCAGGGGGACCCTGGAATTTCCGTAGGGCATCCGGAAAATCATCAGGTCCAGCAAGACCAGGGTGAGAATGCATGCCTTTTGGACCGGACGGGGAATCGAACGGCGGAACCCCACGACCAGCGCCAATGCGACGGACAATGCCAGGGGAACCCAAACTTCCCACCGGGTGGGATCCAGGGAACGGGCGGCCAGGGCTAACTTGTCCGGAAAACGTGCCGCAAGCCGGGCGGCATCGGGTGCCGTCCCCGGGGATAGGCGGTGGAGGAAATCCGCGGCCGCTCGAACCCTGGATTGCCCGACCCCCTGGAGGAGGGACAAACCAGCTTTTCCGAGGGCCAGGATGAAAAACGGCACGCTCGCCAAGCCCCAGGCCCAACGTTGGGGGGCGCGGTCTCCCGGGGGCCCTTCGAAGTAGGAGTCCCAAGCCATGGCGGCGGCCAAGCCCCCTGCCCAGGCGGTCAGGTGCCACCAACGCGCGGGATCCCGGAACATCGAAAAGACCGGTAAGTGTTGGCTCAGTCGGTACAGGGGGGACCATTCGCCGAGGGCCATCGCGATCCCGATGGCCGCGAGAATTCCCAGGGTCGTCCGGCGGGGTTGGGGCTTTCGGAAGAAAAGGAGCATGAAAAAGAGGCCCGCGATGGAAAGGGAAGCCTGGGTTTCATTGAAATGGTACCGACCCCAGAAGTCGTTGACCCCGTCGTATTGGAATTTTCCGAAGAACCAGGGAAAGAAGAGGGTGACGGCGTTGGTGGGCCACCAGGAGTGGAAGAACCGGTCCACTTCACCCCAGGCGGGCCGCCAGGCCGGGTCGAAGAGGAGGCATTCCAAGGTATGAAGCCACCTGGGCGAGGATAAAGCCAGGGCGCCCAGGCAAAGAAGGCTGAAATCCCGGAGGGGTTTCAGCCGATCAGGCCCCGAAAGGCAGGCCCAACCCAAGAAAAAGACCCCTTGGATCAAGATCAACTGGAAGTGCCCCGTCAGGATCGACAGGCCCCAGAGGGCCGAGGCGAGCCACAGCCAAGGGGTCGTTCCGGGCTCTTCCCGCCGGTTCCAAGCCCAAAAAGCCCAGGGGAAAAACGCGTTGGCCCAAGTCAGGGGAATGTGGTCCAGGTGCACCATTTGCGTCCCGTTATAAGCCCAGAGGAAGGACAGCAGGATCGAGGCGCCGGGGCTCATCCGCAGGGAACGGCCCGAGGCGTAAGCGCCCAGGAGGATCAGCCAGAGGGGAAGGGCAGACAATAGGTTGAGAGCCAAAGGGTAGGGGACATAGGCCAAGAGAAGCGCTGGGATGGGTGAGATCCAACCCAGGGGCGTCATGGCGGCGAAAGGCGCGCCGTTCAGGGCGAGGTCGGTGACCAGCGGAAGCCGCCCCGATTGGAAACGCCCGGCGGCCCAGTGGAGCACCGGATGGAAGATGACCCCAAGGTCCAGGCCGACGAACACCCGCCGCGTTGGATCCAACAATTGCGGGAATACGAACAGCCAAGTGAGGGTGAGAAAAACAGCTGCCCAGGCGTCCGAACGCCATCGGGATTCTGCCGGAGGAGGGGGCGAACTCAAACGGGCCGGGGCGCGGCTTTTTCCAAGGCCGCGAGGGTTTCGCCGGAAAACTGTCCGACGCAAACTTCCTCCACGGGGCCCTTCATCGTGAGGCGGAATGCGGGATCCACTTTCAGGCTGAGGTCGCCGCCCGGCATATGGACCGTCAAGTCCCCGCCGGTTTTTCCGGTCTTGACGCAGGCCGCCGCCACGGCGCAGGACGAGGAACCCGAGGCCAGGGTATAACCGGCTCCACGCTCCCAAATCCGGATTGAGACCTCCCGGGGGTTGTCCACCCGGGCGAATTGGACGTTGGAACGGTTGGGGAAAGCCGGGTGGTTCTCCAGGGCAGGGCCCCAGCGTTGGATGTCGAGGTCGTCGAGCTTGTCCAGGAACACCACGCAGTGTGGGTTGCCTACGCTCACGCAGGTTACCTGCATGGTCTTATTTTCCACCCCGTCGGAGACTTCCAGCGGCTTCAACACCATCTCCCCTTGGAACCCGGAGACGGGGATCTTGGCCGCGTCGAAGGTGGCTTCGCCCATCTCTACCGTCACCGCGGCGGCCTTGCCCACCACGAGGTGGAGCTGGGCTTGGACCCGCCCCCCCAACGTGTCGATCGGGAACAGGGCCTTTTCGGTGTACTCGTGCTCGAAGAGGAACTTGCAGAAAATCCGGAGGCCGTTGCCGCTCTTCTCGGCCTCGCTGCCGTCGGGGTTCCAGATCTGGAGGCGGGCCTCGGCGGTACTTCCGGGAGCGGGGGGGTGGTAGGCCAGGAGGCCGTCGGAACCCACGCCCGTATGGCGGTCGCATATGCGGCGGGCGGTTTCGGGGGTCAGCCCGAACGAGAGGACCCGGGGGTCCATGACCAGGTAATCATTGCCGAGGCCGTGGGACCGGACGAATTGGTTTCGGGTGAGCATGGGCATCCTCCCGGAAGGGGTGGGGAGCCATTATATGAGGAGGATTTGTAGACCTCCAATAGGTCTTTCTCATAGCGGGCCGTTCCCTCGGGCCCAAACCAATCGATCAAACGGCCTGGGGGCCTTCGAAACGCGTCAGGGTCCCAAAGGCCGGGAATGATTGGCCGTACCGGGGTGGGTGAGCGCCCTTAGGTTGGGGAGGTTTAAAGGAGGTTCGCCAAGTCGGAACGTTGGAAGAACTGCACCCCGGGATCATCCAAATGGAGCCGGACCTTGACCGGGACCTGGGCGTCGTTGACGAGGGCGAACTCGTGGTACCGCCCCTCGGCGCCGCCCTCATAGTGCTTTTCCCAGGCCTTGGAGGGGATCCGGTGGGGAGACTCGGAAACGTTGGGCCCGACGGAAACCCCGATCTTATAGAGCTTTTGGGAGGCCAACTTGAGGTGGGCCGGGGGGAAATCGAGGAACTGGATGGCCACTACTTGGCCAGGATCCAGCGTGGACCTGTCCGGAAGGCCGAGGGCCTCGATCGGGTGGGTGTCCTGTTCGTCGAACCAAGGGTGCTCCTCGCGATAGACGATGAAGGGCCAACTCCGCCGGGTGAGGGGCGCTTCCCCCGGGTCCAGGTGGAAATGCTCGGAGGGCTCCTCATCCTTGAGTTTGTTGAGCAGGTCGATGAGATAGCTGAGACCCTCCCGGTTGCCGGACAGGACCACCTCGTTCTCGTCGGAAACGTATAGGTCGAGACGGGACTCGGGGGACATGGGGGTGGTGAGGCCTATGGTGTCCAAGTGGACCGGGATGGTCTCAAGCTTTTGGGAGGCCAAGAGGAGGAAGTCGTTGCAGTTGGGGTCGTTCAAAAGGTTTCGGCGGGCATAGTCGACGCAGGTCTCGTAGGCGCGGTCGATTTGGCCCGGTTGGGAAAGGTCGAAGGGCGCGAGGATCTTTTGAAGGAGCTTTTCGTATTCATTCATGGCGGCTTTGATTATGGCAAAGGGGGGGAAGGCTGTCCAGGGACGCAACCCTTATGAAAGCCGGGCGTTTCTTCGAAAAACGATCAGGGAAACCATGAGCCAAATGACAAACAATCCTGGGATCCAGGGCCACCAGGCTGGCTTGAAGTCGAACAGGACTTGGTGGGGCCCGCTGTCCACCGCCACGGCCCTTGTGCCCTCGTCGCTGGTCAGCAGGATCCGGGGGATCCCGTCCACCCGGACCCGCCAACCCGGGTAATTGATGTCGGGAAAGGCGACCCAAGCCGGCCGAAGCATCTCGATCCGGTAGTCCTGAAGGTTGTTCCCGCCACCCTGGAAGTCGAAGGTCTTCAGGGCGCCGGGATCCGGAAGGAACATCCGCCGGGGTTGATCGCTGTCGAACCCCTCGGGGTTGATCCGGAGGGTCCGGAGGGCGGAAGCGGGCGGATCCAACTGATAGCGCCAGAGGGGTCCGTGACTCACCAGCCGGAAGCCGGGCTTCTTGCCAAGGTCCCGGTCGGAGAACAGGAGGTTCGCCCCAAGGTCCCGGCAGAAATCGTCTAGGGGCAGGTCCTGGAGCCTTCGATAGGACTCCAGGGTCAGGGGGTTATAGCCGGTGGCGGACCGGATCCCCAGGGAGAACGCCGCGTCCACCGGAAAATCCCCCCGAAATTCCTCCCGGCCATACCGAACCCGAAAGGGGAGGTGACCCGTCAAAAAATTGCGGGCGGGCGGCGGGTCCGGTTGGACTCGCTCCAACAAAGCCGCATTGGCCTTGTAGTTGAAGTTGTCAGCGGGCCCCGTGGAATAAAAATCCCAACCCAACCCCAACAAGGGCCCTACCAACATCAAGGCCAGGAGCGCCCCGGCGCCCCTCTTGGCCTGGGGACGATTCCGGAAAAAGGGCTGGGTCTTGGCCCCCAAACGCCCCAGTCCCAGCGCCGCCAGGGTCGAAACGGCAAGGGTGAACAAGAAGGTAAAGCGGGAGGGGACTTGTAGCCATGCGAACCCAGGCAGGACGCGGCAAAGGGCCTGGTGCAAGGGGAGGTACCGGCCGAATCCCAGGGCCAGGGCTCCCAGCGCCAAGATTCCCAGGCCGATCCCCAGGCCGCCCTCCCCTAAGCCGACCAGGGCCAGGCCCAGGGCCCCAGGCCCCAGGTAGGAGGTCACCCCCTGGAATGGATTCTCGCCTCGACCATCGAGGTTCTGGAGGACCGTCCCCAAATCGGATCCGGCCGGAAGTCCATGGGTGGGTCGGAGGGCCTGGATCCAATCGGACGGGTTGAGGGAACCCCGGGCGTTGAACGCGGTGTAGGGGGCCCATTCCCTCAGCCGGGTACAGTGCCGGGCCAGTTCGCCCGCGGGCAGGGCGAGGAACCCGAGGGGCAAAAACCCCCAGGTGAGGGCCGTCCAAAAACGAAGGGGCGGCAAGCCGCCCTGGCGTTTTCCCGCGAAACGGAAGAGGGCGTAAAGCGCCCCGGTGTAAAACGAAGCCAGGGCAACCTGGAAACTTCCGGCTAAAAACAGGAGGGAGTACGCCAGGCCCGTTCGAAGGCCGTTCCGGGACGATGGATCGCGGGACGAGCGTTCGATCCACGCCAGGAACCAAGGGAAACAGGCCGCTGCCGCCAAAACAGGGGGGTGGATCAATTCGACCCAAAAGAACCCCGAAAGGGCGTAAAGGCAGGCGCCCAGGACCCGGGCGGGAGCTTTCAAACCCAAGGCCCTCAACCAACGGTCCATTCCCCAGGCGGCCAGGCCCAGGTGAAACCCCAAGAAGAGGGTGAGACCCCACCCAACCGGGAAAAGAAGGAACGGGTAGAGGAATGGGTAAAACGCCATGGATTGGGGATCCGCCGCGAAGGGCTGTCCCCCGAAGGTCCAGGGGTTCCAAAGGGGGAAATCGCCCGAGGCGAGGGACCGGCGAAAAAAATCCCACCAGGGGCCGAATTGGCCGAGCAGGTCGTTCGTGAAGAAAACCCTGCCCCTCAAGAGCGCGGGGGCGAAGGCGAAGAGCGGCAAGACCCAATAAAGGAGAGCCATCCGATCGGGCCCCGAGCCCGAATTGGGGTCGGGATGCCTCATGCCTCGGTGGGCTTCCGCCCGGAAAATAGGAATAAGGCCAGGGAGAGACACGCCCAAACCGAGAGGCCAGGGAACAACCAGGCTTTCCAAGGGGGAATGAAGTCGAATGAGATTCGGTGGCTTCCCGCCGGGACGAAAACCGCGCGGAACGCCTCGTTGGCCTCCAGGATGGGGACGCCCTGGCCGTCCAAGGTGGCTTTCCAGTCGGGATAACCGGCCTCGGTGAAGACGACCACCGCGTCCAAGGGCGCCTGCACCGACCAAGATTGGTGGTTGGGGTTCTCGTCCGTGAGCTGGTAGCCCAAGGTGATGGGTTTCGCGAGGGATTGAAGCGTGACGCCCGAAGGGGAAGGGGCCGAAAGGATGGACTCCTGGTATGGATTGAAACCCTGCGATTTCATCCGTGCGAGGCGCTGGTCGGGATTCTCCTCCAGGATCCATCGTTGGGGGGCATAGACCTGGGGTCGGGGCGACTGGGACTGGTAGACCACCAGGCCGTTCTGCTCGACGGGTTGGTACCCGGGAATGTCCTGCTGAAGCCGCCGGGGAAAGACCATCCGCTTCAGCGCGGTCAGGGCCGACAAGGCGGGAAAAGGAAGGCTTTCCACCTCGGAATACCCTTTGAGCTTCAATGGGTTATAGCCGGACGGGACCTTGAGGCCGAGCGCGCAGGCTAAGTTGATGGGCGAATTCAACGCGTAGGTCGTTCCCTCCATGTCGTACTTAATATTCAGGCTGGGATCCAGCCATTGGCGTTGTCCCGGCTCATCCTGGGGAAGGGAAGCCGCCCAGGTCGCCGCGGCCTTCAGGTCGAGGTTGGAGGACGGGTGGCTGGCGAAATCAGCCCAACCGCTCAGCACCAGGGGGGCGCAAAGACCGAAGGCGAGGAAACCTTTGCCCGCTTGGACGGTTTTGGTTTTGCCGAGGAGGGTGAGGCCGGCTGCCCCCAGGAGGAGGGCGAGGATTTCACGCCAACAGGCGACCGGGTTCGCCAACCCCACCAAGATCAACAGCCCCGCGTAGGACCAAACCGCGGTCCGCCGGCCCCGGGTTTCACCCACGGATCCCCAAGGCCTAGACAAGGCTTGGATCCCCAGGGCCGCGAGGGCCGATCCGGCTAGGGTGTAAAGGACGATATATCGGAACGGCGCCCGCAACAGGTTGAAACCGGGGACCAGGGTACAGACCCACTTGTGGAGGAAGAAATATTTACCGAATGCGGTGAGGAGTCCGAGGCCTCCCAAGGCACCCAGCGACCAGGCCAGTTTTTTTTGCCTTTCCCGGAACGCCCAGAAGAACAGGAAAGGGACCCAGACACCTAGGTATCCGAAGTTGGCCAAGAAGTCGTTCCCGTAATCGGGTGTGATCTCTTGGATGGCCTGTTCCAGGGACTTGCCGGGGGGCAAGCCCACCCGTGGGAAGAGGAATTGCGTGATCGTGTTGGGCTGGAGGGACCATAAAGCGTTGAAATTTTCGTAACTCTCTCCGGGGGCGTTGTCCCTGACGCTGAGTTTGGAAAATTCCTGGGTGGGCCATACTTGCATCAAAACCACGGCGGATCCCAAGGCGATCCCAAGGACCCCGAGGATCACCTTGCGGCGGTTCGGCCGGGGCTCCGGGTCGTCCGACGCCCAAAGACGAGCCGAAGCGTAGGTGATTCCTGCGTAAAACGCCGTCAAGGAGATCTGGAAACTCCCCCCCAGGAACAGGAGGGCGAAGGCGGTCCCGGCCAGCCAGCCGCGACGGGCCGAGGGTTTCCGGACGAGGGCTTCCAGGGCGGCCAACCAAAAAGGGAACCAGGCGAAAGCCACGAGGATCGGGGGGTGGATGATCTCCCACCAAAAATCCCCCGAAAGGGCGTAAATCAGGGCCCCCATCAGGGAGGCGGCCTCCGAGATCCCCAGGGTCCGGAGCCATAGACGCATCCCGAGGGCCGCCAAGACCCAATGGAGGGCTGTGAACAGGCTCATGCCGAACCCCACGGAGAAGGGAACGGTCAGCCAGAAGAACGGGTAAAGCAATTGGTTCTGTAGGTCGGCGAAGAAGGGCTGGCCGCAGAACAAGGTGGGGTTCCAAAGTGGGAGGATCCCATGGGCGAGGGAATCCTTCAGGAAGATCCGCATGGGCGCGAATTCCTGGATAAGGTCGTTGGCGTCATAAGAACGGCCCAGGAACAGGATGGGAAAGAAGGCCACGAGACCCACCGCCAGGATCCACCCCGTCGAAACCCAGGAGGAGCGGGAGGGTTTGGATATCACGGGCGCCGGCCGACAGGAAGTTTCATCGCGCGCAGGACGGCGCCCCGGGGATTCAGTTGGGCCTCGTAAAGCTTCACGGGGCCGGAATGGTCGGGGGGGAGGGGCGTGAAAAAACCAACCCAGAGACCCAACCCATAGGCCAAGTGGCGTGCCAGGATCAGGGCGGGAACCTTCCAGAGATCATTCAGCCGACGATGCCAAGAAGCGGCTGAAAGGCCCGTCGCCAAATCCAACAGGACGAACGTTAGGAGCGGAATGAGAAGGGCGACGTGGAGGAGGGGATGGGCGGATTGTTGGACCAGCCTATGGGCCAGGACCGGCAGGGACAAAAGGTAAAGCAGGAAAAATCCGGGGGCCAGGTGGATCAGGTCCGAGAGGCAGGGATAGATCTTCATTTGCCGGGCGCGGCCCCGTCCGTAACGGAAGGCTTGGTAGGACCAGGCGGCCCAATCCTTCCGCCGGGGCCGGTAGATATGGGCCCGGGGGTCATACATCAATTGGCGGCCCTGGTGTAGGAGCCGGTTGAGGAACTCGTTCTCCTCGTTCGGGAAGAGGTCCTCACGGAAACCCTTCTCGGCCAGGAAGGTCTTCCGGCTCACCATCATGTTGCAGAGGATCAGGTCCTTTTCGGTGGCTTCCTTGACGGAACCCCGGGAGGAATAGCGGGTCCGGACGCTGAAGGACCCCAGGTAGGAGGCCAGCACCGCGCTCACGGTGCGCTCGAAGGGGGTGGCGTCGGGGGAAGCCAGGTTCGGCCCTCCGGACGCCGCCGTTCGCTCATCCTCGAAATGGGACGCCAGGTGTTTGGGGGTGCCGGGGGGAACGTCGGAATCGTCGTCTAAGAAATAGACCAGGGGGGCCTTCGCGGTTTCCACCCCCAGGTTGCGCTGTCGTGACGGGTTGCGTCCCTCCGCCAAGATCACCTGGACGGGACGCTCGTCCACGGGGAGGCGGGTGAGCGACAAGAGGGACGGTAGGGTGGGCGAAGCCTCGGCGCAGGCGATTACGACCGTGTAGCGGGGCTTCACGCGGCGGCCTTTCGGGCGGCCAGGGAACCGGCCGCGGGGACCCCCAGTAGGGCCGTCAGGACGGGCCCCACCGCTACGGTCAACAGCGAAAAGGACAGGAGCGCCTCGCGGGAAACCGCGGGGGTGGTGAAGATCAGGAACAAGGCGGCCTCCCTCGTGCCGAAGCCCATGATGGAAACGGGGAGGAATTCTACCATGATGACCGCGGGCAGGAGCAGGACGAGGTCGGC
>CAYMOV010000037.1:0-18167 GCA_964392085.1 uncultured bacterium
ACCCGACGCCGGCGGCGCCCATTTCATAGGCCTGCTCGGCGGCGCCGAAGTAGAATTCCGTGGCCTTGTTGGGGTAGGTCAAAAGCTCGTTATGGTTGAGCTTGACGATAAAGGGGATCTTGGACGCGTATTTGCGGGATACCATGCCCAAAACGCCCAGGGTCGAGGCCACCCCGTTGCAGCCGCCCTCCAGGGCCAGCTTCACGATGTTCTCGGGGTCGAAGTAGATGGGGTTTTTGGTGAAGGAGGCGGCCGCGGCGTGCTCGATGCCCTGGTCCACCGGAAGGATCGACACGTAGCCCGTACCGGCGAGGCGGCCGGAGGAGAACAGCCACTGCAGGTTGTTGAGGACCCGGTTGTTGCGGTCGCTATGGGCGTAGATCCGGTCGACGAAGTCGCCGCCGGGAAGGTGGAGTTGGTCCTTCGGGATGCCCTTGGCTTGGTAAGACAGGAGGCTCTTGGCGTCCGCGCCGAGGAGTTCCTCGATCTTTTGGAGATTCATGGGGTGGATCCATCCTTGTAGAAGGTCCGGTTTTGCCCTTGTCGGCCCATCCACCGGTCAGGTGAGGTGTTTTAGTCCCCCCTAGCGTTTAAAAGCAATACCTGGCCCGGAAGAAACGCTCCAAGTCAGGGGACAAATTTACGCAAACGCCTGGGAGGACTAGGAATCTTAGCACGGTATGACGCCGGTCAGAATTTATAAAACACATTGTGCCGTATCTTTCCTGGCAGTCCGGCCCCTGGGGGTTTGGGCAAACGTGGATAAAGGAAGGGAACAGCATGATCAGCTACAAGGACCTCGGTCTCGTCAATACCCGTGAGATGTTCAAGAAGGCCATGGCGGGCGGTTACGCCATCCCGGCCTACAACTTCAACAACATGGAACAGCTCCAGGCCATCATCCAGGGATGCGGCAAGTCCAACTCGCCGGTCATCCTGCAGGTTTCCTCGGGCGCGCGCAAGTACGCCAACCAGACCCTGCTCCGTTACATGGCCGAGGGCGCGGTCAAGATGGCCAAGGAGATGGGCTTCAACATCCCCATCACCCTCCACCTGGACCACGGGGACACCTTCGAGCTCTGCAAGTCCTGCATCGAGACCGGCTTCTCCTCGGTCATGATCGACGGTTCGCACCACCCCTACGACAAAAACGTGGAACTCACCAAGCAGGTCGTGGAGTACGCCCATAAGTACGACGTGACCGTCGAGGGTGAGCTGGGCGTCTTGGCCGGCATCGAGGACGACGTGGTGGCCGCCGCCCACATCTACACCCAGCCCGACCAGGTCGAGGACTTCGTGAAGAAGACTGGCGTGGATTCTCTCGCCATCTCGATCGGCACCTCCCACGGGGCCTTCAAGTTCAAGCCCGAGCAATGCACCCTGAACGACAAGGGCGTGTTGGTGCCCCCGCCGCTCCGGTTCGACATCCTGGACGAGATCCAGAAGCGCATCCCGGGCTTCCCGATCGTCCTGCACGGGTCCTCGTCGGTGGTGCCCGAGTACGTGAACATCATCAACAACAACGGCGGGAAGCTGAAGGCCGCCGTCGGCATCCCGGCTGAGCAGTTGCGCCGGGCCGCCAAGAGCTCGGTGTGCAAGATCAACATCGACTCCGACGGTCGCTTGGTCCTCACGGCGCTCATCCGTAAGGTGTTCGCCGAGCAGCCGGGCGAGTTCGACCCGCGCAAGTACCTGGGCCCCGCCCGCGACGAGCTCGTGAAGATGATCATCGACAAGAACGAGAACGTCTTGGGCAGCGCCGGCAAGGCCGCCTGAGAAATAAACAAAATTGCACCACCTAGAAAAGAATGGGTTAAAGGCAGGGTTTGTTTGGCGTCCTTGGTGAACTTGGTGGTTCAAAAGTCTTGTTTGGAGTTGTTTTAGTTGTAAGGCCCGCCCCTTTTTCCGGGGGGCGGGCCTTTTTGTTTTTAAGGCCAGCGAGCCCTTGGTAAACTAACCGGGTTTCCCCAACATTACCCCGGAGGGTCCCATGAAGATCTGGTTTGCCGTATTTGCGGCTTTGATCCTGGCGACGGTCCCGAAACTGACCAGAGCCGAGGACGCTCCAACCGCGACCGGGACCCCTGATGCGAAGGCCAAACTCCCGATCCTCTACGTCGCGGACGCCAAGGGCGACGTCAAGGTCTATGTCCATAACGAAAAGGGTGAGGTCAAGAAAAAGAAGCCTTCCATACCCGAACCCCTGGGAGTGGCCGACAGGATCGTGACCGGCAAGGACGGGCATGCCTTCCTGCAGTTCCGCGAGGGCGGCACGGTGGAAGTGGGCCCCAAAAGCGATGTCCAAGTCTCCGAACTGGAGGAAGGCAAGGATTTTAAGGCCAAGTTCAACTTGGCCTTTGGGCGCCTGAAATCAATCGTGAGGAAACTTACGACGCCCTCCTCGAAATACGAGGTGGAATCGGGCGGCGTGGTGGCCGGCGTGCGGGGCACCCAGTTCGAGGTGGTGGCCGACCCCGACACGAAGCAGGTCCGGGCCAACACCTACGAGGGCACCATCTTCACCAGCAGTGATGGGGTGGTCCAAAACGTGGCCAAGGGTTTCTCGTTGACCGTGGGGGCGGGCGGCAAGGGCGTGATGGGGCAATTGGCCCCGAATGACGTGGCGGACTTCGTGACGTTCGTGGCCCTGTCCGGCGACCTGGAGAAGCAGAAGAAATTCCTCCTGGATAAGCTGGAAAAGAAACTCCTGAACAAACTCACCAAGGGCATCCTCGACAAGGCCGAGGACGGCACCCATTCCATCCACTTCGGGTTCTGACAAGACTAGGCTAAGCAAAACGATTTCACCACCCCTTCGACGTTGCTCATGGCCCTGAGGCTCTCGAAGGGCAAGTTCACCAGGTTCAGAAAGGGCAAAGCACGGCCCGGCTAAAGCATTTCACCACCAAGTTCACCAAGGTCACCAAGGGTAAGGCAAGGCCATATTAAAATACCAAACCACCAAGATCACCAAGTTGCTTGTTCTGGGTGAGACGGGTATTGGGAAAGTAAAGCGGTTGAGTGCGCTAAAACCGACTTGGTGAACTTGTCGGTTTGGACTTTTTGGATGGCTTTGCCTTATTGATCTAAACTTTGTGACCTTGGTGAACTTGGTGGTGAAAAAGAGTTTTGCTTGAGGTGCCTTTTTGCGAAAAGCCAAAGTCCTTTGCCTGGGGAACATCGTGGTGGACCTCCTGGTCCGTCCGGTGGACAAGCTTCCGCCCAAGGGTGGCCTCTCCCTGGTGACCGACCTCACCACCGCCCTGGGGGGCTGCGCCTCCAATACCGCGGCCGCTTTAGGAAAGATGGGCGCCCCGGTTTCCCTCCTGGCCAAGGTGGGGAAGGATCCCTTCGGGGACTTCGCGGTGTCCGAGTTGGTCAAGGCGGGGGTGGACACCTCAAAGGTCCTGCGTTCCCGCAAGATCCCCACGGCCGCCACGGCGGTCCTCATTGACTCCCGGGCCCAGCGATCCTTCCTCCATTCGGTGGCGGCCAACGCCGAACTCACCCCCGACGACATCCGGCCTGATTCCTTCCGGGGGTACAGCCACCTCCATATCGGCGGTTACTTCCTTTTCCCGGGGTTGGAAGGCGCGCCCATGGGTCGGGTCCTGAAGGGCGCCCAGGCCCAGGGGTTGGTCACCAGCCTGGACACGGCGTGGGATTTCGAGAACCGTTGGATGAGGGCCCTGAAACCCTGCCTGCCCCACCTCGATTACTTCATGCCAAGCGAACGGGAAGTGAAGGCGCTGTTGGGGCATAGCCGACCTCGCGCCGCAGCAGAGACCTTCCTCAAGCTGGGCGCGCGTTGCGTCATCATTAAACGGGGTGAGAAGGGCGCCTACCTGCGGCACCGGGACGGGTATGAAATCGAGCAACCGACCTTCCGCGCGAAGGTGGAGGACACGACGGGCGCTGGGGATTGCTTCTGCGCGGGGTTCCTCAAGGGCCTGACGCTAGGCCGGCCCCTGCCCGTGTGCCTGGCCTACGCCTGCGCCGCTGGATCCCTGGCCGTGGAGGCCCTGGGCGCCACGGCTGGGATTAAGTCATGGAGTAATTTGGTTCAATTAGTAAAATAGCGCACTGATTAAGGAGATGCAGAATGTTATGGACTGTAGTAATAACGGGCTTGGCGTTAGGGGCAGTGTTTTTTATTTTCAATTTTTTTGTTTTTATGAAATGGTTATCGATTGAAAAAATATATTGGAGCAACGGACTTGTGCTGTTTTTGTATCAAATTATTTTTTCTGCATCAATTCTTTTATATTTGTATGTGGACGACAAGCTCCGTTTTTACATGAAAATTAAAGGCCATCCTTTCGAAGAAGAGGTTTATAAAGCACTAGTATTTGGGGGCTTAATTGTGACTTTGATTACTATTTTAGTTCACAACATTAGGATGAAAAAAAGGTTTAACTTGCACCGGTGAATATCTTTGTGGATTGGTTCGATATCGAAAAGTGCATGACGTATCGATCTGAAGAATTCATGAAGTTGATGAAAAGACACCCTCTTTGATTAAGGAATAACCCCATATATTGCGATTTGGGATTGAGACCACACAATTTGGCCTTTTTTTCAGGGTTGCGGACCCTTTAAACGCCCCCTATACTCCCACCCCTGTTCCCGCCTTGGGCCCCTAGGCCCGCAGCAGGAACCCTGCCCCTTCCGAGATATGGCCCCTGACGGGGATCTTAAGAGGAGGGGCTTTCCCCCCGCCAGGGGGGATATCCACAGGGAGGTAGAAATGCAGCAGAAGTACGAAATCATCTACATCTTGGACCCCGCCACGTCCACCGAGGACGCCGCCGTCGTCTCGAGCAAGGTCGAACAGATCATTGCCGACTCGAAGGGCACCGTGATCAAGAAGGACGAGTGGGGCAAGCGCCGCTTGGCCTACATGGTCAAGAAGCAGCGCGACGGGCTCTACACCTTTTTCTCGGCCACCGTGGACGCCGCCGCCGTCGCTGAGATCACCCGTAACCTCCGCCTCTTCGAGAAGGTCATCAAGTTCATGATCATCAAGGATGACTTCACCATGCGGAAGGCGCCCATCAAGAAGATCAAGCTCTCGGCCCTCCATGGCGCGTCCCACCCGACCTCACACAGCTCGGCACCCCGTCCCGGTTCGTCGGCCCCGAGTTCCTCGGCGCCGTCCCCTTCGGCCGTTGCGGCCGCCGTGGCCGCTCCGGCTGCCGCGGCCGCGCCAGCCCCCGTTGCGGCTCCCGTGGCCGCCCCGGCTCCGAAGCCGACCGAACCCCAAGCTTAAAAAGGGAGACCGACCATGCCCAGCTTCAACAAGGTCTTCCTCATGGGGAACCTGACGAAGGACCCCGAGCTTCGGTACACCGGCGGCGGAGCCCCCGTGGCGAACCTCCGGATGGCCATCAACCGCGTCTACAAACTTCAGAGCGGCGAGCAGAAGGAAGAGGTCTGCTACGTCACCGTGGTGGTTTGGCGCAAGCAGGCGGAAGCCGCCGGCGAGCACCTGAAGAAGGGTGATCCGATCTTCGTCGAGGGCCGCCTGCAAAGCCGTTCCTGGGAGACCGAGGACGGCCAAAAGCGCAGCGCGATGGAAGTGGTGGCCGAGCGTGTCCAGTTCCTGGCCCGCGGCGGCAAGCCCGGCGCCGCCGGGTCCCACGACCCCGAGGCCGGTCCCGAAGCCGTCGAGGAGGGCCCCGCGCCCGCCAGCAGCGACGAGGACATCCCGTTTTAACCCTAGTCCCAACCCAGTCCCGAACTTAAGGAGATTGAAATCATGAGCGAAGCCCCAGCCTCAGCCCCCCGCCCCAGCAGTGGACCCCCGTCCGGCCCCCGTGGCGCCGGCGGACCCCGCACCGGCCGCGGCGGACCGCGTTTCCGCCGCCCCCACCGCAAGGTTTGCCGTTTCTGCGCCGACAAGGTGGCCTACATCGACTATAAGGACGGTCCGCGCCTGCGGTCGTTCATCAGCGAGCGGGGCAAGATCCTCCCGTCGCGCATGACCGGCACCTGCGCCTGGCACCAGCGCGAACTCACCCACGCGATCAAGCGGGCCCGCAACATCGCGATCCTGCCCTTCGCGAACGAGTAGACGGGCATCCGCCCGGAAGGCACGGGATGATCGAAACCATCCTCGCCCTTTTGATCCAGTTGGCCGCGGCGGCCGCCCTGCTCGGGGTGGCCGTCTGCGTTTCAGCCTGGACACAGTTCCGCGGCGCCCGAAACGGCGCCCGGTTGGTGCTGGCCACCCTGGCCTCCGCCGCCGTGATGTTCCTCTTCCTCTTCCTCGTGGCTTTTGAGGGGAAGAGCCTGTTCGAGCACATCCGCCTGGACCAGGTGGATTGGATCGGCCAACAACTCAAATTTTACGAGACGAAGGACCTGAAACCCGACCAGCTTTCGGCGATGAGGGTGATGTTCGATTCCCTCTATCTCCAGGTGCTTCCGGGCTGGTTGGCCGTTTCCTGCCTGTTCCTCGGGCTATTGGCGGTTTTCCCGGTGGGTTCCCTGATCGCCAAGCTCTCCCCGAAATTCGCGGCCCCCGAACCTTACCGCGAGTTTGCGATTCCCGAGCCCATGGTCTTCCTGTTCCTGGGCGCCGGCGCCCTGTTGTTGGCGGCGCCTAGGATGGGTTGGCCCGAGGCCGTCGGAACCTGGTCCGGAAGCTGCCTGGTGTTCTTCGCCTTCCTGTATTTCCTCGAGGGGGTCGCCGTCCTCCAGTTCTTCTTCTGGAAGTGGAGGCTCCGCCCCTTCACGAAGTTCGCGTTGTACCTCCTGGTGTTCCTCGCCCCCAGCGCGGTTTTGGGCGTGGCGACCCTGGGACTCTTGAACCTGTGGGTGGATTTCAGGAAGATCAAACTCAAACCCAACGTGGAGAACCCCTCATGAAAATCCTGCTCCAAAAGGACGTCCGCGGCATGGGCCGCAAGGGCGAGGTCGTGGAAGTGAAGGACGGCTACGCCCGCAACTTCGTCATCCCCAACGGGATCGGCGTGGAGGCCACGGGAGGGGCCCTCAAGCAGTCGCAGAACGAGAAGCAGGCCGAGGACCGCCGCAAGGAACGCGAGCAGGTCGAGATGGAGGCCCTGGCGGCCAAGCTGAAATCCGCCACGGTCTCCCTCAAGCACAAGGCGGGGGAGGAAGGCCGGCTCTTCGGGTCGGTGACCAGCCATGAGGTGGCCGAAGGACTCCAGGCCCTGGGCTTCCAAGTCGACAAGAAGAAGGTCTCCCTGGACGAGCCGATCCGCCACGTGGGACGGTACCAGGTCCACCTGAAACTTCACGCCAAGGTGACCGCGGAGATCACCGTGGTGGTGGATAAGTTGTGACCCGGCGGGGGGCCCCCGGTGGGCTTCCCGTGGGGTAGTCCTTTCCGGGTTCCCGCGCCGCCTTTTTCCCCCTTAGCGGCGGAAACCTTTTTCCCGTCCGTCCCTTTCCGGTAAACTGATCCCCGTTCGAACCACGCCGGAGCTCCCATGGAAACCACCAAAACCCCCGCCTCCTCCGCCGACGTACGGATCCCCCCCCAGAACCTCGAGGCGGAGCAGTCCGTCCTCGGGGCCATGTTGTTGTCGAGGGACGCGGTCGAATCCGCCATCCAGGTGCTCCGCGAGGAGGATTTCTACCGGGAAGTCCACCGGGCGCTTTTCCGCGCCGTCACCGAGATGTACAACCGCGGCGAGCCCGTGGACATGATCACCCTCACCAATGAACTGAAGCGGGCCGGCGACCTGGAGCGGGTGGGGGGCGTGTCGGGACTGACGGCCCTGGTGGACCGGGTGCCCACCGCCGCCAACGTGGAGTACTACGCCAACATCGTCCGGGAGAAGTCCGCGGCGCGCCAGCTCATCAACGCGGCCACCCGGGTCGTGACCGAGGCCTACGCCGACACCCGGCCCCTGGCCGAAATGCTCGACGACGCCGAGCGCCTGATCCTGGAGGCCACCGAGCTCAAGCGCAACCAGGACTTCGCCAGCATCAAGGAACTCGTGGGGCGGTCCTTCGAGTACGTCAGCGACCTGGCCCAGCACCAGCGCCACATCACCGGGGTGCCCACGGGGTTCTACGACCTCGACGAGATGACGAGCGGCTTCCAGCCGTCCAACCTCATCGTCATCGGCGCCCGACCCAGCGTGGGGAAGACCTCCCTGGCCCTCAACATCGCCCAGCACGTCAGCATGGTGGCGAACTCCAACAAGGAACGCAGCGCCGTGGGGTTTTTCTCGCTGGAAATGACCGCCGCGGAGTTGGCCCTTCGCCTGCTCTGCTCCACGGCCCGGATCGACATGAAGAAGGCCCGGTCGGGCTACCTGAGCCCCTCGGACACGGCCCGCCTCAGCCAGGCCTCGGGACAGCTTTACGACACGCCCCTATTCATCGACGACACCTCCTCCCTGACGGTGCTGGAACTGAAGGCCAAGGCCCGGCGACTCATGCGACAGCGCAACATCGGCATGCTGATCGTGGACTACCTCCAGCTCATCCAGGCGGGCATCTCCACCGAGGGCCGGGTGCAGGAAGTGGCCTACGTCTCCCGCCAGTTGAAGGCCCTGGCCAAGGACCTGAACATCCCCGTGGTGGTGCTTTCCCAGTTGTCGCGCCCCCAGAAGGGCCAGGAGGAACGGAAGCCCGTCCTTTCCGACCTGCGGGAATCGGGGGCCATCGAGCAGGACGCCGACGTGGTCATGTTCATCCATCGGGAGCCCAGCCGCGACGACCCCGAGAAATTCGAGCACGAATTGGTGTTGGCCAAACAACGCAACGGCCCGACGGGCAACATCCCCGTGGTGTTCCTGAGGGAATTCACCACCTTTGAGTCCAAGGCGGGGCGAAAGTGACGGGGCCCCACCGCCCGGCCTGGGCGGAAATCTCCCGCGGCGCCCTGAAGCGCAACCTGCGCCGCCTGGTGAACCGGGCCCGTCCAGCCCAAATCCTGCCGGTCATCAAGGCCAACGCCTACGGCCACGGCCTCGCCGCGGTGGGCCGCCTCCTCCAGGCGGAGGGCGTTTTCTCGGTGGCGGTGGCCTTGGTCCGGGAAGGGGTGGCGCTCCGGTTCGAGGGATTCCGGGGCCGGATCCTCCTGATCGAGCCCCTCCTGCCTCGGGATGTTCCGGAAGCCATGAAACACCGACTGACCCCCCAGGTCAGTTCCCTCGAGGAAGCCCGTCGCCTCAACACCACGGCCCGCCGGGCTGGTTTGACCCGGTTCAAGGTCCAGGTTGAAGTGGACACCGGGATGGGCCGCGTCGGTTTCCGGCCCGAGGACCTGCTTCGGGATTACCCCCGGCTGGTACGTCTCCCGAACCTGGGCGTGGAGGCGTTCTATACGCACCTCGCCACCGCCGACTGGTCCGACGGAGCCTACGCGAAAAAGCAGATCGCCCTCTTCCATGCCTTGCGGGACAAGCTGGCCCCCCACTCCCCCGCGGACCTTCCGGCGCCCCTTTGGCACCTGGCCAACAGCGCGGCCCTCCTCGGCAAGATCCCCGGGACCCAGGGCGATTGGATGCGGCCCGGCCTGGCCCTCTACGGCGTGGCCCCCAACCCGAGGCTGGGCCATGCCCTCGGGCTGGAGCCCGTCATGACCCTCAAGGCCTCGATCCTCCAGGTAAAGAGAATCGCCAAGGGCGATTCGGTGGGATACAACCGCACCTTCATCGCGAAACGGCCCATGAAAATCGCGGTGCTCTCCGCCGGTTACGCCGACGGGGTGCACCGGAGCCTGTCGAACAAAGGGTCCTGCCTGGTGAGGGGCCGCAAGGTTCCCCTGGTGGGGACCATCTGCATGGATATGTGCATGGCCGACGTCACCCGGGTGCCGAACGTCAAGGCCGGGGACGTCGCGGTTCTTTTCGGAAAATCCGGCCGCGCCTCCCTTCCCGTCGAGGAACAGGCCCTGGCCGCGGGAACCATCCCCTACGAGCTGTTGTGCGCAGTCGGCGAGCGGGTGGAGCGGGTCTATGTCTGAGAACGCGAACCTGGCCCAAACCCAGATCAAGAAGCTGAACGGCTTCCTGACGAACCTGGGCCATTCCACGAACCGATTCCTCATCGAGGCCGGGGAACTGGTATTCCTCACCCTGGCCATCCACCGATGGATGTTCCGAAAGCCCTACGACGGCAAACTCATCCTCCGGCAGATGGCCCGCATCGGTGTGGACACCATCCCGGTGGCCATGACCACCGCCCTCTTCACCGGAATGGTCATGGCGCTCCAGACCGGCTACACCCTCGAGACCAAGATGAAGGGGGTGTCGCAGTTCGTGGGGTCCGTGGTGTCATTGTCCATGGTGAGGGAACTAGGCCCGGTATTGACAGCCCTGATCGTCTCGGGACGGGTGGGGTCCGCGGTGGCCGCCGAGATCGGCTCCATGAAGGTCACCGAGCAGGTGGACGCCCTCGAGACCCTGGCGGCGAACCCCATCAAGTACCTGGCGGTCCCCCGGTTCCTGGCCTTCACCCTCATGATGCCGATCCTAACCATCTTCGCGGACCTGACGGGCTGGCTTGGGGGCCTATTCGTGGCCATGGCCCGGCTTTCATCCACCTCCACGACCTACATCGACGCCACGCTAAACACCGTGCGGACCTCGGACATCATGGGGGGGCTCCTCAAGGCGCTCTTCTTCGGGGCCGCCATCGCGGTGGTGGCCTGCCGCGAGGGCTTCGCCACCGAGGGCGGGGCCGAGGGCGTGGGAAGGGCCACCACCAAGGCGGTGGTGGTCTCGTTCATGGTGATCCTGGTGTCGGACTACTTCCTCACGGCGCTTCTCACCATGATCAAGTGGTGAGGCGAGGCAAGGCTACATTTTTCACCACCAAGAACACCAAGGTCACCAAGAAAGACCATTTGAGATTCAAGCATTGGGATGGCTAACGACTAAAACGACTTTTCAAGTTCACCAAGGCGGGGGACACGGTTTAAACCGGGTTGTGAGTTGCGCAAAGCGACTTGGTGCCCTTGGAAGTTTGATTTTTGAGGTTAAGGTGTTTCGGATTTTAAAACTTGGTGTTCTTGGTGAACTTGGTGGTGAAAAGGTGCTGTGTGAAGGCATTTAAATGGAAGCTGTAATCGAACTCAAGCGGGTGTCCAAGGCGTTCGGGGACCGCAAGGTCCTCGAGGGCCTTGACCTGTCGATCCGGCGCGGGGAAACCTACGTCATCATCGGCCGTTCGGGCATGGGCAAGAGCACGGTCCTCAAGCAGATGGCGGGCCTGGCCACTCCCGACGCGGGCGAGGTCAGGGTCTTCGGCCGGTCGGTCCAGGCCCTGGGCGAGGAGGACCTCAACGACCTACGAAAGAAGATGGGGTTCGTGTTCCAATACGCGGCCTTGTTCGACTCCCTCGACGTCTACGGGAACATCGCCTTCCGGCTCCTGCGGGACTTCCGGATGCCCGAGTCCCAGGCCCGGAAGATCGTCGCGGAGAAGCTCAAATTGGTGGGCCTGGACCCGGACACCGCCGACCGGATGCCGTCGGAGCTGTCCGGGGGCATGCGCAAGCGGGTGGGCTTGGCCCGGGCCATCGCGGTGGATCCCGAGCTGATCCTGTACGACGAGCCTACCTCGGGGTTGGACCCCATCACGAGCCAGGCCATCAATTTGCTCATCCTGGACATGCAGAAGAAGCTCAAGGTCACCAGCGTGGTGGTCACCCACGACATGGCGAGCGCCTACCAAGTGGCCAACCGGATTGGGATGCTTTATGATGGAAAAATCATCGGAGAGGGAAGCCCCCAGGATGTCAAGGCCACGACCAACCCGTACCTGAGGCAGTTCATTACGGGAAGCGTGGACGGACCGATGTCGGTTCGGTAATCCTTTTCGGAGCGATCGCGTGCGTTGGACTTCTGAACTGAAGGTCGGCTTGGCCACCTCGGCCGCCCTTTTGGTGCTCATGGTGGCCCTCCTCTTCGTGGCCGACGTCCGGTGGCCGGGGTCGGGCCATGTCGTCACGGCCACCTTCGGCTACCTGGGCGACCTGCGCGAGAACGCCCCGGTGAAGTACGCCGGCGGCATCGAGATCGGCAAGGCCATCCACATCCGGCCCCTGGGCGAGAAGGCCGCCGTGGACCTGCTCATCACCCAGAAAGGCTTCCACCTCCGCAAGGACTCCTATGTGGTCATCTACAGCGCGGGGATGCTGGGCGAGAAGTACGTCAACGTGGCCGCCGACCTGGGCCAGGGCGATGAACTGAAGGACGGCGAGGTGATCGAGGGGCAGGACCCGGCGAACCTCGACGAGACCTTCATCCAGTTCGGCCGCCTGATGGACACCTTCGACAGCGTCCTGGGCGATAAGCGCGCGCGGGAAAGCATCTACAAGTCGTTCAACAACGTGGCCGCCGCCACCAACGACATGGCGGCCCTTACCCGGGACGCCCGTGCCAAGGTGAACCGCATCCTCGACGACCTGGCCAAGAGCGGCCAAAGCGTGAACTCGGTGACCCGCAGTGTGGACTCCCTGGCCAAGAACGTGGACGAGATGACCAAGACCCTCGACAAGAAGGACCTTAACGAGGCCATCAAGAACCTCAACGGCACCCTCAAGAGCCTGGATGAGCTCGCCAAGAACGTGAACGCGGGCAAGGGCGCCGCCGGTGTGCTGTTGAAGGACGAGCAGGTGGCTACGGACCTGAAGGATATGATCACCGACCTGCGTCGCCACCCTTGGAAGCTCCTCTGGAAGAAATAATGACGCTGTTTGCCGGTGGGAAAGGCGTCAGCATTCCCTTCCATCGATAGGACCTGTTATCGTTGTAAATAGGGTTTCAATTTTGTCTGACCAAACCGAAGAACCGGACGTCCCTCCCGCATAAATAACGTTAATTAAGTGTGAAATGGCCCAGGGGGGGATGCGTACGCATCTTGCATAAGGTATGGTTCGAAGCAACGAAAAACCGGAAAAGATCCCTTGAAAGCTCCCACCCTTCCCCCGGACGAGTCCGAACGCCTGAAGGCGCTCCGCGACATGAACCTGCTCGACACCCCTCCCGACGAGAGGTTTGACCGCATCACCCGGGTGGCCCAACGCATCTTCCGGGTCCCCATCTCGCTGGTGTCCCTGGTGGACGCGAACCGGCAATGGTTCAAATCCCGGCAGGGGATCCAGGCGGCCCAGACCGACCGGGACATCTCGTTCTGTGGACACGCCATCCTGGATGGGAAGGTGTTCCATATACCCGACGCCCTCCAGGACGACCGGTTCCACGACAACCCGCTGGTGACCCAGGAACCCCACATCCGCATGTACGCGGGCTACCCCCTCCGCACCCCCGAGGGCCGGGTCCTGGGTTCCTTCTGCATCATGGACCGGCAACCCAGGTGGTTGAACGAGGATGAATTGGCCAACCTGATCGACTTGGGCATCTGGGTGGAGCACGAGATGAACGCCCTCCGGCTTGAGGATAAGGTGTTGGAACTCCACGCCCAACGGGAGGAACTGAGGGACTACCAAGGCCGCGTGATGCAGGCGAACCGGGTCCTCAAGAAGCTGGCTTCGCTGGATGCCCTGACGGGGGTCCCCAACCGGTTGTTCTTCGACGAGCGTCTGGGGCAAGAATTCACGAAGGCCAAGCGGGCGACCGAGGAAGTGGCCCTCCTTCTGGTCGATATCGACCGGTTCAAGCAATACAACGACGCCTACGGCCACCAGGCCGGGGACGAGTGCCTGAAGCGGGTGGCCCGGATCATCCAGGCCACCCTGAGGAAACCCGATGATTTCGTCGCCCGTTACGGCGGGGAGGAATTCGTGGTGCTCCTGCCGGCCACCTCGCTGGCCAACGCCATCGCGGTGGCCGGGCGCATCCAAGGTCGGTTCTTCACGGACCCGATCCCCCACAAGGGTTCCCCGGCCAACGGCCACTTGACCGTCAGCATGGGGCTCGTCAGCCTCCGACCGGGGGAAAAATTGACCCAGGCCGAGTTCGTGGAACGGTCGGATAAGGCCCTTTATTATTCCAAGGAGGCCGGCCGCAACCTCGTCACCGCCTGGCCGCCCCCCACCCACGGCGGGATGTTCTAGCCCGATACAAAACCCTTTCACCACAGGGGTCACGGAGGGCACGGGGAACATCTTCTGTTAGTTTTAAAATGTCCTGGTTTCCCTCCGTGTCCCCCGCTGTCTCCGTGGTTCAAACATTGGCTTTGGAGAAGGTATACACCCGTATTCCTTTTTGGTAGGATGGTTTTGGAGGGGTTCCAGCCATGTCCAAGACCAAAACCCAATTCAACTGCGGCAATTGCGGCGCGAAATCCTTCAAGTGGCTGGGCCATTGCCCCGATTGTGGCCAATGGAACAGCTATGTCGAGGAGTTGGTGGAAAGGGAAATCCCCGCCGCCCAGGGCCGCAAACTCTCCGGCGGTTCCGCCCGGGCCAAACCCATCCCCCTGGACGACATCGAGGTGGAGCACGGTTTCCGGTACCAGACCCTCTGGGGCGAGTTCGATCGGGTGCTGGGGGGCGGCATCGTGCCGGGAGCCGCGGTATTGGTGGGCGGGGACCCGGGCATCGGGAAGTCAACGCTTCTCCTCCAGGTGGTGCACCGCCTGTCCAAGGGCGAGAAGGGAACTTTCCTCTACGTGACGGGGGAAGAATCGACCCAACAGGTGAAGCTCCGGGCCGGACGATTGGGGCTGGCCTCGGACAAGCTCCTCATTTACGCCGAGACCGATGTGAACGCCATCCTCGAGGTCATCCGGAAGGAACGGCCGGTCCTCACGGTGGTGGACTCCATCCAGACCCTTTACCTGCCCGAGCTCACTTCGGCCCCCGGCAGCGTGTCCCAGGTGCGGGAATGCGCGGCCCGGTTGATCTACGCCGCTAAGCGCGAGGGGCTCCCCCTCTTCCTCATCGGCCACGTCACCAAGGAAGGCGGCTTGGCCGGTCCCATGGTGTTGGAGCACATGGTGGACGCGGTGCTTTATTTCGAGGGGGATTCCCAAAGGCAATACCGCATCCTCCGCTCGGTGAAAAACCGTTACGGGTCGACCCAAGAAATCGGCCTCTTCGAGATGCATGAGGACGGTTTGAACGAAGTCCCGGACCCCTCGAAGGCGTTCCTCACTCCCCACTCCCAACCCACCTCGGGTTCGGTCATCACCGTGAGCCTGGAGGGGACGCGGCCCCTGCTCCTGGAGGTGCAGGCCCTCGTGACTTCCACGTCCTACGGCATGCCCCAGCGCCGCTCAACGGGCGTGGACCCGAACCGATTGGCGCTCCTCTTGGCCATCCTGGAGAAACGGTTGGGCCTGCCCTTGTCGGCCCAGGATGTTTTCCTCAACGTGGCGGGCGGACTCAAGGTGGTGGAACCCTCCGTGGACCTGGCGGTGGCGGTCGCCATCCTCTCGAGTTACCGCGATAGCCCGGTGGATTCCCGGACCGTGGTGCTGGGGGAACTGGGCCTGTCGGGTGAAGCGCGTGCGGTGGCCCGGATGCCGGAGCGGGTGGCGGAGGCCGCCCGGTTGGGGTTCTCCGTCGCGGTGATCCCCCAGGGGAACATCCCGGACGCGAAATGGAGCGGCGGGGGCCTGAAGACCGCGGCGGTGAAGACCCTTTCGGAGGCCATCGACCTGCTATTGCCGAGGTAATACGCCTCGCCTGGGATGGGTGGAAAGGGCCTAGGGGCTCTGTTATGCTATGCGGCCCGTGAAGCCTTCGGCTCCGCGGGTTTCATTTTTCAGCCGATTTCGAGGGCTTTTCCCATGATGACGGTCAACAGCCTCCGGCTCTTCTTCGTGCTCATCTGCTGCACAGCCGGGTACTTCACCCTGATCGGGCCCAGCCATGTCCTGGGGATCCTGACGGGCCTTTTCCTCGCCTTCCTGGTGTTCGCCCTTGAGTTCATCATCCGGAAGGTTGCGATCCGGGACCTGGTGGCGGGTTTGGCCGGGTTGGCCTTCGGCCTTTTCGTGGCGACCGTGGTCTTCGTGCCCCTCGCCTACTTCCTGGACCCCGGCCCCGACAAGACCCTGGTGATCACCTCGGTCTTCCTCATGTGCCCCTACCTCGGCATCATCCTGGCCATCAAGAAGAAGGACGAACTGTTCCTTTGGCGGTCGAAGCTTTCCGCGTCGGAGAGCGGGACGTCGGTGACTGACAAGATCCTGGATACCAGCGTCATCGTGGACGGCCGGATCGCCGACATCGCGGAAACCATGTTCCTCGACGGCGCCCTTCTCATCCCGCGTTTCGTCCTAGCGGAACTGCAGTTGATCGCCGATTCCTCGGATCCCCTGAAGCGGGCCCGGGGACGACGCGGGCTGGAGACCCTCCAGGCCATGCAGAAGGCCAAGCTGCCGCTCCAGGTCACGGACCGGGACTATCCCCAGGCCGAAGGGGTGGACGCCAAACTGGTGGAGATGGCCAAGGACCGTAAGTGCCGGATCCTGACCACCGATTTCAACCTCAATAAGGTCGCCGAGCTCCAGGGCGTGCAGGTCCTCAACCTGAACGACCTGGCCAACGCGCTGAAGGCCGTGGTCATCCCCGGCGAGGAGATGGACCTGAAAGTCTTGCGCGAGGGCAAGGAGAAGGACCAGGGCCTGGCCTACCTCGATGACGGAACCATGGTGGTGGTGGAGAACGGCAAGGGCTACATCGGACAGAAGATCCACGCGACCATCACCAGCGTCCTCCAGACTTCCGCGGGCCGGATGATCTTCGCGAAACGGAAGTCCTGATGAAATCCCTGGGCGGGCGTTGGGCCTTGGTGGTGGTGGCGGCGGGCCAGTCCAAGCGCCTACAAAGCCAGATGCCCAAGCCATTCCTTCCCCTGGGCCGGGGCCGGACGGTTCTCCAGGCCTCCCTGGCGGCATTCGCCCAAGTGCCGGGTTTGTTCTACAGCGTGATCGTGACCCGCCGGGAATACCTCGATCGGGCCTGGAAGGACCTGGGCCGCCAGGGCTTGGCGGGCCGGGTGGTGGAGGGCGGCAAGGAACGTGAAGACTCGGTGGCCTTAGGGTTGGCGGCGGTGCCGCGGGGCATTCCCCTGGTCCTGGTGCATGACGCGGCCCGGCCCTTCGTCCCGGAAGCCGTGATCCGGGAGGTCCTGGCGGGGGCCAACCGATGGGGGGCCGTGGTGCCGGGCATCCCCGTGACGGACACGATCAAGTTGACCCGGACTGACGGTCGGGTCGTCTCGACCCTGCCCCGGCCCCTGTTGGCCGCGGTCCAGACGCCGCAGGGGTTCAAGACTGAATGGCTCCGGGCGGCATTCCAAAAGGTCGGGCGCCGCCGCTCTTCCCTGACCGATGACGGGGCCGTGGCCCAGGCCGCCGGGTACCCGGTGCGGGTGGTGCCGGGGGACATCCACAACTTCAAGATCACCACGCCGGCCGACCTTAAACGGGCCAGGGAATTGGCGAAGAAGTTGTAGGGGCTCGATTCATCGAGCCCCTCCGTGCCGACCTGGTTGAGTCGAACGTTCCAAGGAGAGTGTCGTTGAGTTGGCCTTTCGCCGTTAACCATCCGCTAACCGCCATCTGCCATCCGCTGGCTTTCGAGGTGCTCCATGGATTTTCGGGTTGGAATCGGTTATGACGCGCATCGCTTTGAGGAAGGCCGGGACCTCATCCTGGGCGGGGTGAAGATCCCCTATCCCAAGGGCCTCTTCGGCCATTCGGACGCCGACGCGCTTTGCCACGCGGTTTCCGACGCGATCCTGGGGGCGGCCGCCCTTGGGGACCTGGGCCGCCATTTCCGCGACAGCGACCCCCAATGGGCGGGCGCCGACAGCATGAAACTCCTGCAGGAATGCGCCCGGATGGCCATGGCCAAGGGTTGGGACATGGTGAACGTGGATTCGGTGGTGGTTTGCCAGAAACCGCAGTTGCTACCCTACCTGGACGTCATGGCCAAGAACCTGGCCAAGGCCCTGGCGCTCGACACGGGCTCGGTCAGCGTGAAGGCCAAAACCACCGAGAAAATGGGTTTTGAGGGGCGTGAAGAGGGAATCTCCGCCCACGCGGTCGTGATGCTTAAGCGAGATTGAACCACGGGAACGGCGGGGGGCACGGAGAACAAGTTGGGAAACAGCTATTAGGAATTTCTGTCCCCGTGATCCCCGTGTCCTCCGTGGTTAATTGAATCGAGGTTTAGATGCCTGAACAAGTCCGAGTGAGATTCGCGCCGAGCCCCACGGGCGAGATGCACCTGGGGAACGTGCGGACCGCCCTGTACAACTGGC
>CAYMOV010000037.1:18267-22915 GCA_964392085.1 uncultured bacterium
AGCCCCACGGGCGAGATGCACCTGGGGAACGTGCGGACCGCCCTGTACAACTGGCTTTTCGCCCGCCATACGGGGGGCACCTTCGTGCTCCGCATTGAGGACACCGACAAGGTCCGGTCCACCGAGGCTTCGGTGGAGGGCTTGCTGGAGATCCTCAAATGGTTGGACCTCCAGTGGGATGAGGGCCCCCTGGTGGGAGGCCCCCACGCGCCCTATAAGCAATCCGAGCGCACCGCGCTTTACCGGGAGCACCTCGCCCGCCTGGAAGCCTCGGGCCACGTCTATCCCTGCTTCTGCACCGAGGAGGAACTGGAGCTGGAGCGCAACCGCCTCCTGGGCCGGGGCTTGATGCCCCGGTACGGCGGCAAGTGCCTCCGCCTCGACCAAGCTGAAAGGGAGAAATCCCTCGCCGAGGGCAGGCCCCACGTCCTGCGGTTCAAGGTGCCCACCCGGGAGATCCTCGTGGAGGACCTGGTGCGGGGCGAGGTGCTCTTCCCGCCGGACCAACTCTCCGACTTCGTCCTGACCCGATCCGACGGCAGTCCCACCTACAACTTCACCGTGGTGGTGGACGACGCCCTCATGAAGATCACCCATGTCATCCGGGGGGAGGACCATCTCTCCAACACCCCCAAGCAGATCCTGATCTACGAGGCCTTGGGTTGGAAGCCGCCGATCTTCGCCCACCTCTCGATCATCAAGGGGACCGACGGCCAAAAACTCTCCAAACGCCACGGGGAGACCTCCTGCGAGCATTACCGCGCCAAGGGGTACATCCCCGGCGCTTTCCTGAACTACCTGGCCCTTTTGGGTTGGGCGCCCCCCGACGGCGAGATCTTGCCCCTGGAGGAAATGGCTAAGTTGTTCGAACTGTCCCGCGTGGGGAAGAGCGGCGCCATTTTCGACGAGACCAAACTGCGCTGGATGGGCGGGCAGTACCTGGCGAAGGTGCCCTTGGAGGACCTGGTCCGCCAAGTCCTGCCGTTCCTCGACCAGGCTGGATACCTGAGCCGGACGGAGGCCCGGGAGAAGTTCGATTGGCTCTCCAAGGTCCTGGAGACCGTGCGGGGACACCTGAGCTGCCTCGCTGACGTGGTGCCCGAGACTTTCTACTTCTTCTCGGATGAGCTTTCTTTCACGCCGGCCCAAACCGAGGAAATGCTGGGGCAGGTGCCCCTCCTCCATGCCCTCGAGGAGGCCCTCTCCCCCGGCTCAGACGACCTCACCGGGGATTCATTCCTGGCCTCCGTGAAGGCCGCTGGCGTCGCCGTGGGCGTCAAGGGGAAAGCCCTTTACCATCCCATTCGGTTGGTCCTGACGGGCCGGGAGAACGGGCCCGAACTGGTGAAAATCGCCCCCTTGCTCGGACGGGACCGGGTGCTGCAACGGATCGGGGTTTGGACCCATCCCGCCGCTCCCGTGGAAGAGAAATGATCTCCGGCAAGGTTTGATCACCACAACGGTCACTATGGACCCAATGGATCGATGGGTCGCGAGTTGGGCGATAATCGGTTCCTCAAATGTGTTTTTTCGTTGAGGACAGGGTGTCCTTTGGGCCCATTGTGGTGAAATTGTTCGGCTTTGCCGTTCGTTCAGGGCTTTCGGGTTCCGGGCGCCCGTTCCGACCCGGGGCCGCTGTTATAATCAGCGGCCTTGAAGCGGCTCAATGAAAGAAGGGGACCTGACATGGCTGGGCTCATCCGATCCATCCTCGACCGTGACCCGGCCGCCCGCCCCAGCGAGCTTTGGCTTTACCCATCCCTTTACGCCATCGCCGCCCATCGCCTGGCCCATCCCCTGCACAAGGCCGGCATCCCCATCCTGCCGAGGTTCATTTCCCAACTCAGCCGGTTCTTCACGGGCATCGAGATCCACCCGGGCGCCAAGATCGGCAACAACTTCTTCATCGACCACGGCATGGGCGTGGTGATCGGGGAGACCTGTGAGATCGGCGACGGCGTGACCCTCTTCCAGGGCGTGACCCTGGGAGGGACCGGCAAGGACAAGGGCAAACGGCACCCGACCCTGGAGGACCATGTGGTGGTGGCGGCCGGGGCCAAGGTGTTGGGCAATATCGTCATCGGCGCACATTCCAAGATAGGCGCGAACGCCGTGGTCATCACGAACGTGCCGCCCTACTCGACGGCGGTGGGTGTCCCGGCCCGGGTCGTGACGTTACGGGGCAAACGGACCTTGTCCTCCGACGAACTGGACCATGTGCACCTGCCGGACCCGGTCATGCGGCGCTTGGAGCAGCTGGAACGGGATTTGGCGCGCTCCACGGGGGCGTATGCCCACCGTCCGAAACGGAAGAAATAACGACTGCGGATAGCGGTTGGCGGATAGCGGTTGGGAAGGCTTAAGCCAAAACCATCCGCCATCCGCTATCTGCCATCCGCGCCTTTGAGGTAGTTCAATGCTTCGCTTGACCAATTCCCTGACCGGCAAGAAGGAAACCTTCGAGCCGCTCCACCCCCCCCAGGTCTCGATGTACGTCTGCGGCCCCACGGTATATGGCGACATCCACATCGGCAACGCCCGGTCCGCGGTCAACTTCGACGTGATCCGCAAGTACCTGGCCTACTCGGGTTATGAGGTTAAATACGTCGTCAACGTGACGGACATCGACGACAAGATCATCAAGAAGGCCAACGAAGAGGGCAAGGATTTCCGGGAAGTGGCCGAGACCTACACGAAGGCCTACCTGGACGTGATGGAAAAGCTGGGGGTGGCGGAGCCCGACATCCGGCCCCGCGCCATGGACCACCTGAAGCCCATGCAGGAACTGATCGGGACCCTGGTCGCCACGAACCACGCCTACGCGGCCGGCGGGGACGTCTATTTCGATACCCCTTCCTTCCGCGGCTACGGCAAGCTGTCCCACAAGAACCTGGAGGAACTGCAGGAGGGGATCCGGGTCGAGAAGAATGACCTCAAGAAAAATCCCACGGACTTCGTCCTTTGGAAGGGCGCCAAACCCGGGGAGCCCCAATGGGAGAGTCCCTGGGGGCCCGGCCGCCCCGGCTGGCACATCGAATGCTCCGCTATGATCCGCACCCACTTGGGTGATTCCATCGACCTGCACGGCGGGGGAGTGGACCTCACCTTCCCCCACCACGAAAATGAAATCGCCCAATGCGAGGCCGCCACGGGCAAACCCTACGTGAAATACTGGCTCCACAACGGCTTCCTCGAGATGGGCGGCCAGAAGATGAGCAAGTCACTCGGCAACATCCTCAGGGCCAAGGACGCCCTCGGCGAGTTCCGGGCGGAGGTCCTGCGCTACTTCTTCCTTTCCGCCAACTACAGGAGCGGCCTCAACTATGACCGTGAAAGCCTGGAAGCCTCCAAGCGGGGGTGGGACGAGTTTCACCTCACCTTCGCACGCGTGGAGGAGGCCCTGGGGGCCCCCGACGCGCCGGGACCCGACGACCTGCTCCAATTGCGCCTATTCGTGGACGAGGCCGAGGGCAAGTTCAGGGAAGCCATGGACGACGACTTCAACACCCCGAAGGCACTGGGGGTCATCTTCGAGTTGGCCCGCGAATGCCGCCGGGTCGTATCCCCAGGGGCCGTTTCGTTGGGCGCCAAGAGTTTGCTGGGCGCCGCCCTCGACGAAATCGCGAAGCTGGGCAACCTGCTGGGGGTCGTTTCGTTGGACCGGTCGGAAGTTCCCGCGGAGGTGGAGGACCTGGCGCGTCAGCGCTCAGAGGCCAAGGCCGCCAAGAACTTCGCCGAGGCTGACCGCCTGAGGGCCGAGATCTCGGCCAAGGGGTTCACCGTCGAGGACGTCAAGGGCGGCGGCTGGCGGATATTGCCGAATAAGTAATCGGTTGATGGATGGGACGATAGGCGAATCGCGTGTAGGTTGGTTTTCCCCTTTTTGGTTTGGCCCCGCTTGAAATCCCTGTAGAATGCCCCGGTTGAAGGAATTGAATCGGTTCAAGGTCGAGGTTAGGTCAATGTATAAAAAACGCTTTAGGTTTTATGGCCCCTTGGTTTTCATGGCATCCCTATCGGTCGCGTCCTTCCTGCCCCGGCCGTCGAGCGCCGCGCCTCCAGTCAAACCCATGCGTAAATGCGGTACGATGGATATCTACAGGCGGCACCTCCAGGAGAACTCCGGGTTCAAGAAGAACCAGGAGGCGCTTGAGGCATTCACCGCCAACTTCCGGTCCCGGCGGGGCAAGGGGATCCTGGACCGAACCGGCATCCTGACGGTTCCGGTGGTGGTCCATGTGGTCTACAACCAGGCCGCCCAAAACGTCTCGGACGCCCAGATCCAAAGCCAAATCACGGCCTTGACGACGAATTTCCGACACTTGAACCCGGACGCGTCGGCCATCCCCAGCGTGTTCAAACCCCTGGCCGCCGACTTGAAAATCCAATTCCAGCTGGCCGTCCGGGACCCGAACGGGCTCGCGACGAACGGGATCACCCGTACCAGCAGCGCCGTTCCGCTGTGGGAGGTCGATGACAAGGTGAAGTCCAGCGCCTTGGGCGGGTACGACGCCTGGCCTCGGGACCAATACCTGAATATATGGGTTTGCAACCTGGACCCCCTAGGCGCGACGGCTTACTCCCAGTTCCCCGGGGACGCGGCCGCCACCGACGGCATCGTCGTGAATTACCTGGCGTTCGGGACGAC
>CAYMOV010000038.1:0-11642 GCA_964392085.1 uncultured bacterium
ACCGCCGCCGAGCCGGCGTTGGATTGGACCGCTTGGTTCAAGGACGGCAACGGTTCCTTCAAGGACAAGGTCGAATACCTTTATTTCGCCTGGTTCGCGCAGGACGCCAGGCCCTGGCTCGAAAAGGGGGACACCCGCCTGCGTTTCGCCCAAGGGGCCGTGGAGTTGGTGAACCGATTGGGCCCGAAGGAAACGAGTGGCCGTCTCCTGAAGGTGGACATCGCCTACATCACCGCGAAGGACGAATACGGCATGCCGAAATGGGACAGCCTGAAGAAGGCGGCCCACCTGGAGGGAACCCTCGCGAACGTGAAGGCCTTGGCCGCCAAGCCCCAACCCTGGACGGCGGAGGACCTCCGGCTCGCCTTCCCGGTTTTCAACACGTTCTAGTGGGGCTTCCCGTTCCGGGCCCCCGAGAGGCCGACAAGGCCGATTGGGCGCAAATCGTTGGAACTCCTGCCGTCCCGACACGTCTGAAAAGGGCCCTTCACCCTTAACCCTTTGGTTTGACCCGGATCAAGCCTTCGCCGACCCGGAATGGGCCGCGAGATGGGGCGGGCCCTCCACGGCCCGACAGGAGCATTCGGTGAAACGTTGGATCCTACTCCTCGGGTTCGCGGGACCAGCGGCCCTGTGGGCCCAAACCCCTGGCGGCGCCTCCACCGCACCCGACCCGGTCCTCCAAACCGCCCGCCAAGCCTTCGTGGAGAAAGATTACGCGCGGGCCCAAAAACTGTACCAAGCCCTCGCCGAGAAGGGCGCGGATCCGGCGTTGTGGATCCAGTCGGGCAATTGCGACATCGACCTGGACCGCCCGGCGGAAGCGTGCGCGGCCTTTGAAAAGGCCCTCGCCCTGAAGCCGGATATCCCGGGGTTGGCGGCCTTCATCAAGAAAATACGCTCGAAAATGGAAGCCGCGGCTCCTCCGGCCCAAGAAGCCTCCGCACACGGGGCGGCGCCTTCCAAAAACCACGCCGCCCCGTCCTCCGGAAAATACCCAGCCTTTGGCTTCCGGTTCACGCCGGCCTTGATGGCGGTGAACGCCGCGGCCTACGCCGGCGACTCGGCGGAGTTGAGCGAGCAGACGCGCCTTTATCACGGCTCAATATCGCACCGCGCCAAGCCCCCCCAAGCCACCCCTTACGGTTCATTGGAGCTTTATTGGCGGCTGCGTCCCCGGTGGGAAATCGGGTTGGAGGCCGGTTGGGTGGACGAGGGGAAGTATGACACCCACATCGTCCAGCCCCGCCCGCTCAACCCCTCCAAGGTGGAAACCATCGACCAGGATTTCACAACCAGCGCGACCCCATTGGCCCTGAACTTCCGTTGGCGTTTCCACCTGGGGCCCAAGGGGACCGATTTCCACCTGCTCCTCGGGGGGGCGTATTACCCGGTCCGGATCACCTACCACCGGGCGGGACAGGATCTCCCCTCCTTCCTGCATCCCCTGGACCCGACGGATTATCCGGTGTTCCAACAGACCGAAGACGGCGTCTTCAGGGCCAACCGATGGGGACTCCAGTTCGGCTTGGGAACGGACCTCTCCCTGGGCGGCCATTGGTCCCTCAACCCCTCCTTGCGTTGGCGGGTGGCCAAAGTGGCGAATTTCACCGGGACCGTCACCACCGTGAACGGCGCCGGCGTCACCAAGACCCATGCCGCCCGGCTTTACCTGGATTGGGCCAACGGCAACATCAACGCCCTCAACACCGACGTCGAGCCGGGGCCGGCTTGGGCGCCCATGGAATTCTCCTTCAACGGGTTGGAAGCGGGCCTGGGGGTTTCCTATGGGCTCTAAGGGACCCTGGACCGGGCGGCGATGGCGCGCGGCGTTCCTGCTCGCGGCCTTGGGATTGGTTTTGGGCTGGGGCCCGGCCCGGGCCCAGGATGACGACGACGAGACGGACGACCCCACCGCGGGGTATGGGTGGAAGGGGACTGTGGAGTCGGCCTGGGCGGGCCAAGGCGGGGGCCAGAACACCGAAACCCTTTCCTTGACCTCGGCGTACCAGTTCGGGGAAAGCGGTTCATCCCTGGGCCTGGGGGTCCTGGGCGGGACCGGAAGGACCGAGGGGATCCAGGAGGGGCAGGGCACCCTGACCCTCTCGGGGGTTTGGGGCGTGGATGCCTTCACGCCGAACCTGTCCCTTTCCCTCGAACGGGCGGGGGGCGGACAAACCGCCCGGACCGCCGACGGGGGAGTTGGGTGGGATTTTTCCGACGCTTTCAGCCTCGACCTCACGGCGAGTTATGCGGTCCAGAACCACATCGCCCCCACCGCCAAACTGCTGAACCTGGCCCCCTCCACCTTGACCAGCCTCTCGGCGGACCTGTTGAGCCACAGTGAGTCCCTGGGGCTCGCCCTGGATTGGCAGGTCTTGGGGACCCTAGGGTTTTCGGTTGGCTTTACCCGTGAAATGGACTACACCGATGTGGTCCAAAACCTTTCCCACACCCTTTCCAAACCCGTGAACCTGAGGGGTTGGATCAATACCGGAACCCTTGGGACGACCCTGACCCTGGGGGACCGTTGGAGCTTGGGGGTTTCCGCCAACACAGGCCTCCAATATTCCCCCGGGAACGGGTTCTACAACGGCCGGACGGGAAAAAGCGACGTAACGGCGGGCCCTACCCACAGCCATTTCTTTGGGGGCGGAACCGACCTGTCCTATTCTTTCGACCTTTAATCGCTAGAGATTTCCACACGTTTTATCCCTTTCCCGCCAATTCGAACCGAGAGAAGGCTTTTTAAACCGCCACAGTTATTGAAAGTTTGGGATAAAATACGTTGGTCAACTTGTAGGTAAAAACGTTTTACCTTGACCACTCACTCCTTGGAGCTAAAACCCATGTCCCCCTCAACGCGATCCCTCTTGAAAAAAAATGGGACCGGTTCCTGCGCGGTTTTCCTGGCTTTGTTGGCCCTTCCGCTCCAAGCGACAGTGGTTCTTCCCAACCTGTTCGGGAACAACATGATCCTGCAGAGGAACCAACCCGTCCACATTTGGGGCACGGCGAACCCGGGGGAGCCGGTGACGGTCACTTTCAATTCCCAAACCGCGGTGACCCAGGGGGACAGCTTCTCCAAATGGGCCTTGGACCTGCCGTCCATGCCCGCCAACGCCACGGGACAGGTGCTCGCGATCCAAGGCCCCTCCAATAACGTCAGCCTGTCGAACGTCGTCGTGGGAGACATCTACCTTTGCTCGGGCCAGTCGAATATGTGGTTTCCCCTGATGACCGTCGGCAATGGGTCCGTCACCACGGGACCGGCCGACGCGGCGGCCGCGAATTTCCCCAACCTCCGGATGATGAACGTTCCCATGGGAATCTCGGCCACGCCGAAGTCCGACATCGACTATTCCCCCTGGTTCAGCGCGACGTCGGCCAACCAGGCCACCCTTTTGAATTTCTCGGGCCTCGCGTTCTATTGCGGGCGTGACTTGGTGCAGACCGAGCCGTCGGTGCCCATCGGCATGCTCCAGTCCACTTATTACGGCATGCCAGCCGAGGTCTTCATGAGCCGGGAGTCCATCCTGGCGGACCCCGCCCTGGCGGCCGCCGCCGCCCCCTTGTCGGGAGCCTTCGACACGACCTACGACTCCAGCTATCCCACGGGCGTTTATAACTACATGATCGCGCCGCTCACGCCCTTCCGGGTCCGGGCCGTGCTCTGGGACCAAGGGGAAACCAACCAGGACACCACGAATTCCGGCACGGGACCCCACGGTTGGGTCGCCTCCAACCAGTACAAGACCCTGATGCCCGAGCTGATCAAGGACTGGCGCATGAAGTGGAACGCCATGCTTCCGGTGTTCCAGGTGCAACTGCAGAACATCTCGGACTTGACCAGCGGCGGGGCCTACAACCCCTGGTCCGGCCCCACCACGACCCTCTCCACCGTCGGCTTGGCCGACGTTCGCTGGGGACAGCTGGAGACCCTCCGGGTGCCGCTCACGGGCATGAGCGTCAATATCGACCTGAACCCCAACGCCATGAATTCCGACTCAACCCTTTCCTACCATCCCCCCAACAAGTACGATTTCGCGGATCGGTTGATCCCCTGGGTCCACCGGGTGGTCTACGCCGAATCCAACCCCCTGACCTTCACGGGACCCCTTTACCAGTCGTACCAAACGGGGGGATCCACCGTGACGATCCACTTCACCCTGCCCAACGGCGGGTCCCTATCCACGAACAACTCACAAGCCGTGACCGGGATCCAGGTCGCCCCCGCCGGCTCGACCAACTACGTGTTCGCCCCCGCCACGATCGTCGGAAACGACCTGGTGGTCGACGGGTCCACGGTCGGCATTTCGAACCCCGGAACGGTTCGCTACGCCTGGAGCCAGAACCCCGTGGACCCGAACGGGCCCGTCGCCAACCTGTCGGATAGTTTTGGGTGGATGGCCTCGCCATTCATGACCTACGACCTTTCCAACATGGTCGTGGCGTCCTCGGGCGTCACGGTCCCCGACCTCAACCTGACCCCGCTGGTTTCCGACGGCACCGATTTCGGCACGCAGGGTTTCAACCAACCGGTCACCCACACCTTCACGATCGCCAATGACGCCTCCGCCACGGCTCCCCTGACGCTGACGGGAGGGGTTGGAAATTACGTCCGCTTGTCCGGGCCCCAACAAACCGATTTCACCGTTACCCAACCCGCGGTCAATGTCTTGGCCCCGGGTTCCACCACCACTTTCCAAGTGGTCTTCCAGGAATATCCCTTTGAGGGCCTGCGACAGGCCCTGCTCCAGATCCCCTGCAATACCCCCTCCAAAACCCCCTATACGATCTACCTCCAGGGAACCATCCTGAACAATTGGACCCCGACCCAGACCCCCACGGGCACTTGGTTCACCTCCACCCCCACGAACACCATCACCTATACCATGACCTACACGCCGAGCCCCACCCCCGCCATCGCTGTCACCATGATCGACGACTTTGAGGACACCAGCCGCGGGACGGGTACACCCAACGGCCGCACCAACCTCTGGGGTGGTACCTGGGGCCTTTACGATGACATCAAGGGCAGTGCGGTGTCCGGGGCCTTCTTGTCCCCAGGGGCGTCTTCCTCGTCATCCGCGGTGAGCCTGTTTGGCACGATCGTGGCTTCGGGATATTCCAACTACCTCTGCTGCCTCCTGGGACCTTGCACGGCCTATGACGCCGGGGCCGCGGGCCAAACGGGCCTCGAATTCTGGATGTACGGGGACGGACACCAGTACCGGGCCCAGATCCGGAAGGCCTCGGTCACCGATTCGGACAACTACGGCAAGACCCTGACGCCCCCCATTGGGACTTGGACCTTCTACCAGATCCCCTTCACGGACATGACCCGGGAAGGTTGGGGAAGCCAGACCGGCCTGCCCACCAACCCGACGCTCAATGACGTGACCGGAATCCAATTCGACACCAAGTTCACGGGGGCCTTCTATTACTTGTTGGACCAGATCACCTTCTACAAGGTCCTACCCACTTACACGCCCACGTTCAGCCCGACCCCCACGATCACCCCGACCCCGACCGGCACCTGGTTCACCTCGACGCCGACGAAGACCTATACGCCCACGGTGACCCCTACGCCGACCTTCACCCGCACCTTCACGCCCACGATCACCTTTACGCCCACCCTCACCTTCACCCCGACGGGCACCTGGTTCACGGCCACCTTCACGTCCACGCCCCCGCCGGACACCGCCCTGTATCCCTGGGAAAACGGCACCACCATGGGATGGACCAACCTTTGGCAGGGTGTGACCGCGGTGTCGAACGCCACTGGAACGGCGCATTTGGGAACCCATTCGCTCCAGTTGTCCGTCAGTTTCACCGGCGGGACGGACGGGGAAGTCAGCGTCACGCCACCCTCGGTCGCCAATTTCACCGGCGGCAAGACCCTGGTGGCTTGGTTGTATGTCCCCGTCGGCTTCCCGGCCGGCAGCACCGCCGACATCTTCATCAAGACCGGTTCGGGTTGGACCTGGGCCAACGGCGCCGGGGTGACCTTGGTCGCGGGGGCCTGGAACCAGATCGCCATGGATCCCGCGAATCCCTCTTACGCCGCCGGTGCCCTCGACTTGACCGCCATCATGGCCTTAGGCGTCCAGGTCATTCCCGCGGCCAACTGGACGGGAAGCCTCTACCTGGACTCGGTGGACGTGATCACGCCGGGTGGGACCTCGACGCCCACCCCGACACGCACCAGTACCGCCACGCCCACCCAAACCGTAAACGTCAGCCCGGGGACGCCCACCAACACCTACTCCCCGACCCCGCCGGCGTCCTTGAGCCCGACCCCGACGGCGTCCTTCACGTCCACCCCGACTGCCACCCCGACGGCGACTGTGACCCCGACTTCCACCCGGACATACACCTGGACTCCCTCGCCCACACCCACCTTCACGAATTCACCGATCCCGACCTCGACGTTCACTTGGACGTTGACCTATACGGCGACTTGGACGCCGACCATTACGAACACCCCCACCATCACCGATACGCCCACGGTGACGAATACCCCGGAGCCCGGCGAGGACCTGCCCTACCCCAACCCCGGGACGGGCGGCGTCACCTTCCTCCACAGCCTGACGACGGACGCGGACCAGGTGATATTGAAGGTCTTCACCCTCGACTTCCGCAAGATCTATGAGGACGGGACCTTGGCCACCCAGGCGGGCCAGCACCTTTACGCTTTGGATTGGTCCAGGGCGAAGGGGACGCCGTCCTACGGCCTCTATTACCTGGTGCTGGTGGAGAAGCGTGACGGGACCGAGACCCGCAAGGTCATGAAGATCCTCTACGGGGACTTCAAACCCTATTGACGGGAATTGAAGTTAGTTTGACGGGTCTTGTGAATTCGCCTGATACCCTCTCCCTTAAGGGGAGAGGGATGGGGTGAGGTTGAACAATGAGTCCTCATGCTTCGCCTTTATTCTGATGGGTTCCTATCGGGCCTAGCGGCCTTATACTGACAACATGAAAAGGACCCATTTATTCCTCCCGTTTTACCTCCTGACACTCGCGGCCCCCTCGGCCTTTTCGACGGCCTTGCCCCTCCATGTCGAAGGGCGCCTGATCAAGGATTCCGCGGGCCGAGCCATCGTCCTCCGGGGCGTGAACCACCACGGCTTCCTCGATGTGCCGGACGGCGCCTGGGACGCCCCCGGGGAACCCCTCTACAGCGGCATGGGACGCTGGCGCCCCGAGGTGGTGCAGGGGACCCTGGACGACCTGGCGGCCAAGGGCTTCAACGTGATCCGACTCCACACGGTGGTGGAGTGGTGGCAAAAGGACCCGGACACCTATCAGGACCCTTACCGCAAGGTGAAGTACCCCGAACACTACCGGCAGATGGTGAAGGACGTGGTGGATTGGGCCGGGGAGAGGGGCCTTTACGTGATCTTCGATTTCTACGCCCTCCGAAACGAGTCCGGCGTCCAGTCCGGACAGGAAACCCTCCCCTGGGCCCCCTGGGGCCGGTTCCCCAAGGTCCTCAAGGACCGGAAGGCCTTCGAGAAGGTCCTGCAATCGGTGGCCCAAACCCTCGGGGCCTGCCCCAACCTGATCCTGGAGCCCTACAACGAGCCCCACGGCGACGAGGCGGCCGAGCGGGAATGGTTCAAGTTCCTGGATGAGGACCTTCCTTCGCTCCGGAAAGCCACCCGGATTCCCATCCTCGTCCAGTGGGACCGGACCTGCTGGGTGAACCTGGACTATCCCCCTTATAAATACCGCGCCGCGACGCTGGATTGGGTGGCCCGCCACACGCTGTTCGACCGCAACCTGATCTATGGAACCCACCTCTACCGCAACTCCGGGGGCGGGGAACCGGGGATGGCCCACCGGTCCCTGAACGGCCCGGTGAACCTCTGGGCCTCCAACGACCTGGCGAAGGCACTGTCCCTCATGAGGTTTCCCGGGTCCCAGGGGGGGCTTTTGGCTCCCCTGGTGGTCACCGAGATAGGGGCCGACTTGAAGGCGGCCGGGGAGGACCGCGTCCACGAACTGTTGTGGTTCAAGAACTGCCTGGACCAGTTGAATGGGCTGGGAGTGGGTTACGTGGGTTGGGCCTGGCAGGACGACCGGCAGTTGGACCACGGCCTGTTGCATGAGGGCCAACCCAACGTTGCGGGAAAGATCCTGTTGGATTCCTTGAGACCATCGAAGAAAGCGCCCCCGGCGGCCCAACCAGCCGACTGAAAACCCAGCAACCATCGCTTGCACCGAATCCGCCCCGAAACCCTGGGGCGGATTTTCTTTTTGCGCTAAAGTGTCGGTCGTCGGAATCTCCGGGGCCCTACGGCACCCGGGCCTTGAAGGAGAAAGACATGACGCGTCATCGGCTGCTCGCGATCCTGGCGGTTATGGGGTTGTCCCTGGGGGCGGCCTGGGCGGGGAACAAGGTGGAGGATTGGTCCGGGCTCAGCGGCAAGAACACCGGGAGCTTCGCCGACAGCGTCGGCTCGAAACTGACCTATTCGGCCGTGGAGGGCCCCGTCAAGGGTGAGAAAGCCCTCCAAGTCGATGTCCTCTCCAAGGAAGGCGGCTATTGCGGCCTTTGGCACAACCTGGACGTTGACCTCTCGAAGGCCAAGGCCCTGAAGTTCATGGCGAAGTCCGACCCGCCGGGCACCCTCAGCCTTTCCATCACCGACGCCAACAAGGTTCAGTACGTGGCCTCCGTCCCGGTTCCCTCCAAGGATTGGGCCGAGGTGAGCGTTCCCTTCTCGTCCTTCGAGCAGAACAAGTATTACCAGCCCGAGGGGGCGGATAAGAGCAAACCGCTGGATTTGACCAAGGTCTCCGGCTTAGGGTTGGGCCCCGGCGCCGCGGGAGCGGTGGTCTTCGCCCTGGGTCCCCTCACTTATGAGGAAGGGGCGGCCCCCGCCGCCAAGGCGGGCGCGAAGGGCGGTAAGGCCGTGACCCTCGTGCTGCAGGACTTCGCCACCGAGGTCCCCGACCTCTCGGGTTGGAAGGACGACAAGGGCAGCAAGATCGCCCTGTCGTACAAGGCGGCCGCCAAGAAGGCCAACGCCGACGACAAGATGCTCATCGTGGACTACGACCTGACGCCGGGCGGGTGGTGCGGGTTCTTCTACCAGGCCGGGAGCAGCCAGGGCTGGGAGGGCGTCGACTTCGGCGGGGCCAAGGCCATGCTGGTGAAGATGTACACGACCAAACCGGTCCAGTTCGGCATTTCCCTTGAGGACGCCGACGGCGTGAAGTTCGACGGAGTCTCGCCGGTCACGACGGGGGGTAAGTGGGAGAACCTGCTGATCCCCATGACGGACCTGCCCAAGGAACTGGGCGTCGTGAAGGGGTTCAACCTGTACACCAAGACCCCCGGGCCCTGCACCCTGTCGATCGACGAAATCCTTCTGGTGAAGTAGCTCATTACAAAAAAGCCCCGGTCCCCATTGCGGGGGCCGGGGCTTTTTTTTGTTGCGAGGCTCAGGGACAGGAGGTCTTGTTCAGGTGCACGTTATCGATGTAAATCGTACCGGGTTTGATATCGCTGTTGATGATGAAATGCAGGCCCGTGATGGTGTCCGAGGCCAGGATGGTTCCCTTGGTGAAGTCGATGTTCCAGGTCAGGGTTTGCTGTCCCGCCACAATGCCCAAGTAGGGTTCCGTCGTGAACAATTGGTTGGTTTTGGTGCCCGCGTCGGCCTGGAGTATGACTTGATTCCAGGAGGCGCCCGCCATGACCGCCGACGACACGTAGACGTCCATCTGGATCTGATGGTAGGCGCTCCAGACGTTGTTGAAGGTGATGCCGTTGTCGTACCAGAGCTCGTTCCAGCCGGGGTTCGAGGCCATGGTGATCTGGAGGTTATGCGAGCCCTCCGTGATGGAACCGGTGGGCGCCGTGGCCGAAGTCACCGAGGCCAGTGTGTCCGCGGCGTTCCCGGCGGCGGTCGTTCCGTTGTCCGAGAGTGTCTCGAACCCGTTGAGCAACATGGTGCAGGGCGTCGGGGTGGGGGTGTAGGGCGCCGTTAGGGCCACATCATCAAGGTAAATGTCGCCCGTGCCGCCTCCCGTAGCGATGATGACCTGGAAGCCGATCGCCCGGACATCGCTCACGACTCCGCCGGTGCAAGTGGCGCTCAGGTCCATGTTGTAGGTGTACCAGGCGCCAAACCCGGTGATGTTGGTCCAGGCCTTGCTGCAGAAGACCAGCCCCGCGCCGGTCTTGATGTAGGGTTGGATCCCGCCGCCCCAAGCCGTTCCCTGAACGGCGCTGGAGACGTAAAGATGGATCGTATAGACCTGTCCGGTCAAATCGGTGTTGGCGGGCAGGGGAAGCTCAAATTCCTCCTTGACCTGCGCCGTGGCGCTGTAAGCGACGTGGGCATGGAAGGCCCCGCCTCCGCTGGCGGATCCCGCCGGGGGCGCGGAAGCCCAGTTCACGGTGGTGGTGGTCAGGTCATTGAGGGTGTTCCAGCAGCCGATGGAAGAATCGAACGTGTAGGGGGAAGACAGGGGATAGGGACAACCGGCCAAGGTGGCCGTCGGGGAAGGCGTGAATGTAAAGGTGCTGGTGGGGGTCGGTGTCCCCGTAAACGTCGATGTGCCGGTTGACGTAAAGGTGAAGGTCGGGGTATCCGTCGGCCCGCCCGGCGTGTTGGTTTGGGTGAAGGTTGGGGTGATGGTCGGTGTCCACGTAATGGTTGGAGAAGGAGTATTGGTGGGGGAGGAGGTCACGGTGAAAGTAGGCGTGATCGTCCGGGTGTTGGTGGGGGTGTTGGTGATCAGGGAGGTGAATGTCGCTGTGGGGGTGTTGGCGGGCGGGAAGGTGGGGGAAGCCAACTTCCGGCAACCCTGGGAAGAACCCCAGACCACTAGGACCATCGCCGCCAGCATCCAACCGAAGTTACGCTTCATCTTCCATCCTCCTGGTTTACCGCCGTTAGAACGTGGCGGGTTCCGATCCTTCCCAACGGCTTGGCTTGGCCTGATCCTGACTACAATCTCCCGCAAAACGGGCTTTTCCTCAAGCCGTGTCAGTTTTTGCCCGGCTTCGGCACGGATGGGCTGAACCGGATCACCGTGATCGAATAGGGGGGGAACTTGTATGCAAACGACTTTTTCACGGAGATCTTCCCCTCGGTCGGGGCCTTGTCCGGATCGGCGTGGTAGGGGAGCTTGTCGGTGTTCCACCGGTAGTTGGAGGAATTGAAGGTCCAGGTCTCAGCCTTTCCCTCGGGCTTGAACCCCTTGATCCGGACCTCGGTTTTCGTGGGTGATTGGGGATCCTTGTTGACCACTAATAATGAAAGTTTGCCGTCTGGCCGGTAGTCGGCGTAGGCGGCTAAAAGGGATTGGCCATTTTCAACCCGGACCATCGCGTGGTCCCGGGTGTCCCCAGGAATTGCCCAAGCCGTGGTCAACAACTGCATGGCCCAATAATCGGCCCGCTCCTGGTATTGGTAGGGGCCTTCCTCGGCCTGAAGGTAGCCGTGGTCGCCGCCGAATGGCTCATGCGTCGCGCTCCCGCCGTTCAGGACGTCCCACATGGCGGTATAGGCCCGGGGCCCGAACTGTTTCGCGAACTCGGGGATGTACTGGGCCAGCCAGAGGCTGTTTTCCAAGTGCACCGAGATGTCGTGGGGTTTGACCTGGTCCGAGGTGTTGAA
>CAYMOV010000038.1:11742-22428 GCA_964392085.1 uncultured bacterium
TTGGAGCCGAAGTCGAGGGCGACCCATTGGGAACGCGGGAAGTCGGTGTTGGGGTTGGACCGCCAGGCGGTTTTGGGGTCACCGTCGAAGGCGTTGTGGGACCCATAGGTGGGGCCGGTCTCGGGGCTGATGCGGCTAGGGGCGTATTCGCTGTCGCTGGGGACCCAGACGCCTTCTGAGCTAAATGAACCCTTGCCGTTCCAATGGAAGATGTCCCCCCAGGACCCACCCGGGTACCGGAGGATGAAGTTACCCGCGGCTTGGATCTTCTTTTGGACCGGCATGGGGTTGGCCCAGCCCGAGGTGTTATTGCCGAAAAGCTGGAAGGGCTTGAAGGTGGTGAGGGTTACCGAAGCGTCGATATTAATGGAAGGGACATCGGCTTCGGCGTGAAGGAAGAGGGGCGCGAGCAAGATCAACAGGATCGACGCGAATCGGCGGGGCATGGACTCTCCATGGATCTGGGGATAGGGAACTCGAAGGAATGAAAACAACGTTTACAACGGCCCTCCATTCTAGGGGAATCGGTTGTCGGCGGTTTGGAAAACTGTGGATGAAAGGCCGGTTTGGATGAAAGCGCATGAAACGAACCGGACTTGCTTCCTGAAAACGCTTGTATCGTAATGAGCCGACTCGGGAGAACGTGGCGGGAAATTAATCGAACGGTTCATGGTGAAAAGGGTGGGGCCTTTCGGTGATTCATGGGTAAAATGAGCTGGTTTCGTCCTGGGGTCCCCTCCCCAGGATTTCCCCAAACAGGGTGAACAAAAAATATTTTCACCCTGCCGTCAGTCGGTATAGCCGACTGACGACCGAAGCGAAAATGGGTTTTCGCAAGGCGTGTCCAGCATCCATGGGGTTCGAGCGAATCGTCGTAAGCCCCTCTTCTTTCGTGGGGTGATTCGCGAGTAAGACAAGAAAAAGTTCCCGGCAGGGTGCTTTTTCAACATCCCGCTAAGGCGAGCGTGAACCGGTTGAATATGAAATTCCCCAAATCCTTTCTTCTCTTGGGCCTCCTCACGGCCGGTTGCGGAGCCGTTTTCGTCAACGAGGGTTCCAAGGTCGATTACCTCGCGGAGGGCCTCAAGGATCCCGCCACCTCGAAGGCCAAGTTGGTGGTGCCGGCCGACCAGAAGTTGATCGGAAATTTTGAGGATGGGTCCACCCGAGCCAACCCCAAGCTCTACGGTTCGAATGGGGAAGGCTCTTGGGCGGCCTATTCCTTCGGGGGCAACGCCGCCAATTCGGATTTCGTGGTGTCGGGCGGCGCCAACGGGACCCTCAAGGCGGCCCACTTGTTCGGGTCCCTCGTGAACAAGGGGGACAATTCGTATCCCTCCTATACCTTGACGGCGAAGCTGAAGTCCGCCGGCCTCTACGATGCCAGCGCCTTCTCGGGGATCCGCTTCTATTACAAGTGCCCCCCGACGGATACGACCCTTTTCCGTCGGATGGCCATCCCGATCGCCCCGACCATGCCGAGCTCGGCGGGCGGCACCTGCTCCGATGGTTGCTACAACAACTTTGGGTACGACCTGGGGCCCACGGCCGATTGGGCCCTGAAGACCGTGGCTTTCACCGACCTCAAACGGGCGCCGGGCTGGGGATCCCCCATCACGCCCCCGGATTTCACCGACCACCTGGCCGAGATCATGGACCTGGAGTGGGGCCACAACGCGGGCAACACCGCTGGGACCTACAAGGTGGACATGTGGGTGGATGAGGTCGAGCTTTACTGAAATCAAACGGTTTAACGACCGGCGAACGCCTTTACCACAATGGGCACGATGGTCCCGATGAGCTTTGAGAATTAAGACCATGGTGTCCCTTGTGACCTTTGGGACCATTGTGGTGAATGGGTAGTTTGGTTTAAAGATTCAAAACTTTGGAGTGTGTTTTGCGCAATAGGGTTTCACATAAATTGGTCATGGCTCTCGTTCTCCTGATGGGGACCGTGGGGTTATGGGCCGATCCCCTTCAACCGGTCGGTCCCGACCAGCGGCTGTACCAGCGCGTCCGGGCCTTGGGCGCCCAGGGGCTTCTGGCCCCCCAGGATCAGGCGGTCCTGGACAGCGGCCAAACGGTCACCCGGCTCCAGTTGGCTTTCTACGTCGAGACCGCCGAGAAACGCATTAAGAAGGCCCCGCCGACCGAGACGCCAGTGCCGCCGGCCCCCACGGAAACGCCGGTTTCGGTCGAGCCTACCGACACCCCGATCCCGGCGGACCAGACGTTGGACGTTACCCCTCAGGCGCCCGAAGCCACGGCCACCCCGAAACCCAAGAAGATAAAGGCGACCAAGGCCGTCAAGAAGGCGGTGAAGGCTCCGACGGTTCTCCCCGCATCCACGAAGGTTCCCGTGAAACCGCCCGTCAATAAGACCGCCTTGAAAAAATCGGTGCCGATCCAAGCTCCAACAGCGGTTCCGGTGGAGCGCTCTCCCGAGCCCGCGAAAGCCAAGGCGTTCAAACCGGCCGTCGAGATGGGCTCGCCCGACGCGTCGGGAAGTTCGTCCAACTTGCTCAGGGCCAAGGATCTAGCCCGTCCTGGAACCGAAAAACCCGCCGAGCCTACCGTCACTAGCCCCGCCGCCCGTCCCGTTTCGGAAAAAGCCCTGGCCCTCCCCGCGTCCTCCATGCCCTCGGACATGGACATGGTCTCGCCACCTCCCGCCACGCCCGCGGCCCATGTGGGGACGCCGGTCCCAGCCTCGACGAAGGCTCATGTGACGGGCCCCGAAAGGGAGATCGAGGACCTGCTGCGCCAACTGAGGCAGGAGTCGGCGCTGATCCGCGAGAAACTCCAGCGGGACTCCCGGAAGGCCGCTTCCATCTCCTCCGAGACCGCCCGGTTGAAGGCGGCCCAGGATGAGGTCAACAAGGTCGCCCGGAAGGCCGCGCCCTCGGGATCGGTCAAGCTCGACAGCCTGGCGGACCTGCGGGCCGAGAATATCGCGTTGACCGGCTTGGCCCACATGAACGCCTACCGGACCTACGAGGAACTCAACGTGGTCTTCACCGCGGACTTGAGCGGCTTGGGCAGCCTCTCGGTGGGGCTGACCGGGAGCACGCCGTTCTCCAACGCCTCAGGGGGGCCCGCGTCGATCGGGACTTTCGCCCCCAGCTTGAACTTCCCGGTGAATGGGACGTTGGGCCATTGGAACGGGACCGTCGCCATCGAGGCCTATTCGGGCGACACGGACCTGGGGGACTTCACCCGGGGCCAAACTGCCGGCACCAACCGGTTTGAAAAGCCCTTTGACCTTAAGAACTACTCCCAGGACAGCAACCTCAAGACCTGGAACGACTATATGGACAACCTGGGCTACGTGCCCAGTACGTCCAACTTCACCACAGGTTCCAACAGCGTCCGCGTCTTCGACGGCCTCTTCATGACGGGCGACCATGTACCCCTGCTTGGGAACGACGCCAAGATGACGATCCTATTGGGACGGACCCTCTACGCCAACCAATGGGAAGAGGGGGTCAAGATCGCCCGACCCCTTTTCCACGGCAAGATGAACCTGAACCTTTCAAGCCTTTGGGTGAACGACCATTTCGGCGCCCCGACCACCGTCGCGGGGAGCCCGGCCACGGTGAGTGGGGATCTCAAGTCCTACTCGGCGGACCTCGGGATCGGATGGCTGCCGGTGTTCCTCGAGTTGGAAGGGGGCATCAGCACCTTCGGAACCGGGACGGACAGCCTCCAACCCCCGGATCCCAAAGACATCACCGGGGGGGCGTTCCAGGCCACCGCCAGCTACTATCCCTTCGCGGCCTACTTCACCTCCATCAGCCCCGATTACATGAACTTCCAAAGCAAGGTGGCGATGGCGGGAAGCCGGAATGCACGGTTTGGGTATGCCGACACGGCCACATACTTCACCCAGCAGGGTTACGTCGGCATGGCGGACGACCTGGTGAGCGACCGGACCGGCGGGAGGATCAACCTGGGTTGGAAGGGGCGGCAGTCGCCCTGGATGAAGTCCTGGCCGTCGTTCCTGGACGCCCTGGTGGTCAACGTGGACGCCGCCCTGAAGAGGGAATACCGGATGGAGCCGAACATCGACGGTTACAACACAATCCAAGCGAACGATTTGGTGTCGGTGTACTACCCCGACGGAACCGGCCTTTGGGGATCCTCCATCTGGGGCAACTACAACGGCCCCATCGCCGCCTCCACGGCTTACCTCGCGAACCTACAGGGCGTCCGAAACGACGGTACGGTGATGGCCAATTACATCGGCCTTGGGATGGGCTTCACCGAACAGGTTCCCTTCATCCTGCCCGTCTTGGACGCCAACGGCCGGCCCCAAACGGACGGCTCGGGCCACAACCGGTACACCCTCTTGGACCACCTCAAGACCTACCGGTACCTCACGGCCACCACGAAGGTCCAGCTCAACAAGCTGTTCCATACCGCCAAGCCCTTTTACGGCGGGTTCTTCGTCACGGACCACCAGGTGTCGGGAACCACGACCGATCCCGTCGTGGCGGCCATGCCCGACCCGAACCGGCCCGGCCAGACTTTGGCGAACATCCCCAACCTCTTTACCCAACGGGTTTACGACTCGGCCTTGATGTACCAGGTGATGAAGAACGTGGATTTGATGGTCCATTACGCGTTCGAGAAATGGACCTCCTTCTACACTTGGCCGAAGGTGGACCGCCGGACCGAGGCGCCAGGCTTGGGGTTCGCCTGGGACATCCCTTGGGGCGGCGCCAAGTTGGAGGCCCGGTACAACCGGGTGCTGTACCGCGACGCCTATGTCTCGGCCAACAACTACCGGGCGGACCAGGCTTACCTGTACGTCCAGTTCAAGTTCTAACGGAAGAATGAAGGAACGACGAGCGGCATGAACAAGACGATCCAAACCCTGATCCTGGCGGCCTGGGCCCTCGCGGCCACGCCATCCTTCGCCGCGCACGGCGCCCTGTTGGGCGTCGACCGTGACGCATGGATCAACGCGCGCGTCCAGGCCCTGGTGGATTCAGGTAAGTTCCTGGGCCCAAACAAGCCCGTGGCCGAATGGACTAACCTGGAAGTGGCGCGGGCGACCGCAGCCGAGGTCGAGAAAACGCAGGACGCGTCCTCGAAGCCCGGGAATGACGCCGCCGATTTGGTGGGGGAATTCAAACCCGAGATCGCCGCGATGGGCGTGGACCTGGCCAAATTGGAAGCCCGCCTTGCGGCGGCCCATAAACGCAACGCCTCCTATAAGGACCAACAGGAAATCCTGCGGCGGAAGACCGGCACCCAGCTGTCGGGGGACGCCCGCGCCTATTTCTCCGATGGCCGGGGATTCGGTCCCAACGCCCTGATGGGGGTCACGAACCCCTTCGACGTCTTCTACATTGACCTCCGCCTGAAAAGCGTACCGGCCCCGAAGGTCCTTTTCGACGCCCAAGTCCGGTTCACCCGCACCATCGGCTTTCAATACGTGGACCCGATCTCCACCAACTGGTCCATCCGTTGGCTCGACCTGGGCTGGTTCGGGGATGATTTCAAGTTCCACGCCGGGGATTTTTGGCGCAGTTACACCCCGCTGACCCTCTGGAACACCGATGTTCCGGTCTACACCCTGGTGGAGCCGACGGTCCTCAAGCGCGCGCGCCAAAACCTGGAGGAATTCCTTTACCTGGACCACGGGAATGACTGGCGCATGCGGGGCCTGGAGGCCAGCGAGGACCACGCATGGGACGGAGCCGTCGTAAAGGCGGTCCATGCCCAAGCCATGGGCGGGACGGTCCGGAGGGCCTTCACGGGCATATTCGACGAGGACTACGGCGGCAGCCAAGCGGGGTTTGACCTTTTCGGCGATAAGTTGGAGGTGCGCGGGACGGGGTTGGTGCTCCAAAGCCTGAGGGGGACCGCCTTGGCGCCCTATAACCCCAATGATTTCTCCACGACCGCCAAGCGGCAGTCCGTGGTCAGCGCGTCGGCGAAACTCGTCCTCACCCTCCCGGCGGAGGTCCTAGCCACCGCCTCGGGGGAATGGGCCCGCGCGAAGTACGAGGAGGACCTCGAGAACCCGGCCCGCAGCCTTTCGGATTGGGCGGTCCGGGGCGAGGGGGCGTTTGAGCGCAAAGGGCTGAAACTCAGCTGGAAATACCTCAACAACGGGCCTGATTTCCTCTCGCCGGGGGCCCAAACCAACCGGTGGACCCCCAACGCCACGGTGGGGTACCAGGGTTCCGCCTCGAACCTTGACGAAGGCCTGATCGGCTACCGGAACATCGACGTGTTTCAGCAGGTGGCGAGGCCCACCTACGCCGCTTACGACCGGCTCGACGAGAATCTCCTCCCCTATGGCGACGCCACCCCGAACCGGGAGGCGTTGTTGCTGGGTTTCGCCGGCGCCCTCGGGAATGATGGTTGGCTCCAACCCCAGCTGTCCGTCGCGGTCAAAGCCAAGGAATTCCAGCCGAATGACGTGATGACGGGCATCGGCGGGACGGTCCTGCCGGTGGACAGCCAGACGGCCACCGCCACGGCTCGTTCCTTCGGCAGGCTGGAGGCCGCCGTGACCGCCGACCTCTCGAAGGCCTGGGACAAGGCCCCCAAGAATTGCGTCCTAACGGGGGATTACAAGCGCATGACCAACGACTTGGGTTTGGGGGATGCCTTCAAGGTCGACAGCTGGTTCGCCGGCGCGGATGTGGGTCCGTTGCCCTACCTGAAGTTCCTCCGCGGCATCGTCTTCTCGGCTTCCTACGGCCAAACGAAGGCACGGGGAAGCGAATATGCCCTGACCGGGATCGCCAACCAACCCAGCTTGGCCGGTTACGCCACCCCCTATGACACAACGTCCTTGGGGACTTATGGTTACCAGGCCCTCAATTTGACCAGGTCCACCCTGGCCTTCGGGGCCCAAGTGAAGTTGGGTAAGAATTTCTTGATCCACGCCGACTGGTTCAGCCACAAGTGGTCCTGGGCCGACCAGCCGAAGTACGACCGCCGCGACCAAACCTGGAAGTTGACCAATGAAATCTCCTTCTAACCCCATGCGCCGCTGGGCGCCCACCCTGGTTCTCCTGGCCCTCCTGGCCGGAAGTGCCGCTCTCTGCCGCGCGGACGAACTATTCGCGCCGGTGGCGGCCGGGGATCCCACTTACCGCCACCTCAGGAAGTTGGAGGCTATCGGATTACTGGAAGCCTCGGATGTGAAGGCGCCCCTCACCCGATTTGAGGTGGCGAATGACATCCTGAAGGCCGACCGGAAATACCGGGAGCTCGTCGTGGCCCTTGCGGGGGACGACATCCCGGCGCCTCCCGAGGACAGCGCGACTCCCTTGAAGGCCAACCCGGGCGATTCGGTCGCGGGCGCGCCCGCCCCTTCGGACCAAGGGGAAGAGGCCCCCGTGGCCGAGGAAGTCGAGACGCCCCTCGCCGAAGCGGCCGCCGAGCTCCACAGCCTGAAGGAGGCCTATTCAAGCGAATTGGACCAGGTGACGAAGCGGCTGGTGGCCCTGAAGGCCAAGACCGACGACATCGAGGCGAGGCAGTTCGATCTCCGGAAGGTCTTGAAGGCCGTCAAGAGCACGGCTGGGATCGCCATCCATGGGCTAGGCCGGACTTGGGCCTATTCCCAAAAACGGACGGGGGACGTGCCGCTTGGCTTGGAACCGCCCGAAACAAGGGACGCCCTGGGATTCCTGGAACTCAGGCCGGAAATGGTGGTCGGCACACAGTTGAAGTGGGACGCGACGTTCCGGATCACGACCCGCCTGCGGGCCCAAGACGCCGCCTCCTTGACCCTTCGGCGCCTCACGATGGACTTCAACCCGGCCTGGTTGTCGGCCCAGATCGGAAATTTCGAGGAATCCTATACGCCCCTGACGCTTTGGAACAGGGACACGAGCGACCTGGCCTTCAAACCGGACGCCTACCGCCGTTGGGACGACCAAAACAAGTACGAGTCCTACGTCAACGATGAACCGGATTGGCTTTTCCGGGGTCTCCGGGTCGGTACGGCTTTGGATTGGCCAAACTCGAAAGTCCTGGACGGCGCAAAATTCTCTGTTTTCGCCCACATGATCCGAAATGGGTTCAACTCGGACACGGGCACCTCCGGTTACCTCGGGTTCCACCAGTACAGTTCCTGGATATTGGGGGGGCGCGGCACCCTGAGTTCGAAGGAATGGTGGATCGGCATGCGGAACCTCCAACTCACCCTGGATGGGTTCGGGGAGTCCCTGCTCCAGCCCCTCGGCACCGACACTCCCGGTTCGACCTACGATCCCCAGGATCCCGCCACTTGGGCCCGCCGATACCTGCTGGGGAGCGTCCGACCGGACTTGAAGCTCGGTTTGGGCGGCGAATGGGCCGTCGGCGCTAGGGCCGAATACGCCTATTCGAGTTTCCATGACGACGTCCGGGACCCCCTCAAGACCACGGAGGATTACGCCCTGATCGGCGGGCCTTACCTGAAGTTGGCCGAATCGACCCTGCAGTTGAATTCACTGGATGTCGGGCCTTATTACTTCGCGCCCCTGGCCCAGACGCGGCAATCGGGCGTCACGACGGAACTGCCATCACCGATTCCTTCAATGTACCAAGGGCCTAACCCGCTGGACATCCTGAGCCGTGCCGGGGGAAATTTCGACTTTTACAACCGCACCTACGACAATACCTTTCCCTACGGGTTGGCAACGCCGAACCGAAAGGGATTCGGCGCGGACCTGGACTGGACCGCGCTGGAGGGCCAGTCGTTCCACCTCAAGGGATCGGCCTACGCGGTGAAGCAGATCACCCCGGACCTGGTGGTGAACGCGACCCAGGACGCCTACGTGCCGGTGGACGACCCCACGGGGAACCTGGGGGTCCCGACCCGGAAGTTCCTGTACCTCAACGTCGGTCCTTCCGTTGACTTCGGTCCACTGGTGGGAGCCGACCGTAAGATCATCCTGGGGGCCAATGGCCGGATGGAACGGACCCAAAGTTCCCTCGGAACCCTGGACAGCCGTGGTGCCTTGGCGAGCCTCAGGATAGGGGTGCTCCCGAAGTGGGACTTGGAGGGGGTCTGCCGCTATGACGATTCCAAGGGACGGGAATCCGGATACAACGGTCAGCCGATCGCCCGCTATTCCTACCTGTTCGATGATTCCGACTTGGGCCAGTATTCGGTGTTGGACCTTCGGGACTTATCGCGCCGTTGGTCGATCTCGAGCGCGTACCATCTGGGTCCCCAGTCGGACCTGTTCCTGGACTTCGAATGGGTGACGACCGAAACGGCCCTAAACGGGGTGTCTTCGGGAAGGCTCCACCGCCAAACGCTGGCGTTGAACTACGAAGCCCGTTTCTAGGCGCCACCGGGACGGCAAGATGTTCGGATCGACTTGCGGTAGGCTAATTGGGAACCATTGAACGGGGAGGAGGAACCATGCGACGTGGGAGCCTTTGGTTGACCGGATTAACCGCACTGGGAATGGCCGTCCTTTTCGCCGCGAACCAGGGCTGCAACGGCAAATTGCCCCCCCTATCCGCCATGCGGACCGTTCCCACGGCCACCATCACGCCTAATTGCGCGCCTTTGGTTTTAAACGATTTTGAGAATCTCGCCGAGAACGGGACCTGGAGTGGCGCCAATGCCACTCGGTCCCTCAGCACCCTCTATGTAACCCATGGAACCCATTCCATGGATGTGAACATCACGACTGCAGCGGGGTACAACCAAGATTTCATGATTCTCTCGGGCTTTTCGCCTACCGATTGGGCGGGATATGTCCGGCTCCAAGTCGACGTGACGGTGGACGCCTCCGTGGTGGCCGGTGCTGGCTACTCACAGTTCCTGCTCGTGGCGGATTCTTCTAGCAAGTACTTTCAATCCATTTCTGGGGACGTGCCCATCCTGGTGGCGGGGACCCAAACCCTCACTTGGAACCTCGATTTCACTAAGGGGACCCTCCTACCAACCGATGCAATCACCAAACTCACCTTTATCTACAACCGGGGCACCCCAGCGGCGGGACAGGGCGTCGGCCACCTTTATGTCGACAACATCCGGTTGACGGCGGTAGGCTGCCTGCCGACCCCGACGGCCACTTGTGTCCCCACAATACTCAACGGCTGTGAGAGCCTGACCGAAAACGGCAACTGGACAGGCGCCAACGCAACCAGGACCCTCTCGGCCCTTAATGTTACCCAGGGCTCAAGTTCCCTGGACGTCAACATCACCACGCCCTCGGCCTACAACCAAGCGTTCCTCATCCTGGACACCTTCGTGCCGACTAATTGGAGCGGGGTGGGCCAGTTCCAAATGGATGTCACGGCGGATTCGAGCGTCGTGGCCGGGAACACTTACAGCCAAATGCTCCTGATGCTTGACGCGGGCGGGGTGGGGAAAAATTTTCAGCCCATCAGCTCGGACATTCCGAACCTCGCGGTGGGATCCCAAACCCTTACGTGGAACATCAATTTCGGTGCAGGCACGATCCTTCCCGCCGACGCCATCACAAAGATCACCTTTGTTTATAACCGGAGCGCCCCTGGGTCTGGTCAAGGGGTGGGAAATCTTTACGTCGACAACTTGAGACTGCTCCCGAAGAGTTGTCCCTAAGTCGTACCTTGATGAATCGGTCATCCAAAAGAAGCCCCCCTTCGGGGCTTCTTTTCATTTGGGACGATCCGATCCGGAGGATTCCGTGAATCAAAAGAACTTTATGACCATCCTGGGGGTCTGCGGTT
>CAYMOV010000039.1:0-18853 GCA_964392085.1 uncultured bacterium
TGGAACTGGTGGCTGACGGTCTCGACGGCCTCCAGGATCTGGGACTCGCTCTCCACATTGGTGGATTCCACATGGGTGATGGCGTCCAGGACTTCCTGGCCCTCGGCGGGCAGGTCGTCGAACACGTAGCCGTCCAGGGCGGAAACGGGGAGGGGTTGGGAGGGATCGTAAACCGGGGTGGGGATGACCTCCTCCAAAACAGGTTCGGGGATGTGGACCTCGGGTTCAAGTTCCGCCATGACGGGGGCGGGCTTGTCCGGCGCGGCGGTTGCGGAGACGGATGGGGGCGCGGAGACTACTTGAATCGGTTTTTCCTGTGGGGGCATCACAGGGGCGGATGCGGGAGGCTCAGCGGGTTTGGGAGGCTGAACCAGGAAGGGGGCCGGCGCCACGGGGGCAGGGCCCAAACGGTCGAGATGGGGTCCTTCCGCGACGTGTTTGGCCGGGGACGTCGGAGCGGCAGGCGATTCGGTCGGCTTGGCCTGGGTCACTTCCGGGGCTTTGGAGGCAGGTTCAGCTATGGCTTGCGCGGTGGCGGGCGGCTTGGGGGCCTCGGCGGTGGGCTTTGGGGCATCGCCCGCGGCCTTGGCGGCCTTCGCGGCTTTGGCCTTGGCCAGGACTTCCCGCAGGTGCTCCTGCGGGTCCTTGAATTTCAATCCGCCGGGTTGCTCGGCGGCGGGGGCCCCGGGGGCCGGGGCGGCGGGTACTTCCTTCTTGGCGCCGTCGGTCCCGGCGGCGCTGTCCTGCTTCTTCAGGTTCAGTTGGTCTTCCAGCTCCTCGGGGGAGAGGTTCTTGATCTTCGCCAGGCGGGACTTGGCCTCGTCCACCATGGCCCCGGTCTCGTGGATGCGCACGAATTTCTCGTACTCGGCGCTGGCCTTCTCGGTGATGCCCTTGTTTTCGTAGACTTGGCCCAGGATGAAGTGGGCGTTGGCGTAGCTGGGCTCCAGTTTGATGGCCACCCGGTACTCGTTGATGGCCTGCTTATAGAGCTTCATCTTGTCGTAGATGAGGCCCATGGTGTTGTGGGCCTTGGCCGACTGGGGGTTCAGCACCAACACCTGGTTGAAGGCCTCCAGGGCCTGCTTCAGGTCGCCCTTGCGCTCGAAGGTGAAGCCGAGGGCCATGTAGGCCGTCTCGAACCGGGGATCGTGTCGGACGGCCTCCTGGAAGGCCTTGATGGCCTTGTCGAGGAGTTCCTGCTTCGAGTAGAGCATCCCGGTGTCGTAGGCCACCTTGGACTTGTTCTTGCCGCTCTTCGCCGCCTCCTCCAGCCGCTTGAGGGCCACCTCGAGGTTGCCGGCGCTGTCGCGGTCGATGCCGAGGCGGTGGTAGGAGTCCGAGTAGGACGGGTCCAACTGCATGGCCTTCTGGAAGTACTCCATGGCCTTGGCGTAGATGCCCTGCTCGTAAAAGACGTTGCCCAGGTTGTTGTAATAGGTGGCCACGTTGGCGTTGCGGCCGATGGCGTCCTGGAAGGTCTTGATGGCGTCGGGGTACCGCTCGCTCTTGGCGTAGGTCAACCCCAGGTTGTTCCAGCCCTCGGGGCTGTTGGAGTCGATTGAGAGGACCTTCTTGAAGTTCTCCAGGGCCTGTTCGTACTGGCCGCCGTCGGAGTGGATGAACCCCATGGCGGTGTAGGCTTCCTTGAAGTTCGGGTCGACTTCCAGGGCCTTCTGGAGTTCCTTGAGGGCTTTGGGCGCGTCCCCTTGGTCCGCCCACTTCTGGGCCGACTCGAGGAGATCCTTCTTCTTGTCGTCTTTACTGCCGAAAAGGCCCATGGAGGGGACAACCTCAGGGAAATCGAGAAACCTAGGGGGGTAATTCTAGCCCCCGGGCATGAGTTCCTTCAACCCTACTGAACGGAGAAAGGGCGGCTTCTTGGGCGGAAAACGGCGGTCCCCGGTGGTGGGTTGTTGCGCTTCCTGGGGCCCTAGCCCTGGAGGAGTCCGTCCAAGGAATTGACATGCCTTTCACCACCCTTTCCTATTACCGGACCGCTGGAACCCTAGAATACGTTCCGATGTCGATAGCCCCCATCCACCGGAGAAGACCTATGCAAACCCGCAAACTCGGCGACTCAGACCTGAAAATCACCCCCTTAGGTATCGGCACCTGGGCCATCGGAGGGCCCGACGGCAACTACAACTGGGGGCCCCAGGACGATGAAGACTCCATCCGGGCGCTCCACCGGGCGGTCGAGAAGGGCGTCAATTGGATCGACACGGCCCCCGCCTACGGACGGGGACATTCCGAGGAGGTGGTCGGAAAGGCCCTCAAAGGGATGCCGACCCGGCCCTACCTCTTCTCCAAAAGCTCCCTCATCTGGGGCGCGGACCGCGTCATCACCAATTGCCTCAAGGCGGACTCGGTGCGGGCTGAGTGCGAGGACAGCCTCAGGCGCCTGGGGGTGGAGGCGCTGGACCTATGGCAGATCCATTGGCCCAACCCGGACCCCGACATTGAGGAAGGGTGGGCCGAGATGGCGAAGCTGAAAAAGGCGGGCAAGGTCCGCTGGATCGGGGTTTCCAACTTCACGCCCGCCCAGATGAAGCGGGCCCAGGCGATCGCCCCCGTGACGTCGCTCCAGCCGCCCTATTCGGCCCTCCGCCGGGACATCGAGGCGGAGATCCTACCCTTCTGCGGGGACAACGGCATCGGGGTGCTGGTCTATTCGCCCATGCAGGCGGGGCTCCTCAGCGGCAAGATGAGCCGGGAACGCCTCCAAGCCATGGCGCCGGGCGATTGGCGCAAGCGCGACGACAAGTTCAAGGAACCCCAACTCACGCGCAACCTGGCGCTCCAGGACTTGATGGGGAAGATCGGGGCGAAGCACGGGCATACGGCCGGCGTGGCGGCCCTGGCCTGGACGCTCCGGCGCCCGGAGGTTACGGCGGCCATCGTGGGGGTGCGGAGCCCCGGCCAGGTGGATGAACTGGTGGCGGCGGGGGACTTCAGGCTCTCGGCGGCTGAGATCGCGGAGGTGGAAAGCTTCCTGGCCAAATAGAACATCAATCGATTGAACCACGGGGTTCACGGGGAAGGCGGAGGGAAACAAGAATCGTCAAAGTCTAAGTATTCAACAAGACTAAGCCTGGTGTTCTCCGTAGCCCCCCATGCCCTCCGTGGTTCCAAATTGCCTTAACGGGTGGGGAATCCGGGGGGGAGGGAACCCCCGCCCCCCTTGCCGAATCCGCCCGGCATCTGGGGAAGCCTCATCCCCAGGGGGCCCTTCTTCATCATCTTCTTCATCATGTCGTATTGCTTCAGCAGTTGGTTGATCTCGTTGGCCGTGGTGCCGCTTCCCTGGGCGATGCGCCGCTTGCGCGACCCGTCCAACAGGTGTGGGAACCGTCGTTCCTTCGGCGTCATGGACAGAAGGATGGCCTCCATGCGCTTGAGCTTCTTGTCGTCGGGGCCCTGGGCCGCCAACTGCTTCTTCATGGCCGGGTCGCCCGGCAATAGGTCCAAAATCTCCCCCATGGACCCCATCTTCATCAGCTGACGAAGCTGGTCCATCAGGTCGTCGAGATTGAACTCGCCGGGTTTCTTGAGTGCGCGTTCCTCGGCCTTCTCCTTCGCGAGGGTCTCGGCTTTCTCCACCAAGGTGAGGATGTCGCCCATCCCCAGTATGCGGGAGGCCATGCGGTCGGGGTGAAAGGCCTCGAGGCCGTCCACCTTCTCGCCGGTGCCCAGGAACATCACGGGGATCCCCGTGACCTGGGTGATCGACAGCAGGGCGCCGCCCCGGGCGTCGCCGTCGGTCTTGGTCAGGATGAGCCCGGTGAGGGGCAGGCGCTCATGGAAGGCCTTGGCGGCGTTGACCGCGTCCTGGCCCGTCATGGCGTCGGCCACCAGGAGGACGTTGCCCGCCTTGGTGCGCTTCTGGATCTCGGCCACCTCGTCCATCATGGCCGCGTCGATATGGAGCCGGCCCGCGGTGTCGAGGATGAGGATGTGGCAGCCGTTCGCCAGGGCTTCCCTACAGGCGCGAACGCAGAGGTCGGGGGCGGATTCGCCGGGGCCGGCCTTGAACACGGGCACCCCGATCTGGGCGCCCAGGGTGGCCAGCTGGTCGACGGCGGCGGGCCGCACCAGGTCGGCGGCCACCAGGCCGGGCTTCCGGCCGTCCTTCTGGAGGTAAAGCGCAAGCTTGGCGGCGGTGGTGGTCTTACCGGTGCCCTGGAGCCCCGCCATGAGGATGACCGTGGGCGGGGCCGGGGCGAACTTGAACTTGCCCGCGTTGCGGTCCTTCGGGGTGAGGAGCGCCACGAGTTCCTCGTGGACCACTTTCACCATCAGTTGGCCGGGGGCCAGGGACAGCGACACCTCTTGGCCCAGGGCCTTGGCCCGGACCTTCCCCAAGAAGTCCTTCACCGCGTCCAAGTGGACGTCGGCCTCCAGGAGCGCGGTGCGCACCGACTCCAGCGCCTCCTGGATGTTCTCCTCGGTCAGTTTCCCCTGGCCCCGGATGTTCTTGAAGGCCTTCTGGATCTTCTCGGTCAGTTGGTCGAACACTTGCAATCCCTTTTGATGTCGGAAAAATGAAGGCCCGTAAGAATATCAGAACGGGCCCGTCGAAAACCATTGAACCACACCTGTCAGCCTTCGGCTGGGGGCGTAAACGAGTTCACCAAGGCCACAAACTGTAACGTTTCCGGGGGCTTAAAAAGAGAAGCTTTTCTCGGTGATCTTGGTGGTTCAAACGGCGGCTTCCGGGGGCTGTTGGCGCGGTTCCGTAAGGCTTACTTCTTTCTTTTTTGGCGGGGTTTGGCGGCCGGGGGCGCCCCCACGGGTCCCGAGGCGATGAACGGCGTCCGGTCCTGCTTGAGGACGGCCTGGTAGAAGTCCTGCAACTGCTGGTATTCCTCGCCCGGCTCGATGCGCCGCTTCTTGAGGCCCGTATAGCGCTCGTCGAGGAGGGTCCCGAATTCCATCTTCGGGTTGGAAAGGAACTCGGCCACCGGGTTCGACAGGGAGGCGTCCGGGGGGAGGTCCGGCACCTTCCACCCCTTCGGCAGGCGGATGATCTGCCGCACCGTGGAATTGAAGTTCTGCGAGAGCACCACGGGGGTCCGGCGGGTCGGCTGGAGCGCCGACATGAACTCCTCGACATCCTCGAAGACGGGGGGATAGAACCTCAGGCGCCCCGGCCCCATGGGTTCGGCATAGCCCGGCACCTCGAAGACATAGGTCACCAGGAAAGGATGATCGAGGTCCCGGTAATCCCCGAACCGGTAGTCCGTCAGCTGGGCCTTGGGGAACCGCTTGGCGAGGCCTCGGGACACGATGTCGCGCCTCTGGGAATCGGTCGTGGCCCGGAAGAACTGGCGGAGCGCCACCTCGGAGGACCCGTGGGCGGTCAACTCGACGCTGCACTGGAGGTCGCCCTGGGAGCTGATCTCCAGCCGCACGTTCCGCTCCTTCCGGTGGTCCTTGGCCAATAGGTCGGGCGTGTCGGTCCATTTGAGCGGTTGGGAAACCGCGAGGGCCTCGACCCCCAAGAGCGCCAGCGGCAGGTCACCGACCGGGGCCAAGGGCTCGGCGGGATCCACCCAGAGGGTGGCCCCCCCGAAGGTGAAGTTCAAAAGTAACTCGTCGAATTGGGTCAGGGCGGGGGATTGGGTGAGGAGACCGCCCCCGGGGTTGCGCCGGGCCAGGTACAGCTGGGGGGCGAGTCCCAGGTGCTTGAGCGCGGCGGCCAGGATCAACCCGGCCTCCCTCGGGGTGACCCAACCGCTGTCGTTGGCTTCCTTTAAATCGCGCCGGGTTTGGAGCGCCAGGGGAAGTCCGGGGTCGTCATAACGCCACTTCGCCCGCAGGGCTTGGAGCAGGCGCCGAGCCTTGGCGACCTTGGAGTCGGCCCCTTCGGTGGCCGCGGGGATCATCCCATCGAAGGCGGCGTCGAGGTCGCTGTTGTCCTCCAGCGCGGCGTCACAATCCTTCTTAAAGGGGTCCAGGGCGGACTGCCAATTATGGAAGGGAGTAAAGGCCGTAACGCCCGCAAGGTCCCCCAGGGGCGGGCCGTAAGGTTCCTGGGGCAGTCCAGGTTGGAGGCCCTCGAGGACCCATCGGTCCACCACGCGGTCCTTTGACCGTAGCTCAAACATTTTCGCGGCGGACGGGACCCGCTGCCGGACCCCCACGAGGTCCAGGTCCGGGGGCCTTGACAACACCAACTCGCGCCGGAGGGCGGATTGGGGATCCTGCCAACGGAATGCGAAGGACTTTTCGGCGGCCGGGGCGTCGGTCTCGGCGGCCTTCACGGGTTTGTTCTCGACCACGTAGTTGATTTCCATGGCCTCGCCCGCTTCCAAGGATGGCGGGACGATCCGGACGAGGCCCGCGAGGGCGGCGGGTTGGTCCTTCTGGGCCGGTTCGGCCTTCAGGTCCTGGGTGTTTTCGTTGGTGTACCGGCCCTCCGGGGACAGGCGCCAGGTGTGGAGCGTGGCGGACTTCAGGATCTGGAGGTCGAGGTTGAAGGCCAAGGGCAGGGGGAAGGCGCCGGTCGGCTTGGCGCGGCAGGCCCAGATCGTCTGGACCTCGACGCGGAACCCGCCGTCCTTTTGGTAATCCACCTGGGCCTTGTCCAGCACCGTGAGGAAGGGCGGCGCGTCGGGGAACTGGAAGCGGGCCGCGGCCTCGGCCAGGAGGGCGTCCCGGTCGGCGTCCGTGGGGGCGGGGGACTGGGTCTGGGTCTTCATCGTCGCGCAGCCCAGCACGATCGAGCCCAGGAGGGCGACCATCGCCAGGACGCGGGGAAAGGGCTTGCGGATGATAGGTTTCAAGTTGCACATCCTTTGGAACATCTCAAGACCATTTTCGCCACGGAGGACACGTCCCGCGCCCATCCAAGACACTTATGACCGCGGGACAGTCCCGCTTCCATAACATGGAAGACGGACGGGACGGAGGTCACGGGGTTTTTAGCTTTGATGACTCAAAAGGGTTGAATGCCGGGGTGCTTTACTCCGTGCCCCCCGTGGACCCCGTGGTTCAAAGGGCGGGTTTTGCCGTTTTGGAAGTTGTTCGAGCCGAATCGGTTCGGTTCTCTGTGTCCCTGTGTCTCTGTGGTGGATGAGCTGTTACGCGGTTTTCATGGCGTGGATGGCGGCCTTCATGTCCGGCGCCTGGAAGATGGCCGACGCCGCGATGATCAGCGTGGCGCCCGCCTTCACCAACGGCCCGGCGTTGGCCGGGGAGACGCCCCCGTCCACCCCGATCTCCGGATGGAGGCCCTCGGACCGGCACCAGGCCGAGAAACGGGCGACCTTAGGCACGACCTCCGGGATAAACTTTTGCCCCGCGAAACCCGGGAACACCGACATGAACAGGACGTAATCCAGGTCCTTCGCGAAGGGCTTCACCGAATCCTCAGGGGTGTCGGGGTTCAGCACCATCCCCGGCTTGGCGCCGAGGGACCGGATGAGTTGGATTACGGCCCGCGGGTCCTGGACGGCCTCGGCGTGGAAGAGGATGTAGTCGCTCCCGGCGCGGGAGAAGTCGGGCGCGTATTTTTCGGGGTCCGAAATCATGAGGTGGGAGTCCACCACCGCCTGGGGCAGGCGCTTCTTCAGGCATTTCACCAGGGGAGCGCCGAACGTCAGGTTCGGCACGAAGTGGCCGTCCATGACGTCCATATGGATCATGTCGGCGCCCGCGTCGAGAGCGCGCTTCGACTCGGCGGCCAGGTCGGCCAGGTCGGCGGAGAGGATGGAAGCGGAAACCTTCACCAAGTTGAAACCCCTTTTGAACGGCAATGATGAATGAGGAATTCGTAATTCTGTATTGATTTTAAAAAACAGTCCCTTTGTCTTTGTGTCTCTGTGGTGGATGTGGGCGTTTCTACTCGATCTCGATTTCCTTGTCGAATGCGTTGTTCAGGTAAACCTGGGCCGATGCCTTGCCCGCCACGCTGAGGCCGGTCTGGACGGTGCTGCCGCCCTCTTCCATCGCATTATAGACCGTGCGGGTGCCGGACCCGTCCAACACGTCGATGCGGACGCGTTTCGGGGGGCCGACCGGGAGCTGGTAATGGAGGGTGGTCCAACGGGCCTTCTTGGCGAGGTCGGAACTCTTGGCCGAGACCGTGAGGGAGACGTTGGACAGGGGCTTCAGCCGCGCGCCCGGGCCCGGGTCCTGGTCGAGGATGAGCCCCGATTCGACGTCGTCGTGGACCTCGGTCTTGATCTTGTCGATGATCACCCCCACGGGCCGGAAAAGTTGGAGCGCCTTGACCAGGGGCTGGTTCCTCAGCTGGGGCATGAAGTAAGTGGGTTCCGAGGGGCCCGAGGCGATCAAGACGTTGATGGCGGAGGAGGTCTCCACCGCGCGGCCCGCCTCGGGCGACTGGGCCAGGACCTGGTCCTGGGGAAAGAGGGCCGTGGAAAGGGTGGACCTTCGCCCGACCCTCAGGCGGGTCTGGGTCAACAGCACCTGGGCCCGGCGGACCGATTGTCCCGTGAGGTCCGGGACCTTGACCTGGGGATTGCCCTTGCTGATCACCAGTTCCATCACGGACCCGCGCTTGAGGTAGGTGTTGGCCGAGGGTTTCTGGATCAGGACGGCCCCCTCACCCAACCGGTCGTCCCATTGGCTTCCCGAGACCCGAGCCCGGAGGCTCTTCGAGCGAAGGACGCGCTCGGCGTCCTTCTGGTCCAACCCGATGACGCTGGGCACGATGACGGGTTGGCGGAGCGAGGTGATCCAAAGGGTCAGGTACCCCGTCACGGCCGAGCAGGCCAGGAAGACGAGCCAGAATCGCAAGGCCCGTTGGAAAAGCCGTTTGTCGGCGGGTGAAAGCGCCTGGCCGGTGAATGGATCCTTCATGGTTTCACTCCGCCGGGATGGGGGACGGCGGGGCTTTCGGTCGGGCCCCCGGGCGCGCCCTCCCCGAAGCCCAACTGACCGCAGGCCGCCGCGATGTCCACGCCCTTGCGCTCCCTCAGGAAGGCCCGGACCCGCTTGGCCTTGAGCCGCCCCTGGAACTTGAAGATGGCGTCCTCGTCAGGGGAATGATACGGCAAGGTGGGCACGGGGTTGTAGCGGATCAGGTTGACCTTGCACATCAGGTCCTGGCAGAAGGCCGCCAGGGCCTCCGCGTCCTCCGGCCCGTCGTTCACCCCGGCCAGGAGGATGTACTCCAACGTCACGGGGAGGCGGCGGACGAAGGTGTAGTCCCTCAGGATCTTCCGGAGCTTCTCCAGCGGGTTGGCCTTGTTGATCGGCACCAGGGAATTCCGCTTGTCGGGGATCGCCGAGTGGAGCGACAGGGCCAGGGTGGCCGGCCAGTCGTCCTTGAGGAACCGAACCAGGGGGTCCACCAGCCCCGAGGTGGAGACCGTAATGCGCCGTCGGCCGAGGTTGAGCCCCTCGGGGTCATTCAGGACGCGCATGGCCCGAAGGGTGGCGTCGTAGTTGTCCAAGGGCTCGCCCATGCCCATGACCACCACATTATGGAAGGCGATGCCCGATTCCCGTTCCATGCCGAGGATCTGGCCCAGGATCTCCCCGGTGGTGAGGTTGCGCTGGAACTTGGGGACGCCGGTGGCGCAGAAGGAGCATTTCATCCGGCAACCGGCTTGGGTCGAGAGGCAGGCGGTGTGGCTGCCCGGCTCCCCGTCCTCGTCGAACTTCATGGGGATCAGGACGCTCTCAACGGTGCCTCCCCGGCCCTGGGCGTCGGGCGCGGCCTCCCAGCCGTACTTGACGGTGCCGTCGGCGGATTCCTGCTTGTCGACCAGGCGGAGGGGCTGGATCACGGCTTGGGCGGCTAGGGTCGCGCGGAATTCCTTCGAGAGGTCCGTCATCTCCTCGAGCGAGCCGACCCGTTGGCGGTAGAGCCAACGGAAGACCTGGGTCCCGGCGTAGGAGGGGGCGCCCAGGGCCTTCAGGAAAGGCCCGAGTTCCTGGCGGGAGAAATTGTAAAGGCTCGGGGTCTCGTTCAAGTCCGGGGTCCTCAAGGGGGGGCGCGGTCGCGGTCGGGGACGGAGGGGGAACCCCGCGTTGATCCCGGCTACTTGGGGCGGCTTCCCGCCCCGAAGGGGGTCAATTCTTAAAGAGGTGGCCGTAAAAGTAAAGGCTGAAAGGCCTATGTTTTTTGGTATATTGCCCGTCACTACCACACCCCGGAGCCTTCACCCACATGCCGAAAGTCCTGAAACTGGGCCTGCCCAAGGGCAGCCTCCAAGAATCCACCTACAAACTCTTCGCCAAGGCCGGTTACAAGGTCTCGGGCACCTCCCGGTCCTATTTCCCCGCGATCGACGACCCCGAGATGAAGGCCATGCTGATCCGATCGCAGGAAATGAGCCGGTACGTCGAGGACGGCACCTTGGACGTCGGTTTGTGCGGCCGGGATTGGGTGAAGGAGAACCATAGCGATGTCGTGGAAGTGGCCGAGCTCATCTACGCCAAGCAGGGCCTGAAGCCCGTGCGTTGGGTGTTGGCCGCCCCGAAGGGGTCCTCCATCAAGTCCGTCAAGGACCTGGAGGGCAAGAAGATCGCCACCGAGCTGGTGAACGTCTCGAACGAGTACCTGGCCAAGCACGGCGTGAAGGCCCACGTGGAGTTCTCCTGGGGCGCCACCGAGGCCAAGCCCCCCGAGCTGGCGGACGCCATCATCGAGGTGACGGAGACCGGGTCCTCCCTTCGGGCCAACAACTTGGAGATACTCGACACGATCATGGAGTCCATGACCGTGGTGATCGTGAACAAGTCCGCCTGGGCGGACCCCTGGCGCAAGAAGAAGATCCAAGACCTGGTGCTGTTGCTCAAGGGCGCCCTGGCCGCCGAGGAGAAGGTGGGCCTCAAGATGAACGTACCCCGGTCCAAGTTGGACGCCGTGCTGAAGGTGCTGCCCTCGATGAACTCGCCCACGGTGGCCGAACTGCGGGACAAGGACTGGGTGGATGTGGATACCATCGTGGACGAGCGGGTCGTCCGGGGGATGATCCCGAACCTGAAGGACGCCGGCGCCGAGGGAATCGTCGAATATCCTCTCAATAAGGTTATCCCATAGGGCCGCCTTGCGACCCTAGAAAATAGAGCAATCGAAAATCGAGAATAGACTAGGCAAAGACAGCAAAAGGTCGCTCGAATGTCCACAGCCGCGGAAATGAACAAAGAGGCGGTCGCCCTCTATAGGGCCCAGGACCTCACCGGGGCCGAGGAACTCTATCGCCACGCCTTGAAGATCGACCCCACTTATTTTCCCTCCCAGCTGAACCTCGGCATCCTCCTCTTCAAGTTGGGCCGGTTCGACGAGTCGGTCAAGGAATGCATCAAGGCCGTCACGATGGACCCCCAGCACCCCTCCGCCCACTTCCACCTGGGCAACGCCTACTACGCCATGATGTGGTGGGAAGAGGCCCTGGTGGAGTACGAGCGGGTCCTCAAGCTCGACCCGACCCACATGGACGTGCAGTTCGCCATCGGAGGCATCTACCTGAACCGCGGCCACAAGGAAAAGGCCGTCGAGTGCTGGCGGAAATACCTGGCCGCCGCGCCCGGGGGCACCCCCAAGGCCAACCTGGCCCAGGCCTACATCAACGACGCCGAGGTCAACAAGGTCAATATCGGGAAGTACATCGCGGAGTAGAGTTCCGGTCAAACTTCCGTTGTTTCCCTCACTTCTTCCCTGACACCCTTCGCCGTATAATCATCCCATGAACCCCAACCAAAACATCATGCGGGTCGTGCCTGTACTCCTCGCGGCCTTGATCCTCACCGCCATAGGTTGTGGCGGCGGCCTTCAGAACAAGAAGTTCGCCACGCACCAGGACCTGAACAAGTCCGGCTACCTGGCCGAGGGGTGGATCCCCGATTGCCTCCCCAACAACTCTAAGGAGATCCTCGAGAGCCACGACGCCCGCACGAAGTCCGGTTGGGTGACCTTCCAGACCGACCGGGACGGGATCGGGGAATTCCTGGGTTGGCTCAAGCTCGCGTCGGACCAGAAGGCGGCGTCGGACCTGTCCAAGGATCCCCGGGCGCCGTACTGGTGGCCGAAGGCGGTACGGGGCTCCCTGTGGGTCCTGCATTGCGTCGACGACAAAGCGGGCGCACCCTGGTACGCTTCCGTGGACGGGGAAAATTTCCAGGTTTACATGTGGCGGCCCAATAATCCATGAAGCGCGCCATGCGTTTCCCGTTTCGGTTGGCCTTTCAGATCCTGATATAGGTCGGAACCCTATCCCTGATGGCCCAACCGACTTGCGCCGGGAATTCCTCGGACCTGACCGTGGAGGTCCAAAATGGCTCCCGGCCTGTGAACTGATCCGGGAAATATTCAATCGCCACAAACGATCATGGACTTAAATGAAAAAGCCTAAACCCACATCCACCACCTTGTGGCGCGGCGCCGCAGGCGCCTCCGCTACAAGGTGGTGGATAGTGTTTTTCTGTTATTGCAAGGAAACGCTTCCAGGCAGTCTGAATGGGGAGGACAACAACCCCTAAACCGTCTAAAATTGCCCTCCTTGATCCCTGCTCCCGGCGACTCCAACCGATGACCACCCCCAAAATCCTGGCCCTCCAAACCCCCGCGAAGATCAATTTCGTCCTCGAGCTGTTGAAGAAGCGCGAGGACGGCTTCCACGACCTGAAGCTCATCTTCCAGGCCGTGGACCTGTGGGACCAGCTGACGTTCGAGAAACGCGACGAGGGCGTCCGGTTCAAGGTGGTCGAGGGTCCGACGGAGCTTCCGGACGACGCGCGCAACATCATCGTGCAGGCCGCCGTGAAGTTCATCAATGAGGTGTTGGGCGGGCAGGGCGGGGTCGCCATCACGCTCCGCAAGCATATCCCCGTGGCCGCCGGGTTGGGCGGCGGGTCCAGCGACGCGGCGGCGGTGCTCCTGGGCATGGACAGGCTGTTCGCCACCCAGGTCTACCCCGAGGAACTCCACGACATGGCCTCGGAACTCGGGAGCGACGTGGCCTTCTTCCTTTACGGCGGCACGGCCCTCGGCGAGGGTCGTGGCGAGAAGATCACCCGTCTGCCCCCCATGCCGTCCCTCGACCTGGTGCTGGTCAAGCCCGACTCGGGTTTGTCCACCCAAGAGGTTTACAAGTCGGGACTCGGGGAGTTCTCCCCGGGCCGCCTGGCCTCGGCCTTCGGCGACATCCTGGCCACCGGAGACAAGGCCAAGATCGGCCGGTCGCTCCACAACGGCCTCGAGCGGGCCGCCTTCCACCTCCAGCCCCTCTGCCTGGACCTCAAGATGGAACTCAAGCAGGCCGGGGCCCTGGGGGCCCTGGTGTCGGGCAGCGGCCCCACGGTCTTCGGCATCGCGGAGTCCCACGACCACGCGCACCAGATCGCCCAGAAGATCAACAAGAAGGGGCGGAAGGTCTTCGTGACCAAGACCATCCCCGACGGCGTGAAATTCACCTCCTGACGAAGGGCCGTTGATTTTCAGGCGGTCCCGTCCCTAACCTTTGGTATGGCCCGCACCGACAGAACCCATCCGAAAAACGCCCCCGGCGACTTCTACGTCGACACCACCTGCATCGACTGCGACACCTGCCGCTGGATGGCGCCCGAGACTTTCAGGTGCGAGGACGGCCAGTCCGTGGTGTCCCGACAACCCGCGGGGGAAGACGAAAACCGCTCCGCTTTCCTGGCCCTCACCGCTTGCCCCACGGGTTCCATCGGGGTCCGTCAAAAGTCCCCCCTCCTGGCCGGGGCGGCGGCGGCCTTCCCGATCGCCGTCGAGGAACCGGTGTACCACTGCGGCTTCCACGCCTGGAACTCCTTCGCCGCCACCAGTTACTTCATCCGCCGCGAGGACGGCAACGTCCTGGTGGACAGCCCCCGGTTCGCGGGGCCGCTCATCAAGAAGCTGGAGGCCTGGGGCGGCGTCCGGTACCACTACCTGACCCACCGGGACGACGTGGGGGACCACGAACGGTTCAGGGAAAAGTTCGGTTGCGAGCGGATCATGGGGAAGGGGGATTTGGGTTGGGGAATCGAAAAGGTTGAGATCCCCCTCGAAGGAGACGAACCGTTCGTCCTGGCACAGGACCTGCGGATCATCCCAACCCCGGGTCACACGGCGGGGCATACCGTCCTCCTGTTCGACCATAAGTTCCTCTTCACGGGCGACCACCTGGCCTATTCCCCCCGACGGGGGCACCTTTACGGCTTCAAGGATTATTGCGATGATTGGGCGACCCAGAAGAGATCCATGGCGCGGTTGAAGGACCTTTCCATCGAGTGGGTCCTGCCGGGCCATGGGCGGCGGTTCCACGGTTCGCGGGATGAGATGAAAGCCCAATTGGAAAAATGCCTCGATTGGATGGATCGTTCCTAATGCCCTTCGTCGACACCCCCCGTGGTCGGTTCGCCTACGACAAATATGGTTCCGAGGGCCCCGTGGTTTACCTTCTCCACGGCCTTTCGGCCAAACGCGCAGATTGGGGCGCGGTTCCCATCCTCTTGGCGAACCAAGGCTTCCGGGTATTCGCTTTCGACCTGCGGGGCCACGGCGACAGCGACTGGCCCGAAACGGGCTATTCCCCGGAGGACTATGCGGGGGACCTAGTGGCTTGGGCCGAGGCTTTGGGTCACCCGAAAACGCACCTCGTGGGCCACTCCGCCAGTGGGCGGCACGCCTTAGTGGGCGCCGTCCTTCATCCTGAACGGGTATCCTCCCTGGCCATCCTCGACCAGACCCTTTGGGCCGATCCCCAAAGGTGGATCAAGTACAGCGAGATTTACGCCGGCTATCCCGTCCCCTTCAAGGACGAGGCGACCCTTGACGAATACCTCCATGGGAGGTTTCCGGCAGAAAATCGCTTCCAATATTACCGGACCCTTTTTAAAAGGCTTGGTTCAGGCCAATGGTCGTGGAATTTCAACGTGCCGGGGGCATGTGAAACCCAACGGATCGGGCGCGCGGTGTCTTACCTCGGTTGGATTCCCAAAATGATACGTCCCCTTCTTTTTATCCAGGGAGGCGACAGTAAGTTCGTATCGCCGGATGAGGCGTCCGAAATCAAGCGGCTCCTGCCTTTGGATCGATATCAGGTCCTGGAGGGCGCGGGACACGCGGTGTGGCAAAACAGGGAAAACGCCTTTCTTCAGGTGCTTGTCCCGTTCTTGAGGTCGGTTTCCTAATCGGGAAAGCCGGTGGGAGCGCGCGACCCCGCCTTCCTTTTATAAGAAGTGTCGGCTATACTCCCGCCTCTTCGAAAACCCCTTTAACAAAGAGAAGGATGTTCAAGATGACTCGTCGGGAAGACCTCCGCAATATCGCCATCGTGGCCCACGTCGACCACGGTAAGACCACCTTGGTGGACGCCCTGTTCCGCCAATCCGGCGTCTACCGCGCCAACGAGCACATGGAAGAGCGGGTCATGGATTCCAACGCCCTGGAGAAAGAGCGGGGGATCACCATCTTCTCGAAGAACGCCTCAGTGGACTGGAAAGGGATCCGCATCAACATCGTGGACACCCCCGGCCACGCCGATTTCGGCGGCGAGGTGGAGCGCATCCTCTCCATGGTCGACGGCATCCTCCTGCTGGTGGACGCGGCCGAAGGTCCCCTGCCCCAGACCAAGTTTGTGCTCCGCAAGAGCATGGAGCGCAGTTTGCCCGCCATCGTGGTCATCAACAAGATCGACCGCTCCGACGCCCGGGCCGAGGAAGTCGTGGACGAGGTGTTGGACCTTTTCATCGCCCTTGGCGCCGAGGACCACCACATCGACTATCCCATCGTGTATTGCATCGCCCGGGAGGGGAAGGCCACCCTCAAGCTCGAGGAGCCCGGCACCGACTTGACGCCCCTTTTCGACACCATCGTGAGCCACTTCAAGCCGGTGGAGGTCGATGTCGACTCCTCCTTCCAGATGCTGGTGACCACGACGGCCTACAACGAGTACCTGGGCCGCATGGCCGTGGGCCGCATCACCCGGGGCACGATCAAGCTCAACGACCAGATCGCCCTCATCAAGCTGGACGGGCGCAAGGTCATCTCGAACGCCACCAAGCTGTTCAACTACCACGGCCTCAAACAGGTGGAATGCCAGGAAGCCAAGGCCGGGGACATCATCCTGCTGGCCGGGCTCGAGGACGTCCAGATCGGGGAGACCGTCGCCTCCGCCGTCAATCCCGAGGCCCTCCCGCCCATCACCATCGACGAACCCACCATGAGCATGATCTTCTCGGTGAACAACAGCCCATTCTGCGGCAAGGAAGGGAAGTTCGTCACCAGCCGCCACCTCCGCGACCGCCTGATAAAGGAGGCCGAGGCCAACCTCACGCTCCGCATCAAGGACACCGACAGCCCGGACGCCATCCAGGTCTCTGGCCGGGGCGAACTGCACTTGGGCATCCTCATCGAAACCATGCGCCGGGAAGGCTACGAGTTCCAGGTGTCGCGGCCCCAAGTCATCCTGCGCCGGTCCGTCGAGGGTAAGCTGGAAGAGCCCTTTGAGCAGCTCATCGTGGACATCCCCACCAACTGCGTGGGCGTGGTCATGGAGAAGCTGGGGAGCCGCAAGGCCGAGATGAAGGACATGCATCCCCTGTCCGAGGTCACGACCCGCATCGAGTTCCACGTGCCGTCCCGCTGCCTGATGGGGTTCCGCACGGAGTTTTTGACCGACACCAAGGGGGAAGGCATCCTCCACCACCTTTTCGCGGGTTACGGCGAATACAAGGGCGACATCCCGGGCCGCAGCCGCGGCGTGCTGGTGGCCTTCGAGTCGGGCGTCAGTTCGGCGTACGGACTTTTCCAGCTTTCCGATCGGGGCCGTTTCTTCATCGGCCCCCGCCAGGAAATCTACGAGGGCACGATCGTCGGGGAGCATTCCAAGGAAACCGACATCGCGGTGAACCCCTGCAAGACCAAGCACCTGACCAACATGAGGTCCAAGTCCTCGGACGAGGCCTTGACCCTGGAGCCCCACATCAACTTCTCACTGGAACAGTGCCTCGAGTACATCCAGGATGACGAGTTGCTGGAGGTCACGCCCCTGTCGCTCCGGATGCGCAAGCGGATCCTCAACAACGACCAGCGGATGAAGGCGGATAAGCAGACCGCGAAGGCCTCGGTCCCCAGCGTCTGAAACCCCTTGAAACACGGGCGTTCCGCCCGTGCGGGACCCATGGGTTTCCAAGGAATAAAACGCTTCCCTATTCGTCTATATAATGGAAACGTTCATTCCGGGAGGCCTCATGCCCGTCCATCCGTCAAGAAAAGCGTTGGGAAGCATCGGGATCCTTGGCCTAACCGCCGGCCTGTTGCTTTTCGGTTGCCAGGCGAAAAACCGTATCACCCCGACGGGTCCCGCCGCGCCCCTCGCGCTCTCAACGGCCACCCCCACCTTGGACCTGACCCCAAACTGCAGCTATCCCTCCCAAACCCTTAACCTGCCCGGACAGTTTCCCCAATTCATCGGTTGGGCCCTGACGGGAACGCCCACACCCACGCCTCCCCCGTTCGCGATCCCAGGCGTGATCCGGTCCCAAGCCGATTGGACCGCCTATTGTTCCTACGCGGGCGCCTACCCCATCCCGGCCCCGCCGGTGGATTTTTCCGCTTCCATGATCCTAGTCAGGGCCCATGCCGCCCTGGAATGCCCGACAGTCTCCTCCCTTGAAAGCCTTTGCCGGTTTAGCGACCGGTATGAGGTGACGATCAAGGTCACAGGGAATATGTACAGCGCCTGCCCACAGGTCTACCTGCCCTATAGCGTTTGTGTGGGCTATGTCGTGGACCGATCCGATCTGCCCGTGACCTGGCTGACGGATAACCAAGTGGTGGGTTTCCCTCCACTCGTAACCGGGACGATCACCCCCCTAGTGATCCCGACTCCCACTCCGACCCCAACGCCCTAGCAGGAAGTTGGAAAAGTCGAACTGAAGGGATTTTTCCCCCTTCCGTTTAAAGTGGTGGGACGGACCACTTTCCGTTATCGGTAGGAACATGGTTAAAAGTAGGGTCGTGTCTGGCACGCGAACCATTCCCCAATAAACAGGGGGATCCACGACGAGTCCCTCGACCCACATGGCCGCTGGCCCGCCTCGCGAAAACACGTTTTCGATTGGATCGTCAGTCGGCAAAACCGCCTGATGGAACTGTAAAAACAGACTTAAGCGGTACCCTGCTTTTTAGCGCCTTTCCGTCCCCCCGGTCTCCCTATAGAATGTCGGGACCATGAGACCTTTCTGGACGCTCCTCGTCCTCATCCCGCTCCTACCTGCCCTTGCCTTTCCCCAAGGATTGTCCACGCCCGTCTATGGGGTGCCGACCGGTCCCGGCTCCGGCCCAGCGACCTCCCCGACCGGATCCGTCCCCGCGGCCTCCCCGGCCGTTCCCGCTGGGTTCGAGAAACCCGCCGCCGAGGAACGGATCGCCTATGGGTTCGACCCGGAGGGCATCGAGTACCGTGAGAACAAGACCGAGGATTTCCAGATCTTTTTCATCGAATCCGCCCCTTTCGCCGGGGCGCTTAGTTACGGCGGCGCGGCCCTCACCTCCTTGGCCATTCGGGGGACCGGCAAGATCAATAAGGGTTATTTCATCGGGTTCATCGTGAGCACCTTGGTGTTGTCGACCTTGTCGGCGACCTATTCGGTCTCGGGAAAGAGGTATGTCAAGCCCGCTCCCCAGGCCTCCCTTTCGGAATCGGCCCTTCCCCCATTGGCTTTTGAGGCGTCTTTGGTCCAGATGACTTTTTAACAGGATGATGAAACAGTCGAACTGAAGAGACTTTTCATGTCTTGCTCGCAAATCATCCCCACAAAAAGCAGGGATTCACGACGATTTACTCGGCCTACGTGGCTGCTGATAGGGTGTAAGAACACTTTATTGCTTGGGTCGTCAGGCGGCTATGCCGCCTGACGG
>CAYMOV010000039.1:18953-20636 GCA_964392085.1 uncultured bacterium
GGGTCGTCAGGCGGCTATGCCGCCTGACGGCAGGGCGTAAAAACACTTTTTCAGCACCCTGTTGAGGATGAAAACCCCATTTTTTGCTTGGGACGCCCCGGGAGGGCGTTAAAATGAGCCTCGATGTCCTAAGCCCCTATTTCCCTCAAGGAACGGTTCCATGCTGAAAAGGATTTTTGCACTTCTCCCGATTTTCCTGGTCCTGACCCTGACGGTTCAGGCGCAGGACGCCGGATTGCCCCCCCTTCCCGGCGAGACCCCGACAGCCGCCCCGGCCACGGGTTCGTCGAGCCTCAACGCCGACCAACCCCCCACCGATCCGAAGGAACTGAAGAAGTGGGAGAAGCAGAAAGATAAGGAAAAGAAGGAAGCGGGGAAGAAACTGGAGAAGCTGAACAAGGACCGCAAGAAGCAGGGGCTGGAGCCCCTCACCGACCTACCAGGGTCCGACGCCGCGGCCCCCGCCACCCCCTCATCCACCTTACCGGCCCTTCCGGGTGAATCCAACGTGACATCCACCGCTTCCTACATCAACCAGGACATCCCCCCTACGGATCCCAAGGAACGCAAGAAGTGGGAGAAGGCCCGCGAGAAAAAAAGGAAGGAAGACGAGAAGGAACTTAAGGAACTGAACAAGGAGCGCAAGAAGCAGGGGATGGAAGCCCTCTCGGCCCTGCCGGGCTCCGAATCGGCCGCTTCCGAGTCGAAACCTTTGCCCGCCCTCCCGGGCGAGGGCGCCGCGGCGGCCGCCGAGCCGACCCCGGAAACCACCCCGGTGGACCAAGCCGCTGAGGCGAAACCCAAGTCGAAAAAACAGGTGATCAAGAAATGGCACCAACCGGATTTCGGCCCCAACGTGATTTTCGGCGGTTGGATCAAGCCGAAGGGGGCGAACCTCGAGGAGCGCCTGGCTTGGGCTTCGCAGGAAGTCCTCAACACCCTCGACCGCGCCGGATACGAATTCGTCAACGAGACCGGAGCCTACGCGGGCCAGGACGCCCCGAAGGAATGGCGCGAGTTCTCCTTCAAGCCCCGTAAGGGCGCCAAGATCGGGACGCATCCCATGACGGTTTACGTGGGTCAAAGCGAAGGCGAAAAGATCTGGTTGAGGATCGGTCCCCCGGAGCCCCCCGCGGGCGTGCCGGCCAAGATCGTCCGCCAGATGCGCGCGGAGAACCAAAAGGTACTCCTGAAACTGCGTAAGAAGTTCGGCGCCCGTTTGGCGCCGGTCAAACGCGGCCGTTGGGATGCCCCTTACCACCGCGTGAACGAATAGCGGCTGGGGAGGATGGGGATGTTCCATAATCCCTGGACGCCCTACGTTTTGGGCGGAGGCGTCTTGAGTCTCCTCTTCGCCTTGGGCCGGACCTATTGGCTCTTGGCCCGGGCGAAGCGCGAGAGGGAACAACCCCGCCGCATCCGTCCCGTCCTCACCCCTGCCCCGAAGAACCAAGGCGAAAACCAACAAAAGTTTTGAACCACTAAGGTCACAAAGTTCACAAAGGAAAGCCCGTTTTTTTATATAAAATCCCGATGCCTTCTTAGTGACCTGAGTGAACCCGTTTACGCCCTCTGCCGAAGGCAGATGGGTGGTGGTTCAAAAAGGGTGGCCGTTCATGGCTGACAAGTGGGCCTGTCTGGATTGTGGCGCCGAACTTGAACACGACTGGATGCCCTGCAAAG
>CAYMOV010000040.1:0-20561 GCA_964392085.1 uncultured bacterium
TGAACGCCTCTCCTACCCCAAGCCAGCCGTCGGGTCGGACGGATCCCGGGATGGAAATACTAAAACTGCGAAGGAGCAGACATGAAACGCTTTTGGATGTTGGCGTTGGTCCTGGCCGCCGCATCGATGTCCCTGGCGATGCGCGCCTCAGCCCAATCCGCCTCGGAAGTGAAGGACTCGTTGGACCAATATAAGGATGACGTGAACTCGGGTATGGCCACGCTCTCCAGCCGCATCGGAGACCTGGAATCGGCGGGCAAACTCAAGTGGAAGGGCGACTTCCGGTTCCGGTACGAGTACTTCACCCAGGCGCAGGACAACTCGCCATTGGCGAAGAACTTCAGCACCCCTTGGCCCGCAAACGTGAACATCCCGAACCGGCCCCGGCCCCGTATCCGGCTCCGCTTCGGCGCCGAAAAGCAGGTCAGTTCCGAGGTCTTCGCGGCCTTCCGGATCGCCACGGGCGCCATCAGCGGCACCACGGGCAACCCGAGCGACCCCACCTCGACCAACCAGACCTTGGGCGGAGAAGACACCGATAAAGCCCTGCTCCTGGATACCGCGTACTTCATGTACACCCCGAAGTACTTGGGCGGAAAGGTGGACGTCTACGCCGGCAAGATGCTCAACATCCTGGATTCCACCGCGATCACCTGGGACGGCGATACCAACCCGGAAGGCGCCGCGGTCGCGGTGCGCTTGCCTGAGCAATTCGGGGCGAAAGCCCACTATATGTACATCGGCAACGAAAGCGCCGCGAAACTGGAACAGTACCTTTACAACGTCCAGTTGAGCAAGGACCTGATGCTGATGGACCAGGACATCCATGTGATGGCGGGTTACGAAGATGTCCCTTGGGTGACCAGCATGGAAGGGACTGTTCCGGCTTCATTTACCCGGGTCAGCGCCTTGAACGGGCCCTTCAGTGTGACAGGAAACGGCATGGTGGCCCCCGGTTCCTTGATCAAGGGCCAGGCCCCGTCCCAACTGGGCTGGATCCCGGACATCCGCATGGTGGAGGGGATGGTCAAGATCAAGAACAAGATCGGCGGACAGGCCTTCACGTGGACCTTCCACGCGGCCCGAAACACCAACAGCTTTAACCTGAACAAGTTCACCAACGCGAACATCCACGGCTTGGCGTCGATCAGTAATGCCAACGCCTTTTTCGCCAAGGTGGAAACCAAGGTCGACAAACTGGGCCTCGGCTTGCAGTGGGGTTATATCGAGCCCAACGCGGTCTTGAGCCTCTACTCGGACTCCGACTCCGGGGCCGGTTACAACGACAACAAGTGGCTCAAGGCCGACGTGAGTTACGACTTGGCGGACGGATTGACCGTCAGCCTGGGTCAATACGCCGTCAAGCGCGTGGTGCCCGACCTCTTCGGCGGGACCCCGACGAACGCCGCCGGCGGCACCTCGCGCCAGCCCCTGTTCCGCAGCCAGCTTGACTTCGTGGTCAAGATCTAAGAATCCCTTGGGGTCCGCCCGCCCTTCAGGGAGGCGGGAAGGATCCCTGCCTCCCGGCCTCCCGGGGGGCTACCCGGGGGACGGGCGCCGCAAGGGCCCGCCCCCGGACCTGGAACAGCCCGCCGGTCCGCATGACCGGCGGGTGAATCCGGGCCTGACCCAAGGTAACGAGTTGTAACAAAGACGTAACAGGGGCCCGACCGGGGGCCGACTAGAATCCAGTCACAAACCTAAGGAGACGGACGATGAAAAAGACGAACTTGATCCTGGCGGTGGCGATGGCCCTGGGGATGGGCCTCTCCGCGTCGGCTCGGGCGGCCAGCCTGAACGGCGCCGGGGCCACCTTTCCCTACCCCATCTATTCAAAGTGGTTCTACGAGTACAACAAGTCGGCCGGCGTGAAGATCAACTACCAATCCATCGGGTCGGGCGGCGGCATCCGCCAGATCACCGAGGGCACGGTCGATTTCGGGGCCTCGGACGGCCCAATGACGGCCGACCAGATCAGCAAGGTCAGCGGTGGGATCTACCACCTGCCGACGGTCATGGGCGCGGTGGTGCTGGTGTACAACCTGCCGGGGGTCTCCGCGGGGCTTAAGCTGACCGGTGAGACGCTGACGGCGATCTACATGGGGGAGGTCACGAAGTGGAACGACGCCACGATCAAGGCGACGAACCCCTCCGTGGAGTTGCCGGACACCAACATCACGGTGGTTCACCGTTCCGACGGCAGCGGAACCTCGAACATCTTCACCGACTACCTGTCCAAGGTGAGCACCTCCTGGGCCTCCCAGGTCGGCCGCGGGACCGCGGTCAAGTGGCCGGCGGGCGTGGGCGGCAAGGGTAACGAGGGTGTCGCGGGGCTGGTCAAACAGATCCCCGGCGCCATCGGTTACGTGGAACTGGCCTACGCGCACCAGAACAAGATGTCCTTCGCCTTGATCAAGAACAAGGCCGGCAATTACCCGGAACCCTCGGTGGAGACCGTGACGGCCGCCGCTTCGGGCGCCTTGAAGAACATGCCGTCCGACTTCCGGGTGATGATCACCAACGAGCCGGGCGCCAATGCCTATCCCATCTCGGGGTTCACTTGGCTCCTGGTGCACCCGAAGTACGGCCATGACGCCGGGAAGGCCCTGGTGGGTTTCTTGAATTGGGCCTACGACCAAGGCCAGGGTATGGCTTCCTCCCTGGACTACGCCCCCCTGCCGTCCTCGCTCGTCGAGAAGGTGAAGGCCAAGGTCGCGACCATCCAGTTCTGAGGTTTCCGTGGAAGCACTTGAAAGCCTGAAAACCAAAAACGGCGTCGGGGAGGGCGGGAAGCCCTCCCCGGCTTCGTTTTTATCCGATCACCAGGGTGTCGCGGCACTGGGTGATAAGATCTTCAAACTGGTCACGCAGCTTTTCGCGGGGCTGGTGTTGTTGTTGGCCGTCCTGGTGGCTTGGGAACTCTGGCTCTCCTCCCGGCCCGCGCTCGCCAAGTTCGGCTGGAGCTTCCTCGTCACGTCGGACTGGGACCCCGTCCAGGAGATCTTCGGGTCCGTCCCTTTCGTGTACGGCACCCTGGCTTCCTCCCTGTTGGCCCTCCTCATCGCCACCCCCCTGGGGCTCGGCATCTCATTGTTCCTCACTGAACTCGCCCCCATGAAACTACGGGAACCCGTGGCTTTCGTCGTTGAGATCCTGGCGGCCATCCCCAGCGTGGTGTACGGGCTCTGGGGTATGTTTGTCCTGGCGCCCCTGATGAGGGTTTACGTCGACCCGGTGGGCATGAAACTCATCGGCCCCCCGTTTTTCGCGCCGCCTTCCACCGGGTTGTCGCTTTTCACGGCCGGGATCATCCTGGCCATCATGATCCTACCCACCATCACGGCCCTCAGCCGTGAGGTCTTCGAGGCGGTCCCCAACGTCTACCGGGAATCCGCCTTGGCGCTCGGCGCCACCCGATGGGAGGCCATCCAGATGGCCGTCCTCAAGGCCTCCAAGGCCGGGGTGGTGGGCGGCGTGATGCTGGGCCTGGGCCGGGCCCTCGGGGAGACCATGGCGGTCACCATGGTGATCGGCAACAAGCCCGAGGTATCCATCAACCTCTTGGCGGCTTCCCACAGCATGGCCTCGGTGATCGCCAATGAGTTCAGCGAGGCGGTCAGCGATATGCACGTGGCCGCGCTGGCGGAGATCGGCCTGCTCCTCATGGCCATCACGTTGATCCTGAATATGCTGGCCCACCTGTTGATCTGGGCCACGACCCAAAAGTTTAAGGCGGTCCACAAGTGAGTTTCGATTTCCAAGCGCGCCGCCGCTACATCGACCGGATCATGGCGGCCCTTTGCGCCGGAGCGGCCCTGTTGGCTTTTATTCCCCTCGCCAGCCTGTTGATCTACGTCACGAGCCAAGGGCTGAGCCGGTTCGACTGGGCCTTTTTCACCCACCTCCCCGCGCCTGTGGGGGAGTCGGGTGGCGGCATGGGCAACGCGATCATCGGGACCCTAACCCTGGTGTTTCTCGCGAGCCTGGTGGGGATTCCCGTGGGGCTCTTCGCGGGGATCTACCTGGCGGAATACGGGAAACAAGGCAAGTTCGCGTGGCTGGTCCGCTTCACGGCCGACATCCTGTCGGGGGTGCCTTCCATCGTGACCGGCATCGTGGCCTATCAACTCGTGGTGAAGAACATGGGGCACTTCTCGGCCTATGCCGGCGGGATCGCCCTGGGATTCATGATGATCCCCATGGTGACCCGCACCACGGAGGAACTGGTCAAGATGATCCCCTTGTCGATCCGGGAATCCTCCCTGGCCCTTGGGGTTCCCCAATGGAAGACCATCCTCCAGGTCGTGGTGGCCACCGCGCGGAACGGGATCTTGACCGGGGTTTTGTTGTCCCTGGCCCGGGTGGCGGGCGAGACGGCGCCCCTGTTGTTCACGGCCTTCAACAACCAGTATTGGGCGGGAAGCCCGAACCAACCCACAGCCTCCCTGACGGTGCAAGTCTTCACTTACGCGATCTCCCCCTTCGACGATTGGCACGCCCAGGCCTGGACCGGGGCCCTGGTGCTCCTGCTCATCGTCCTTTCCATCAACCTCACCGCCCGTTTGGTCTTCAAGAATTCGTCGCAGATGCTGAGGTAGGGGATCCGGGTTTCACGGACCAGCCCAACCCGAAGGAAGGACAGGATGACCACCATGACCGAGGAACTTAAGGAGCCTAATTCCCAGGCCGCCCCGACCCACGCCACCCCGAAACCCCAGGTGGCGGCGGGCCAGGCCGCCAAGTCCGTGGCGGGCCGGGTGAAGATCGACGTCCAGAACTATTCGGCCTGGTTCCGCGAGAAAAGGGCACTGTACGACGTCTCCCTCACCATGGCGGAAAAGGAAGTGACCGCCATCATCGGCCCCTCGGGCTGCGGCAAGTCCACCCTGATCCGCGCCTTCAACCGGATGCATGAGACCGTGGCCGGCGCCCGATCCGAGGGCAGGATCCTGATGGAAGGTAAGGACATCCTGGGCCCCCGGGTGGACCCGGTGGAGGTCCGTCGAAGGATCGGGATGGTGTTCCAGAAACCCTCGCCGTTTCCCACCATGTCCATTTTCGACAACGTGGCGGCGGGCCTCCGGTTGAACGGCATGCGGGACCGCCGGGTTCTGGAAGGGAAGGTCGAATGGGCGCTCCACAAGGCCGCCCTTTGGGAAGAGGTCAAGGACGGCCTCCATAAGGCCGGCGCGGCGCTGTCGGGGGGCCAGCAACAGCGGCTTTGCATCGCCCGGGCATTGGCCGTTGATTTGGACGTCCTCCTCATGGACGAGCCTTGTTCGGCCTTGGACCCCATCTCCACGGCCAAGATCGAGGAGCTGATCCTGGAGTTGAAACAGAACTACACCATCGTGATCGTGACCCATAACATGCAGCAGGCGGCTCGGGTGTCCCAACGCACGGCCTTCATGCTTAACGGAAAGCTCATCGAGTACGATGAGACCGGCAAGATGTTCACCAACCCCTCGAACAAGCTCACCGAGGACTACATCACGGGCCGCTTCGGCTGACCCTTTTCCCAGGAGACGTCATGCACAGCCAACTCGCCGATGAAATCGAGGCCCTCAAGGAGAAGATCCTCCTCATGGGCAGTAAGGTGGAGGAAGCCATCCGCCTCTCGATCAAGTCCCTGGTGGACCGGGACTCGAAACTGGCCCGGCAGGTCATCCAATCCGACCGGGACATCAACGACCTTGAGATCGAGGTGGACGAGCATTGCCATAAGATGCTGGCCCTCTACCAACCCACGGCGGGGGACATGCGGTTCATCACCAGCGCCATGAAGATCAACTCGGACCTGGAGCGCATGGGGGACCTGGCGGTCAACATCGCGGAAAGGGCCCTTCAATTGAACGAGGTGGCGCCCCTCAAGCCCTTGATCGACATCCCCCGGATGGCGGGGATCGCGCAGGAAATGGTGCGCGTCTCGCTGGATTCCCTGGTGGTCCGGGACGCCGTCTCGGCCAAGGCTGTCTGCGAGCGGGACGACGAGGTGGACGACCTCAACGACCAGCTCTTCCGGGAACTCATCAGCTACATGCTGGAGGACCGGGCCAACATCAAGCGGGCCCTGGACCTCATCCTGGTGGCCCGCCACCTGGAACGGATCGCGGACCACGCCACCAACGTGGCGGAAGACGTTATTTACATGGTCGAAGGCAAGGATATAAGACACCACAGAGGCTAACCGGTACGCCGTTGGCCGTTAGCCGATAGCCGTTGGCTTTAAAATCATAAGTCCTTTAACGAGTGCTCGGGTTGCTGCGCCGGGTTTGAACCAACGGCAAACGGCTAACCGCCAACGGCCAGTTTCCGGTCTATAATTCCCCCATGCCGATCCTCAACCTTTTTGAGCGTGCCGCCCTCCGTCGAAACGCCCTGATCCGGGCTTGGGTCCTGGGTGGCGCGCTTCTGGTCTTCGGGCTCCTCCATTGGCTGAACCGGGGCGCGGGCTTTGAAGGCCCCGTGATGCCCTTTGCCGCGGCCTGGGTGATCGGCGCGGCCCTCACCTTCGGATTCGCCTACTTGGCCACCCGAAAATCGGTCCCAACCTGGGTATTCCCGACCGAAAAGGCCTTTGACCTGGTCCTGGTGACGGTCCTTTCGGCCCTCTCGGCCGGATGTGACAGCCCCCTTACGGCCCTTTACCTCCTGGTGGTTTTTTCATCCCAGATTGACCTGTCCCGGGCCGGGGGCCGTTGGGTCCAAGGCGGAGCCCTTTTGGGTTGTTTGGCCGCCGAGACCTTCTCATCGGGTTTCTCCAACGCCGACTACAAGGAATGGGTCCTTTGGGCCGTCCTTTTCCTGATGGTGACCCTGAGCTCCGAGCGGGTGGTGGCCCCCTTCAAGCGGGACGCCGATCGTTACGTGAAACTCCAAGACCTTCGGTTGGAGGCCGAACAACGCCTGGCGGAGGCCGGGGATCTCAAGGGCTTTCCGGTCTTCCTGATCGGCCGGCTGGTGGAGCTTTTCGGGTTCCAGCATGGGGCCCTCCTGAAATACGACGACCCGACGCGGGAATTGGTGTTGCAGGCCGCGATCAACATCCCCGTGGAAGGCCAGGCGTTATTGCTCCGCCAGACCGTGGGTCCCGACGCCCAAGGCGTCGGGGTCTTCGCGGCCCTCGAGCGCCGGACCACATTCCTTCGGGAACCCGCTTCGAATCCCCGCCTGCCGCCGATCCTCCGGAAGCTCTTTGAGGAGGCGGGGAGCGACCGGTTGGCCGCGGTCCCCATGCTCCACGGGGGTGCCCTCGTGGGGGTGGCTCTCCTGTCCTCCGTGGGCGGCGTGACCCGGGTGGAGGAGCCGGAAATCGCCTTCCTGGAATTCACCGCCGGCCTGGTCGGGTCCTATTTCCACCGCTGGGAAGAAATGACCTCGACGGGACCGCGCCGATGACGAAGGACCTGCGCATCGAACTGGAAAAGGGCCGGGGCCCCCAAGGGATGCTGTTGCTCCACGGTTTGACGGGTACCCCGGGGGAAGTCCTTCCCTTGGCGGAATACCTCTCCCGCCGATCCGTCCGGGTTTTGGTCCCTTGGTTGCCCGGGCACGGCACCAATCCCTCGGACCTGGCCCGGACCCATTGGACGGACTGGGCCCAAACGGCGCTCCAAGCCTATGACCACTTGGCCCGGCGTTGCCGGAAGGTCTTCGTGGGTGGGCTTTCCATGGGGGCGCTCCTGTCCCTCCTGGTCGGATTGGAACGGCCGACGGCCGGGGTGGTCTCGATGGCGGCCCCCATCGACATCCAGGATTTTCGTTTCCGGGGCCTGGCCTTCTTCCGCTTTTTCCAGTGGTGGACCGGGCAACTCCGGGGAGGGGTGCGGAATCCCCAAGGTCCGGTCCACGTGACCTATCCCACCTGTCCAACCTCCAGCCTCTATGAGATGAAAAAGTTGGCCGACGGCGTGAGGGCCCGCCTGGGTTCCTTTTCGCGGCCCCTTCTGATCCTCCAGGGGCGGAGGGATTCCATGGTTCCCCCGGACAACGCCGAAAGGCTTTGGGCATTGGCGGGAACGCCCCACAAGTCCCTTCATTATTTGGACCGTTCCGATCACGTGCTCCCCTTGGACTATGACCAAGCGGAGGTTTTTCATAGGGTTCATCGTTTTCTCCAAACGGGCGGGAAAGCTCGGGGGACTGGAAAGCGGTTCAACGGCCCGGTTTAAGGTTTTAATTGACGTCTACCCGCCCCCCTGCGTATCTTGATCCTCGGGCCCCCTGGGTCCAAACCCATGAAAAACAACCTCCAAACCTACCTAAAACGTAAAGTCACCTTCATGTTCGTCCCCCATGAGGGCGGTAAACCGGTCCATGTCAAATTCCAACTGCCGCTGCTTCACGTGACCGTCCTGGTCCTGGTGGCCATCCTGGGATGGGCCCTTTGGATCGAAAGCCAAGACGTCCGTGACGCCGAATTGTTGGCCCAGGCCCGACGGATGAAGGAACAGATGGAGGACATCCAACGGGAGATGAGGGACAACCGGGCTTCTTTGGAGCGCATGGCCAAACTGGACGCCCAATTCCGACAGGTCCTCCGGCTTAAGAACGCCCGCAAGATGGCCTCGCTCCCCCCGTTGGGCGGCCCCACCGAGGAGGATTCGGAACAGCTCACCCAACTCCTCAAGGAAAAGGACACGGAGTTCCTCGACAAGATCTCCTTGGGTCTGAAGGCCATGAACCAGGAGGCCCTCCGCCGCGAGGCCTCGTTCCGGGAAATCCAGGTCCAGATCGACCACCAACGGTCGGTGATCGCCAGCACGCCCTCCATTTGGCCGGTGAAGGGCTGGATCACCTCCGGGTTCGGAAAACGCATGTCGCCCTTGACCGGAGAACCCGGACGCCATATGGGCGTGGACATCGCCAACGAGACCAACACCCCGATCCGGGCCACGGCCGATGGGATGGTGACCTATGCCGGTTGGGAAGGCGGGTACGGCCGATTGGTGGTCCTCGAGCATGGTTACGGTTTCAGCACCCGGTATGGGCATTGCTCGCGGCTCAACGTGAAGGTCGGGGATGAGGTCAAACAGGGTCAGGTCATCGGGTATATCGGTTCCACGGGCAATTCCACGGGAAGCCATTGCCATTACGAGGTCCGGATCCACGGCATGGCGGTGGACCCCATGAAGTACCTGCCGGTCCTCAACTGACAACGGCAGCGGTCGGGACCATGCCCTTGGCATGGCACATGCCAATCGAGAGCCTCGGTTTGTGACCTCGGCTCGGCATGCAGTCAATTGACGTGAAAATCGAATTCCTTCTTCGGCCGTTCAGAAATGAATAGAGAAAATCATGGGGGTGGGATATGGGGTTCATGGGATTCGGCGATTCCAAGGGCATGGGCCCGGTGGACACCTTAATCGGCCCCGGCGCGTCCTTCCGCGGCAACATCACCTCCAAACTTACGGTGCATGTGGATGGGGAAGTGATCGGGAACATCACGACCGAGGACGGGTTGATCATCGGGGAGAAGGGTGTGGTCCGTGGAACCCTGACGGGACGGGTCCTCGTGGTTTCCGGCAAGGTGAAGGGCAACCTCAACGGGCTCACCCGGATCGAGATCACCTCCTCCGGGGAAGTGATCGGCGACCTTTCCACGCCGGACCTTTCCGTCGAGAATGGGGCGGTTTTTGTGGGGTCCAGCCATATGGAAGAGGCGGCGAAAATCGTGGAGATATCCAGGGCCGCCCGGGAATAAGCCCCAACGGGTGGGTCACGAGGCTTCCTAAGAATCCCAAATCGGATAACCGTTTTAATCCTTGCGTGTTTTAGGCGGCGGATTCATGAGGTTTTACCCCGGCCCCTTCATTTATCCCTTCCTATAGTGGACAATGACGTTCACATGAAACCGAAGCATCCACCCCAACCCCTCTATTTCGACAACGCCGCCACGACCCGACGGAAGCCCCCCGCGGTCTATAAGGCCGTGGCCGATTTCGCCGAGAACCTCGGCGTCTCCAACGGCCGGGGCGCCTACCGGCTCGGGGTGGAGGCCAATGCCCTGGTGTTCGAGGCCCGGCAGGCGCTGGCCCAGCTCCTCGGCATCCCCCGGTCCGACCGGTTGGTGTTCACCAAGAACGCGACTGAGGCGGTGAACGCGGCCCTTAAGGGTTTCCTAAAGTCGGGGGACCACGTGGTGGTATCCGGCCTGGAACACAACGCCGTGGTGCGCCCCTTGAACCGACTCAAGGCCGAGCGGGGGATCGAATGGACCTCGGTGACGGCCTCCGAATCGGGGCGGATGAACCCCTACGATTTCGAGGCGGCGATCCTACCCAAGACGAAGCTGGTCTGCTTGGCCCACGCCTCCAATGTCTTGGGCACGTTGGCCCCGGCCGAGGAGGTCGGGGAGATCTGCCGGCGGAAGGGCGTGGCCTTCCTGCTGGACGCGGCCCAGACCGCCGGGTCGGTGCCGATCGACGTGAAAAAATTGAACGTGGATTTCCTTTGCGTCACCGGGCACAAGGGCCTCATGGGCCCAACGGGGACCGGCGCCCTGGCGGTCTCGCCGCGCTTCGACCCGGCTTCCCTGATCGAGGGAGGCACCGGGTCCAACAGCGACCTGGAGGAACAACCGGGGTTCTGGCCCGACAAGTTCGAGGCCGGAACCCAGAACCTTTGGGGCTTGGCGGGACTCCGGGCATCCGCGCAGTTCCTCCTCAAGCAGGGGGTCGAGGCGGTCCGCAAGAAGGAGGAGGCCCTCACCGCGCGCTTCCTTGAGGGCATCGCCGGGATCCCGGGGCTCCGCGCCTACGGCCTGCCCGTCGGGTCCAAGGACCGGGTGGCGGTGGTGTCCCTCAACCTGGAAGGGCGCGACCCGGCCGAAGTGGCCTACGCCCTCGACGAGAACTGGGGGGTCATGGTCCGGGCGGGGCTCCATTGCGCGCCCCTCGCCCACAAGACCCTGGGGACCTTCCCCCAGGGCACGGTGCGGTTCTCCTTCGGGTACTACAACACCGAATCCGAGATCGACAAGGCCGTAAGGGCCCTCCGTGAGGTGGCAAAGGCCTAAATTCGGGACAGGGGCACAAAGACACAGTGTCATTGGACTAACCGAAACAACGTAAGCAGACCAACGTACTTCTTCACCACAAAGACGCCTGTTTCAGCTTGAAGCGGTTGGTCTTGGTGGCCCTGTGACTCTGTGGTGCAATTGGGTTTTCCTAATCAAAGAGTCGGGCTGTTGCCATCACTGAGTCCCTGTGTCTCTGTGGTGGAATTGGGTTGAATTTTTTGCCGCGAAACTCTGCGGTGAGGTTGTCCTTGCTTTTGGATGTTGGATTAAATCCTTTATCCCAGTGTCCCTGTGACTCTGTGGTGGAATTGGGTTTCCGTTGAAGATCGGCGTGGCCATGAGCGGCGGGGTGGACTCCTCCACCGTGCTCGCGCTCCTGAAGGAACAGGGGAACGAGACGGTGGGGCTCACCCTCAAGATCCTCCCCTGCGAGATCTCCCGGGCCGAGAACGGCGCGGTGGCCGTGGTGCAGGTGGAGCCTTCGGGCCAGCGCTGCTGCTCGGTGCAGGATATCGCCGACGCCCGGGACACCGCGGTCAAGTTCGGCGCGCCGCACTCCGTGGTGGAGGGCCTCGACGTTTTCCGCGCCAACGTGGTCGAGGGGTTCCTCGACGGCTACGCCCGGGGATTGACCCCGAACCCCTGCGTGGAGTGCAACCCCCACGCGAAACTGCCCCTGCTCCTGAAGCGGGCCCTGGAGATGGGCTGCGAGAAGATGGCCACGGGCCATTACGCGCGCGTGGCGTTCAACGAGACCACCGGCCGGTGGAACCTGCTCAAGGCCTTCGACGGCGCCAAGGACCAGACCTACTACCTCTATAAGCTTCCCCAAAGGATGCTGGCCCACCTGGTGTTTCCCCTGGGCGGGATCACCAAGCCCGAGGTGCGCGGGAAGGCGCGGGCCTTCGGCATCGCCGCGGCCGAGAAGCCCGAGAGCATGGAGATCTGCTTCGTCACCCATGGAACCTACCGGGATTTCGTGCGGCAACACCGCCCGGAGGCCTTCAAGCCCGGGGAGATCCAGGACCTGGACGGCCGGGTGTTGGGGCGCCACGACGGCGTGGCCAACTACACCATCGGCCAACGCAAGGGGCTGGACCTGTCGGGGGGGCCTTGGTTCGTCCTATCCCTGGACCCCGACTCGGCGAGGGTGGTCGTGGGAAGGGACGAGGACACCCTTTGCCCCGAATTCACGGTGGGGGACGTTCTCTGGTCCTCCTGGGTGGGCTTGGAGGAGCCGAGGCGTTGCGGCGTGAAGATCCGTTACCGTTCCCCCGAGGCCCCGGCCACCCTCTATCCCCTTCCGGACGGATCGGTCCGGGTGGTGCCCGACGAGCCGGTTCGGGCGGTGGCCCCCGGCCAGTCCGCGGTGTTCTATGACGGCGATGCGGTCGCGGGCGGGGGCATTCTCCAGCGGCCCGCCTCAAAGCAGATCCACCCCCCCTGAATGGCCTGTCCGGGCGGCCTCGGGGCCGCCTGTTTTGGCTTGGACGGGAAACGATTGTAGGTATAATGCCAGCCATGAAATGGGTCTCTTCCTCATCCGCCAAGGTCCTCTGCGTCCTTTTGGTCCTCACGGCGGCCCACCTGTCCCTCCCGGCCTTCGTGCCACAGGCCCACGCCCTCTATTTTGAGGACGATGTCGATTCCAACCCTCCCGAGGACCGGGTCGAGCGCCCAAAGGGCGGTTTTTTCCTCTTCAAGTGGATCCATAGCCTCACCCACAGTTCCACCCGTCGGGAAGCCGCCGCGCTTGAGAACCGGGACAAGGGTCCCGGCGTGAACGGGGGCCGGAAGGCCGTGGTTTTGGTCACCTCGGGCATCGTGGGCATGACCATCGGCTTGGCCGTCTCCTCCTCGATCAAGAACCCCGGTAACCGGGCCCGGAGCAATTTCATCGGCGGATCCCTGGGGCTTTGCGGAGGATTCGGCATCGGGGCCCTCATCATGCCGGGGGATTACCAAGTGGATCCCCAGGCCCTGGGCGAATACCACTATCGGGTCGCCCTCCTGGACGATCCCGCGCAATCGAAGACCCAAGCCGCCTTCCACCCCACGCCCGTTCTCGCTTCCCTCATCTTTTAACCCACCCCGGACGCCCCTGACGTATGGGCGGCTGAGCCTCGGCTATTTCCCGAAAACCCCACGGACAACCCAAGCCCCTCGGCCATTGGGTATCCGATCCGACTTGATTTGGAGCCTCCCTTGCCGCAATACGTGATCGTCGAATTGAAACCGAAGGAAGAGCACCGTCCCCTGGCGGGGCACCCCTGGGTATTCGCCAATGAGGTGCGGGACATCCAGGGCCACCTGTCGCCGGGGAGCCTGGTGGAGGTCCGGACCCGCAAGGGCCAGTTCGTGGGGCGCGGGGTCGCGAACCCCGCCTCGAAGATCCTGGTGCGGCTCCTCACCCACGATCCCAAGGTGCAGGTGGACAACGGCTTGATCCGCCAGCGGGTGCTCTCGGCGGTGGCGGCCCGGCAGCCCCTCAAGACCCGGTACGCCACCGACGGCCTCCGAATCCTCTTCGGCGAGGCCGACGGCCTGCCGGGCATCGTGGTGGATACTTTCGGCGATACCGCGGTGCTGTCCTGCCATTCGGCCGGCCTCGTGCCGTTCCTCCCGGAAATCATGGACGCCTTAGTGGCCTGCGGTTACCCCCATATCTACGAGCGAAGCGCCGGGGACAGCCGTCAAAAGGAAGGACTGGCCGACGCCCAGCTTTGGCGGATGGGGGAGCGCGGCTTTCCCTTGGAGTTCACCGAGGGCAAGGCCAAGTTTTTCGTTTACCCCGATAAGGGACAAAAGACGGGTTTCTACCTGGACTTCCGCCTGGCCCGCCGTTGGTTCGCGGACCTGTCCGTGGGCCGCAAGGTCCTGGATGCCTTCTGTTACGCCGGCGCCTCCTCGGTGCAGGCCGCCCTCGCCGGGGCCGAGTCGGTGACGAGCGTGGATTCCTCCGCCGAGGCCCTGGCGGAGGCCGAGGCCAACGCCAAGGCCAACGGCGTGGCCGACCGAATCGTGTTCGAGCGGCAGGACGCCTTCAAGCTGTGGGGCCCCTGGAAGCGCGAAGGCCGTTCGTTCGACGGCATCCTCTTGGACCCTCCGCCCATCGCCCGGAGCGTGCACGACCTTCCCCAGGGCAAACAGGCGCTGTCCCGCCTGACGACGGGCGCCCTCTCCCTGCTCAACCCCGGCGGTTTCCTGATCGTGGCTTCCTGCTCACACCACCTCGGTTGGCCGGCTTTGGAGAACTCGGTGCGCGAGGCCATCGAGGAATCGGGGCGGTCCTTCAAGGTCCTGGACCGGATCCACCAGCCCGAGGACCATCCCGTATTGCTGTCGGTGCCGGAAACCGAGTACCTGCGGTGTTTGGTATTGAAGGAAATGGCTTAAAAAACAAAAACATATTCACCACAATGAACTCCATGGACACGATGGCCTCAATGGATGTAAAACCTTCAAACCTGCCGGCACCCCATTGGGAACACTCGGAAGGCGTTTCCGTTTAAAACCCTGAGAACGACTCGGAAGAATCCTGATACCCATACCCAGATGGAGTTGTTACCAACGTGAAAATACTTGTCACCGGATGCGCGGGCTTTATCGGTTCTCATGTGGTCGAAAGGTTGTTGAAGGACGGCCATGAGATCACCGGGGTCGATTGCTTCGACACCTTCTATTCCCGCTCCCAGAAGGAAAAGAACCTGATGGGGGTCCTCCTGAACCCCAAGTTCAAGTTGGTGGAGGACAACCTATCCGAGATGGCCCTGGTGAAGGTGGCCAAGGGCCAGGAAGCCGTCGTCCACCTCGCGGGCCAGCCCGGCGTCCGGTCCTCCTGGGGCACCCAGTTTCACCGCTACCTGACCAACAACGTGTCCGTGACCCAGCGCCTGTTGGAGGAAGTGAAGGGCCAGAAACTGCACCGGTTCGTCTACGCCTCCTCCTCCTCGGTCTACGGCGACCTGGGCGGCACCCTCGACGAGTCCCTGTCCCCCAAGCCCCGCAGCCCCTACGGCGTGACCAAATTGGCCGCCGAGCACCTGGTCCAGATCTACCACCGCGAATACAAGCTGCCTACCGTGGCACTTCGGTTCTTCTCGGTGTACGGCCCCCGCCAACGCCCCGACATGGCCTTCATGAAGTTCTGTCGGGCCCTGGTCGATGAGGCCCCCCTGACGGTCTATGGGGACGGCAAGCAGGTGCGGGACTTCACCTATGTGGAGGACATCGCCGAGGTGGTGGTCCAATCCCTGACCCTCGACGCCCCCGTGGGCGAGGTGGTCAATGTGGGGGGCGGGACGCCCTGCACCCTGGAGGAAGCCATCCAGACCCTCGCCGAGGTCAGCGGCATCAACTCGACCCGGCACCACTTGGAACGCCAGAAGGGTGACGTGTCCGAGACCCGCGCCGACACCCACAAGCTCGAGCGGATATTCGGCTTCAAGCCCCGGGTTACCCTGAAGGAAGGGCTCCAGAGGCAGTGGGACTGGGCCCACGCCTACCTGTCCGCGGAGATCGAGGAGCAGGCCATCAAGTCCCTTGGGGTCCCCATCACCGACGTGGACGGACAGGCGATCGCCGACGCGAAGGCCGACGCCAAGGCCCACGCGAAGTCGAAGCGCAAGGCCGCCCCCAAGGCCAAAAAGGGCAAGGGTGAAACGAGGGAGTAGTAAACTGTTGTTTGTTTGGCTGGTCTCAAACCAATATTCATAGCGTGATGGATATGGAAAAGTGGCGCGTTGATTTAAGCGAGGAAGCTGCCCGGGAGCTCGAGCGGGTTGTAAGGGCGTATCCCGACCTTCAACCCGATATCTTGGCCCGACTAAAAGCCCTTGAGGCTTTCCCTCCGGAAAAGTGGTTCTTCATCTACCGTCATAAGGGTTTGGAACTCTTTCGGGCGGAGACGGGGCCAATGATCCGTCTATCCGGCCAGGCCCATTTTGAAACCAAAACGGTCCAAATCACCCATGTGGTGGTCGTCCGAAGGCCGTCTTGACGGCGTATTACAGACGTAATACAATGAATCCGACGTGGAATGGGGGGGTGCCATGAAAGCGGTCATTACCTTTCGGCCAAAGGCCGATCCCGATCAGCTCCGGAAAATCGCCAAGAATCAGCATTATCCGGATTTATCGGCGTTTATTAATGACGCCATTGAGGAGAAGATCCGCAATATCCACGCGAACCCCAAGGATGAAAAGTTGGTCAATGACATCAAGAAAGCCGTTTATGATTACAACGGTTGGGTTTTCGCAAAGCCGACCGCCCAGGAATCGTCTGCCATCAAGAAGCGGGCGGAGGCCATGCGTTTAGGGAAGGAAAAATCCATCCCCTTGGCCGATGTCATTAAGAGACTCGAGCGAATGAAGTGACCTCTTGAGGCCGGTTTTGGGGTCGGTATTCGACCGACTAGTGGACTAACAGGGCACTTAAAAAGTGATTATGCACCCTGTCAGCAGCCCCGCTGGTCGAGCGAATCGCCGTAAATCCCCCGTTTATTGGGGGATGATTCGCGAGCAAGACAAGAAAAAGTCTCTTTGGTTCGACTTTTTCATCATCCTGCTAAAATATCCCGGATGCCAACCCATACTTCAAAAGCAAAACCGAGGCACATCCGGATCGCCCATGTCATCACCCGGCTGGAGCTGGGGGGCGCCCAGCAGAACACCCTCTACTGCTGTCAAAACCACGACCGGAAGAAATACGAGGTCGTCCTGGTGGCGGGGGAGGGGGGCCTGCTCGACGCCGAGGCCCGCGCCCAACCGCCCCGCACGTCCGTCCACCTCGTCCCCTGGCTCAAGCACCCCGTCCGACCGCTCCAAGACCTGATCGCCCTGTTCCGGCTCGCGTCGCTCCTAAGGCGTGAAAAGGTCCAACTTGTCCATACCCATAGCTCCAAGGCGGGCATCCTGGGTCGTTGGGCGGCGAGGATGGCAGGTGTCCCGGTGGTGGTCCACACGATCCACGGTTGGGGATTCCATCCCCGCCAAGCGGCTCCCGTCCGTTGGCTCTACCAGGCCCTCGAACGCCTCTGCGCCCCCAAGACCGACCGCTTGGTCGCGGTGTCCGATGAGAACCGCCGGTACGGCTTGTCGAACTCCATTGGGGTAGCCGGGCAATACCAAGTCATCCACAGCGGGATCGAACCGATGGATTTCAAGGTATCCGCGGCGCGCGTCCGAACGATTCGGCGAAAAATGGGTGTGGGGAAGCGCCCGGTGGTTTTGGTACTCTCCAACTTCAAGAACCAAAAGGCCCCCTTCGAAGTCGTGGAGGTGGTGGCCCGGTTGAAAGCCAGGGCCCCGAACGCGATCCTTGTCTGGGCGGGCGACGGGCCCTTGCGTCCGGCGGTCGAGCGGGAAATCGCCCGACGGGGTTTGGAGGGTTCCTTCAAAATACTGGGATGGGCGACGGACATATCCGCACTCTTGGCGGCATCCGATTGCCTGCTCCTGACCTCCCTCTATGAGGGCTTACCCCGTGTGGTGCTCCAGGCCATGGCGGCGGGGAAGCCGGTGGTGGCGACCCGGGTTTCCGGCACGCCCGAGGCCGTCACCCAGGGCGTCACGGGCTTCCTCCGCGAGCCGGGGGACGCCGAGGGAATGGCCCAAGACCTGGAGCGGATCCTTCGGAACCCGGCCCTCGCCCGACGGCTGGGCGCCAACGGACGAAAGGGATTGAAGGGAAGTTTCCAAATCCGGGAAATGCTCCGGCAAATCGAACAGCTTTATGAATCGGCCCTGAAAGCCAAGGGTGTAAGATAGGCCTACGTCACCCATGATCTTGTAAGACCCAGGGGCCCCCGGCGGGTTCAACCGCCTGAAGGCCCCCTCCACGGGAGCTGTGGTTTGGACAAACCCTTCAATTTCTCCGACCGGCTCCTCCTCCCGGACTCCAAGGTGGGGCGATTCCTCCTGGCCGCCTTCCTCGGCATCGTCCTCGGCGTGACCTTGGTGCCGGCCTCGTCCGTCCCGGTTTGGATGATGCGGGATATGGTCCTGAGGGTCCTTTCGGTGGCCGCGTTCATCGCTCTCCTTTGTTCCATCCGTCCTCAAAAGGGCAACCTCTATACGCTTGAATGGGATCTCTTGGACGGCTTGATGGCCTTCGGGATGGTTTGGGTGTCCCTTTCCGCCTGGAACTCGGACCACTCCTATGAGTCGTTTTACGCCTGCCGGGGATTCCTGGCCATCATACTTTGGTGGTTTATCTTCAGGGTGGTTTGGCGCAAATGGCCGGAACTTTTCGGCTGGTTCCTGTCCGCCTTCCTCGGGATCTCCCTGGTGGCGGCCTTCTGGGTCATCTTCGGGACGGCCCTCAACCACATGAACCCCTGGGCCCGGCCCTTCCCAAACGAGAATTTCGCCGCCGCCTTCCTCTCCATCGCCTTGACGGTCTCGGTCCTCCGATGGTTCCGTCAACCCCGGTGGCCGTCGGCCGTCCCGGCGATCCTGTTCTTCACGGCCTGGGCTTTTATGAAGAGCCGGGGTGGTTTCCTCGCGGTGGCGGTCGCCCTTGGGTTTTTCTTGCTGTGGAACCACGAGCGTTTCGAATCGCTTTTCAGGAAGTGGAAAACCAAGGAATGGCTCGTTTTGGCCGGCGTCGTCCTGTTACTGCTCCTGCCTTCCTATAAAATGATCAACCGTTTGATGACGGTGGGGGACAAGGATGACCGGGCTTACGACCGGGCCACGGTGATCTGGGGCGCGAGCCTCCAGATGGCGCTGCCCCAGCCCGTCATGGGGTTCGGCCCTGGAACCTATGGCACGGTCTTTCCCTATTACCGGCCCGCACGGCGTTGGTACCTCGATAACGACTACGCGCACAACGAGTTCCTCCAGGCGGCCGTGGAAGGGGGCTGGCCCATGGCGGCCTGGGCTTTCGCTTTGGCCGCCGCGTTCGGATGGGGGTTCCTTCGGCTTAAGAAACCCGCCTCTCCCTTCGTTTCGGTCCCCCTCTCGGACGAGGTGGCCGCCTGGACTGGGCCCCTCTTGGCCCTCTTCATCGTTTGGGCTTCGTTGGATTTTGTCCTGCACGAGTGGAGCGTGGCCTTCACCGGCCTGGCCTTTTTGACCTTCGCTTTCCGGAGGCCCGTGGACCTGGGATGGTCCCTCTCGGTGAGGTTCAAACGCCCCCAAGCCCTCCTCGCGGCCGTGGGATTGTCCTTGGCCCTGTTGGGCGGGGTGGCCGTTGGGGGTTTCCGGGACTTCCTCGCGGGGGTCGCCCAATTGCGCGGCATCCGGGCCCAGCAGGAGGGGGATGTCGCGACCGCCGCCGCTTATTTCCGCCAGAGCGTCCGGATCAGGCCCCGGAATCCCCATGCCCTTCTGGCATCCGCCGCGGCCGAGGAGGTGCTGGCGTCGGGCCAGGACGATCCCGCCATCCGGGAACAATTGCTCCGTTCGGCCGAGGATGGTTACCGGAAAGCCGTCGAGGTGGCTCCGCTCCTGGTCGCGGCCAAGTCCGACTTCGTGGAATTTTGGCAAAGGCGGAACCGGCTGGACCTGGCCTTGGACCTCCAGAAAAAATTGACGGGGTCGCTGCCCGATTACCTTCCGAACTATTTCAACTTGGGGTTGATCTTCCTGGACCTGGGAAAACCCCACGAGGCCATCTCCCAGGCCGACCAAGCCATCCAGCGAAAGGGCAACTACCAGCCCGCCTACCTTTTGAAGGGGATGGCCTTCGAGAAACTGGGTCAACCCGGGAACGCGGTCCGGGCCTACCGGGACGGATTGGACCTCCGGCCCGAGTCGGGTGAAAAGGACGTCACTTCCTATATCGTCGCCCATCTGGCGAAACCGGCCCCCGGTCGCGCCGCCGCAAAACCGTAGACCTGGTTCCGCCGCATGGTTGATGGAATCGTTCGAGTCGAGAAAGGATCCGCCATGTCCCGCCGCTCCCTGATGCCCATCTGCCTGCTTTCCCTCCTGGCCTTCACAGGCGCCCCGGCCGCCCATTCGGCGGGGAACTGCCTCCTCAACCCGGGGTTCGAGAACAACCTGGAGGGTTGGAACGCCGGGCCCGGCCAATCCTCCCCGGAGGCCCACCTGGGAAAGGGGTCGGCGGTCCTTTCCCAAACCGCCCCGTCGTGGGCCGGGATTGAACAGAGCGTCCTGCTCCCTCCCCAAACCGCCAAGATCCGGCTGTCAGGTTGGGTGAGGACCTCCCATGTGGTTCCCGGCAAGGAGTCATGGGAACAGGCGCGGTTGAACGTCGAGTTTCATGACGCCGCGGGAGCCCTGGCCGGGGGATACCAGGCCTCCACGGGCACCCTTTCAGGGGACCAGGGTTGGACCGAAATGACCCATGACTACGACGTGCCGGCGGGAAGCGCGAAAGTGAACGTCCAGTGCCAGTTGGGCAATTGCGCGGGCACCGCCTGGTACGACGACTTGGACCTGCGGTTGTTCGACGCCAAGGGCGTGGAGCTGGCCAAAGCCAAATTGTCCGGGCCCTCGGACGAGGGGACCTGGTACAAGTTGGAGCCCGCGAAGCCGGGGGACCCGGGCACCTGGGCCGATTGGTCGGGCCTGGA
>CAYMOV010000041.1:0-2722 GCA_964392085.1 uncultured bacterium
AACTTGGAACCCATTCGATTCGGAACGGACGGTTGGCGGGCGAAGATCGCCGACACCTACACCCACGCCAACGTGAGGCGGGCCGCGGCGGCCCTCGGCGGGGTCCTCAAGTCCAAGAAGGATTCCTGCCTCGTCCTCGTCGGTTACGACCCGAGGTTCGGGTCCGAGCATTTCGCCGAAACCGCCGCCCAAATCCTCGTGTCCCAGGGCCACCAGGTCATCGTGGCCACCCGCATGCTCCCGACGCCCGCCCTGTCCCTGGCCCTCGGCCAATATAACGCCGACGCCGGGGTGATGATCACCGCCAGCCACAATTCCGGCGAGTACAACGGTTTCAAGATCAAGCTGCCACCCGGGGTTTCCGCCCCCAACGAGTTCACCAAGGAAGTGGAGTCCCGGCTCTTCAACGTCGTGGAGGCGCCCCCGCCGGTGGACATCACCCGCTCGGACTTCCTGAGCCACTACCTGACCACCCTTGGAAAGCGGGTGAACCTGCCCGCCCTCAAGAAGGCCGGCTTCAACATTGTGGCCGACGCCATGCATGGGGCCGCGTCCAACCACCTGGAGAAGCTCCTCGCCGGCGGCAAGACGAAGGTCGTGACCATCGCCGCGAACCGGGACGCCTGGTTCGGCGGCCGCCACCCCGAGCCCATCGACAAATACCTGGCCCCCCTCAAGAAGGCGGTCAAGGACCACAAGGCCCAGGCGGGCTTCGCCACCGACGGCGACGCCGACCGGGTGGGGCTGGTGGATGAGAAGGGGCATTTCGTGGACGTGCATAAGCTCCACGCCCTGCTTCTCTACCACCTCTGGAAGAACAAGGGGGAGCGCGGGGCCGTGGTGAAGACGGTCTCGGGGACCCTCATGATCGACCGCATGGCCGAGGCTTGGAAAATACCGGTCAAGGTGACGCCTATCGGCTTCAAGTACATCGGAAACGTCATGATGCGCGAGGACGTCCTTCTCGGCGTGGAGGAGTCCGGCGGGATCGCGTTCAAGGGGCACCTGCCCGAGCGGGATGGCCTGCTTTCGGCCCTCCTGATCCTGGAGGCCCTGGCCGGTATGGGAAAATCAGTCACCAAGGCCGTGGCCAGGCTGCAGAAGGAATTCGGTCCCTATTACTCCGACCGAACCGACCTCGAGAACGTCCCCTCCGATTTACAGGCTAAGGTGCTCGAGGGGCTCAAGACCAGCCCTCCGGAGAACGCCGCGGGGTTGAAGGTGACGGGCGTGGACAGCATGGACGGGGTGAAGTTGAAGTTGGAGAACGGTTGGCTCCTGGTGCGCCCCTCGGGCACCGAACCGCTCCTTCGACTTTACGCCGAGGCCGACGATCCCAAGAAGGTGAAGGAACTGCTCAAATACGCCGAGACCCTCGTCGACCAACACCGTTGAGGGACGGGTCGCTTGGGGTTTCGGGCCCCGGGACCCCCGCCGGGGGCCCGGCAGGGCCTTTTTCCCTTCCCCGGGAGCCCTTTTCGTCCCCTTGTTCGTTGACGCTTTCCGGCCCCTCTCCTAAAATCATTGGGCTTGAAACCTTTTTAGGAGCCTCCTTGTGACCCCCACCGTCCGGCTGGCCCTCCGGGCCGCCCTTCTCCTCTCCCTGGCGCTTCCCGCCTTCGCCGAGAAAGACAGCCAATATTATTCGGACAAGGGGAACGTCTACCTCAAGGAAGGCCGGACCGAGTCCGCCCTCAAGTATTTCCAGGAGGCCGTGGAACTCGACCCGGGCAACGCCGAGGCCCACAACAACCTGGGCCAGATCTACGCCAAGAAGAACGTTTTGGATGACGCGCTGGCCCAACTGAACAAGGCCGTGGAGATCCGCCCCAACTATGTCGAGGCCCTGTCGAACCTCTCCTATGTCTATCTCCAGCGGCAAACCTACGACCAATCCGAGAAGTACGCGCGGTTGGCCCTGCGGCTCAACCCCGATTTCGCGCCGGCCCGTTACAACCTGGGGTTGACCTACCTTAAATCCAAGCGCCCGGCCCAGGCCCTTCCCGAACTGAAGGCGGCCCTCCGGAAGTTGCCGCCCGACGCCGAAGCCAGCCAGCGGGTCGGGGACGCCTACAATGACCTCCGCCAACCCGAGGAGGCCCTGGCCTATTACCGGGAAGCCGCGAAGATCGACCCCAACTCCCCGAACGTGCAGGAGAAGATCGGCGATATGTACCTGGTCCTGGGGCAGGACGACCGGGCCGTGGAACGGTACCGCATGTCGGCCCGTCTGAACCCCGACCAGATCAAGTCCCATTACCGCCTCGCGGAATACTACAAGGAAAAGCGGGAATGGAAGAACGCGCGCCGCGAGTACCTGATGATCCTCTCCAGCGACGACCGCCAGGCGGACGCCCACTTACAGGTGTCCAAACTGTACGAGCGGGACAGCGAGAGCGGCGCTACGATATACCACCTAGACAAGTACCTGAAGCTGAACCCCGACGACGAGGAGGCGAAGAAGCGCCTCGCCGAGATCCGCAAGCCCCTCATGACCAAGCAGGAAGCCGAGGCCCAAGAAGTCTTCCAGCAGCGCCTGGATAAGGAAAAGGCCGACGAGGCCACCAAGGACCAGAAGAAGGCCGAGAAGGACGCCAAGAACGCGGCCAAGGGCGGCGCCCAACCCACGGGTTCCGAGGAAGGGACCGTGGAGGGGGAAGACGCCAACACCTCCGGCATCGCCCCGGCCCTTCCGGAGCCCTCGCCGATGCCGGGCCAAACC
>CAYMOV010000041.1:2822-11365 GCA_964392085.1 uncultured bacterium
CACCTCCGGCATCGCCCCGGCCCTTCCGGAGCCCTCGCCGATGCCGGGCCAAACCACGACCGGATCCAAGCCCGAAAAGAAAGACAAGAAGAAGGGCGAAAAAGCCGAGGCCGCCCAGGCCCAAGCCGACGCCACCAACCAACTGACCCCGGTCAAGGCTTCGGAGCCTCTCCCGGAACTTCCCAAATAATCGACGAACCCCCGCGCGGATCCCCGGACACCCGAGCGAACAAGCCCGCCCCCCCAAGGGAGTGGGCTTGTTTTTTAGCGCGATTCATCCCAAATTAACGTCATTGATTCTCAACCTACCTAAGGTGGACACGCGATCATGGATTTTGCCGTCGTTCTCCCCGTCTATAACGAGGCCGAGACCCTCCCCGAAGTCCTGGAAAAGGTCCTGGAGAACAAGGGCGCCCGGATCGTGGTGGTGGACGACGGGTCCCAGGACCGCACCCCCGAGATCCTCAAGAAATTCCCCCAGGTCACTGTGCTTCGCCACGACCAGAACCAGGGTTACGGCCGGACCCTGATCGACGGGTTCCATTACGCCCTCGAGAAGGGATTCCCCGTCTGCGTGACCATGGACGCGGACGCCCAGCACGAGCCGGCTTTTATCCCCTTTTTCCTCGAGAAGATCGAGAAGTTCGACATCGTCTCCGGCAGCCGTTACCTCAACTCGTTCCTTTACCAGGCCCCCCCGCCCCCCGACCGGGTGGAGATCAACAGGCTCATCACCCGGAAGCTGAAGGAACTCACGGGTTATGAATTGACGGACAGTTTTTGCGGGTTCAAGGCCTACCGGGCCGAGGGTCTCCGGAAGATGAGCCTGACCGAGACCAATTACGGCTTCCCGCTCCAGGTCTGGATCCAGGCCGCCAAGGCGGGGTTGACGGTGACCGAGTGCCCGGTGCCCCTCATCTACCGGGACCACAGCCGGAACTTCAACAACCAGTTCGCGACCCGCGAGGAACGAATGAACCACTACCTGGAAGTCCTCGCGCGCGAATCCAAGGGCCTCACGCTCCCCATCCGTCCCCGCCCTTGAGCGCCCGACGCCTCGCCCCCCCGACGGACCACGGCGGCCTCAGCGCCGAACCGCCCTTGGGGGATTGGGTCACCGCCCTCCAAGCGAACCTCACGGGCCCCTCCCGGATCAAACGCTTCGGCCTGGACCCGGCTGGGGTCCGGCGGGAAACGGGCTTCGGTCCAGGGACCCTCGTGATGAGCGGCCACCAACCGGTCCTCTTCCACCCGGGTCTCTGGGCCAAGCCCCTGGCGGCCTCAGCCCTGGCCCAAGCGGTGGGAGGCCGGGCCGCCCATAAAATCACCGACCAGGATGAACCTGGAGAAGGCGAAGGTTGGGTTCCCGAGCGGACTGAGACCGGTCTACGTCCTTTATCCCTCAGGCTGTCCCAACCGGGCGTTCCTTACGCCTTCCAAAAACCCCCTGAACTTGGCGCCTGGGAATCCGCGCTCCAGTCGGCCGCCGACTCGGGTCAAGCCGCCGTCCAAACCGGTATGGCCGCCTTCGGGACGGATCTGGAGGGTGGGCCCACATCCGCTTCCGACTGGGACGGTTGGCACCAGGGAAGCCTCCAAGCATTGGACAAAATCTGCGGGACGGAACGCGACTATTTGAGGGCTTCCCGGGTCTGGGCGGGAAAATCCTTCCGGTCCTTCCTATCCATTTGGTTGTCCGATCCCGGGAAATTCGGCGGCGCGATGAACCGGGCTTTGGCCCGTTACCGTAAGGACCGGGGGATCCAGCATTCCCTCACCCCCGTGCCGGACTTGGCCGCGGCGGAGGGATGGTTTGAAACGCCATTCTGGACCGCCGCCGTGGGGAGTCCTCGTCGTCCGCTATGGGTCCAACCCGGGGTTGGCCGGGTCCGACTCCGCAGTGGGGAAGGGTCCGTCTGGGAATGGGCCCTGGGAACCGGTGGGGAGGGTTTAGCCGACTCGCCTTGGGCGCTTTGGCCGAAAGCCCTGCCCCAATCGCTGTTCAGCCGGTTGTTCCTCTGCGATTTCTTCGTCCATGGCCTGGGGGGCGGGGATTATGAGCCGGTCAACGACTTCTTCCTCCAGGAACTGGGGGAGCCGCCGGGACCCGCCTTCGGGGTGGTCTCCGCCACGATGTTCTTCGATCCCGAGGCCGCGGCCCGATCCAAGTCGATCTTGGGAAAATCCGCGCGGGTGGCGTTTTGGAACCGGGCCTTCGAGAAGAACCCTGAATACCTTTTGACCCGTCCGGGTGAGTGGGGCCAGGAACTGCCGCAAGGCCTCCTGAAATCCTGCCGCGAAGCCGCCCAGGATCCGCTCCTGGCGGGACCGGCCAAGGAAAAAGCCGAACTCCTGCCGCGGATGGCGGACTCAACCCTGCGGGGCGACGCTGGGAAGCGGATTTCCGAACTCAACCGGGTCCTGACCGGCCGTTTGGAGGGCCTCCGAGCGTCCTTCGAGGCCTTTGGAGCGGGCCTGGAGGGCCTTCAAAGGACCCGGGAAGCCCTCGCCTTCCGGGAGTATGCCTACTTCTGTTATCCTCCGGAACGTTGGTTGGAATTAAAACGAGACATCGACCAGGCCCTCGGGGCCCGGAAATGAGGCCGTCCAATGGCTGAGGAACGCCCGATCCTATCGATCCAAGTCCTGCCGGGCCAGGAGGACCTGGAGCTTCCGTCCTACGCCACGCCGGGCTCCGCGGGCCTCGACCTCCGGGCCGCGCTGGTTTCCCCCCTGGTTTTGGCGCCGGGGGACCGATTCTTGGTGCCCACGGGCCTTTCCATGGCCATTCCCGCCGGTTATGAGGGTTGCGTGAGGCCCCGGTCCGGCTTGGCGGTCAAACACGGGTTGGCCCTCGTCAACGCCCCCGGCACGATTGATTCGGACTACCGGGGCGAGGTGAAGGTGCTTCTCATCAACTTGGGACGGGAACCGGTGACCTTGAACCGGGGCGACCGCGTCGCGCAACTCCTGGTCCAACCGGTCGCGCGGGTTGAGGTGCGGCGTGTGACCTCACTCGACGAAACCGCGCGCGGCGAAGGCGGCTTCGGTCACACCGGACGTTAACGTTAAAGGCCTGAAACCTTGACAGATTTGTCGGAAAACGGGATGATGTTGCCAGTGAGACACACATTCACGCGCAGGAAGGGGGCGTATTCCTAATGGCGAAGAAAGTCAAGAAGGCCAAGAAAGCCAAGAAGAAGTAAGTTTCCGATAAAAGTGCAGTTTCCAAAAGGGCCCCGGTTTTCCGGGGCTCTTTTGCTTTTAAGGGATGTTCGTTTGCCTTATGATTCCCTTCGACATGAACCATAATCCAAGAAACTTCCGGCCCAGCGGATTCAACCTCGGCGGTTGGCTGTCCCAATCCCCGCTGACCGACCGGCACATCGAAACATTCATCGGCCCATCCGATTTTTCGCGTATCGCGGATTGGGGATTCAACTCGGTCCGTCTTCCCGTGGACGCCTCCTGGCTTTTCCAACAGGAAGGTTCGGGACCGGTCGACGCCGACCACTTCCGTTTCCTCCAGAAGGCGTTCGATTGGGCTTGGTCGAACGGTTTGGCCGTGGTTTTCGACCTCCACCAAAGCCCCTGGCATTCCTTCGCGAAGCCGGAGATCCATGACCTCTGGAAGAACCCCCGGGCCCTGGAAAAATTCTCGACCCAATGGGCCGAGTTGGCCCGCAGGTTCCGGGGAATGCCGGGACCTCTCTGGGCCGATCTCCTGAATGAACCCACGGCCGCTGATCCCGCGGATTGGAACAAGGTGGCCCAAGCCTTGGTCGCGGCAGTTCGGGCTGAAAACAGTACCCTGGAGTTGGTGGTTGAATCAACCTGTTGGGGTGCCCTCGACAAGCTCGAACCACTGGCGGTGGCCTTGTCCGGGGATCATCTGGTTTTAAGCTTCCATTTCTATGAACCTATGTTCGTGACCCACCAACGGGCTCCCTGGTGGAAAGATGGATCCTTCTATACAGAGACCGTGTCGTACCCGGGGGAGCCGGCCCAATGGCGGGCCTACCAGGCCCGGACGGATTTGGGGCCCCTCGCCCAATCCCTGGTGGCTAAAAACGGGAAGCATTGGAATAAGGAAGCTCTCCGAGAGTTGTTGCGGCCCGCCCATGACTTGATCCGTCGGGGAGTCCCGGTCTATTGCGGGGAGTTCGGGGTTTATGAGAAGGCGCCCCGCGGCACGAGGCTGGCTTGGACCAGGGACGCCGTGGAGTTGTTGAAGGAAATCGGCGCCGGTTGGGCCTACTGGAACTACAAATGGTTGGATTTCGGGGTCCTTCCGAAACCCCAAGGGGACGGCCCGTCGGTCCCCGACCTCGAGATGGTGGAACTGCTGAAACTCGGCCGCTGAGGCGACCGACCGAACTGAAGGAAGTGCCATGCGTTTCTTGGATAAAAAATTTCGAGCCCTCGCCTTTCCCGCGGCCGCGGTCGCCCTGACGGCCATCGTGGCCCTCCAAGGTTGCGCGCCGACCAAGACCGGGATTCGGACCACCCAGGTCTCCCCCTCGGCTTCCGCCACCCCCAAGCCCAACCTGGTGGAAGTCCGCCCCGTGGTGGATTCAGCCGCCGGCAAAGCCGCCCTCGCATCGGTCCAAGACCAATCGGTGACGCCGGACAACGTCCAGACCTTCATGACCGCCGCGCAATGGTTGTTCAACCAGGGGAAGTATAAGGACGCCTCCACCCTTTTCCAGAAGTCCTCGACCGACGGACCCAAGGGGGAGGCGACCCTCCGGGCCCAGTACCTCGTGGGCGAGTGTTATTACGAGTCCAACCAGTATCTCGCGGCCCTGTCGGCCTACCAGAAGGTCCTCGACCTTTCCCCGAATTCCGATTACGGCAAGCAGTCCCGATTGATGATGACGTTCATGCTGAAGTATTCCCTGGATGAGTCCACCCTGGCCCAGTTTGTGGCGAACTACCCGGATTCCCCCCTCGCTTGCGAGGGCCAATTCCAGTTGGGCCGCCGCCAGGCGGATGGGGGGGGGCGGGTGGAGGCCCTCCAAACCCTCAAGTCCTTCCTCGCCAAGTGCCCCCGCCACCCGTCGGCGGAAGACGCCCGCATCCTGGTCCAGGGATTGGAGACCGGAGGGTCCGGGAAGGCCCGCCGCATCGGGGTGTTGGTTCCCTTGACCGGTTCCTACGCCGCCTTCGGCCAATCCGTAGCCGACGGCGTGAAGCTGGCCTTGGAGAAGGCCAATCAGTCCCTTCCGCCCGATGAGCAAGTGGAGCCGATCCTGCGGGATACCCAGGGTGATTCGGTGGAGGCCGTCAAGGCGGCCCGGGCCCTCATCCAGGACGACCAGGTCGACGCGATCATCGGCCCCGTCACCGGGTCCGAGACCGCCGCGGTGGCCGCCGTGACCAACCCGCTCCACGCCCTGTTGATCTGCCCCGCGGCCAGCCGGGACGGCTTCTCCTCCATCGGGCCTTACGTCTTCCGCAACAGCCTCACCAACGAGCTCCAGGGGCGGGCCATCGCCCAATACGCGGTCCAAAAAATGGGGCTTAAGCGCTTCGCCATCCTCAGCCCCCAGGACGCCTATGGGGATGTGCTTTCCAGCTCCTTCCGCGGGGAGGTGGAGGCGCTCGGATCCACCATCGTGGCCGCCGTCACCTATCCGCCGAACACCACGGACTTCAGGCAGGCCCTGACCACCCTGGGCGGCCGGAACCCCTCGGTGGACAAGGAAAACGACCGCGAGAACCAGCGGCGAGGCCAGGAGTTGGCCTACAGCCTCAAGAAGGCGACGCTGAAAGCCCTCCTGCCGATCGCGGCCCTGGGGAAAGCCACCACCGTCGCGGCGGCCTGGGCCCCCTTCGCGGAAGGCTACACCAACACCGAATGCCCCCGGGCGGGGACGCTCGTGGCCGGGGCCGTCCAGGACGGTTTCTCGACCCTCCAAGGGCCCGTGAGGTCCACGGACCTCGCGACCCAGGCCCTCAGCCGCCTGCCGTCGGAGATGCAGGGCAATACGGTGAGCGCCTCCCTGGACGATTGGGCCGCCGTGATGGCGGACCTGCAGGTAAACCTCTTGGTGACGGGGGCCGTGATCGAGACCGATTCCGTGGCCGAGACGGGCGTCGACCCGACCTGGGACTACCAGGTCCGTCTCGACAGCTTCTACCTGGCCCCCGGCGCCACGGAGCCCAAGGCCTCCAGCGTGACCCTGAAATACCAGGCGTTCAAAGGCTCGGAGTTCGTCCGGGACGCCCTGACCTTCGACGCCCTGTACCTGCCGGCCCACACTCCGGATGTCCCTTTGGTGACGTCCCAACTCCGTTTCTACGACCTTCACCCCCAACTCCTGGGGGGACACCTTTGGGAAAACGATTCGGTGGTGCGGGACGGGGGGGACGCGGTCAACGGCGCGGTCTTCGTCACGGGTTTCTGGGCGGAAAGCTCCCTGGGACCCGGGAAGGATTTCGTCACGGCCTTCGGGGCGAAATACGGCCGCAAACCGGACCTGTTGGCGGCCCAGTCCTACGACGCCGCCCGGATGCTCCTGGAGGTATTCCGGGGTTCCCAGAACCGTGAGGAGGTCCGGAGCCGGCTTTCGCAGCTCAAGGACTTCAAGGGGGCGAGCGGCGACACGTCCTTCAACGGGGACGGAAACGCCCAGAAGATCCTGCCGATCCTCCAGATCCAGAACGGCAAGGTCAAGCAACTCCAATAACACCCCGCCGGTCGGCCTTTTCCTGAATCAAGACGGCGGACCCCGGGTAGGATGTCCCGATCCGATCACCGATGAATGAGGCCAAACCTTGAGCGAACACGGTAAATACGGCCCCCCCAAGGGCATGCGCGATTGGTCCCCACGGGAGACCCTGATGCGGCAGGAGCTCATGGCCCGCATCGGCGCGCTGTACCAGCTCTACGGCTTCCAGCCCATCGATACCCCCGCTTTGGAGAACCTCGAGGTTTTGTTCGGCAAGGGCGGCGGGGAGAACGAAAAGCTCCTCTTCAAGGTCTTGAAGCGAGGGGATGAGTTCGAGAAGTGGTTGTCCGGCACGCTTGGGTCGGGCGGGGTCCGGCCTGAGGACGGCGGGGAAAAGCCTGGATTGACGGGTCCCGCCGACATGGGACTCCGGTTCGACTTGACGGTGCCCTTGGCCCGCTACGTGGCCAGCCACTCGGCCGACCTGCCCCGGGTCTTCCGGGTGTACCACATCGGCCCCGTTTGGCGGGCCGACCGCCCCCAAAAGGGCCGCTTCCGCGAGTTCTACCAATGCGACATCGACGTGGTGGGCGGGGAGTCCATCCACCACGAGGTGGAGATCCTCACGGCCTCTGAGCGCGCGCTGAACTCCCTAGGGCTGGGCAAGATCCGGCTGCGGCTTTCCGACAAACGGTTCCTCCCGATCCTCCTCGGGGGCCTCGGGGTGGAGGCGGGGAAGGCCCCGAATGTCTCCCTGGCCCTCGACAAGCTCGACAAGAAGGCCCTTCCCGACGTATTGGCCGAGATCCAGGAGGCCCTGGGCGAGGGCCCCGTGGCCCACCGCGTCATGGATTTCGTGGCCGAGTGCCAAGGCAACCGGGTGGACCTGAAGATGCTGGAGAACTTCAAACTGCCAGAGGAGCACGACGGGGTGACCTTGACCCGCGTCATCCAGAACCTCCGGGACATCGTGGTGGAGATGCGTAAGATCAACCCGGTCACCTCCATCCATTTCGACCCCCTCCTCGTGCGGGGCATGGATTACTACACGGGCCCCGTATTCGAGGCGGGGTTGGAGGGCGTTTCCTATTCCATCGGGGGCGGGGGACGGTACGACAAGTTGATCGGCCGGTTCCTCGGCAAGGAAATGCCCGCGGTGGGCTTCTCCATCGGTTTCGAGCGCATCCTGGCGGCCCTGCAGGAGAAGGAACCCAAGGGGTCCATGGCCAAGGCCCGTCGTGTGTTCCTGATCAACGCCGGCCAAAGCGCCACGGACATCCACCTGACCGCCGAGAAGCTCCGTGAGGGCGGCATCGCGGTGGAGACCTATTTCGTGGACGCCGATTTCGGCCGCCAGATGAAGATGGCGGAGGCCCTGGGGATCGAGTTCGCGGTCAAGGAATTCAGTCCCCTCGACGGGACCTACCTCGTTAGGAAGCTCTCGGAGCGGCGGGACCTCTCGGTCAATTTGACGGAACTGAAGAATCTCCTGTTGGAATAAAGCGGGCTCCACATCGTCACAAGGCCCCCGCCCGAGCTCGGCCCCCCGGTCTGGCGCCTGGAACCGGTTGTGATAAGATACGCGTCCTTCAAGGCCCCTTCCGGGGGCTGAATCCATCCAAGGGAGACCCTCCGTGCCGGACCTGATGGGCGACTGGAAACGTAGCCATACCTGCGGCGACCTCAAGGCCTCGAACGAGGGCCAAGAGGTCATCCTGATGGGTTGGGTGAACTCCCGCCGGGACCACGGCGGGCTGGTCTTCACGGACCTGCGGGACCGCTTCGGCCTGACCCAGGTGGTGTTCGAACCCGGGCTGGCCGACGTCGGCCAACAGCAATCCCACCTGATCCGAAACGAATGGGTCCTGG
>CAYMOV010000041.1:11465-17004 GCA_964392085.1 uncultured bacterium
CTGGCCGACGTCGGCCAACAGCAATCCCACCTGATCCGAAACGAATGGGTCCTGGCCGTCAAGGGCAAGGTCACCCGGCGCCCCGAGGGGACGGTCAACCCGAAGCTCTCCACCGGCGAGATTGAGGTCCGCTGTTCCGAGGTGCGGGTGCTGAACCCGTCCCAGACCCCGGTGTTCCCCGTGGAGGACCACGTCGAGGCCTCTGAGGAACTGCGCCTGCAGTACCGATACCTCGACCTCCGCCGCCCCGCCATGCGGGACAGGCTGGTGGCCCGGTCCAAGATCGCCCAGGCCATCCGGCGCTACCTGGATTCGCAGTCCTTCCTCGAGATCGAGACGCCCCTCCTCATCAAGAGCACGCCTGAGGGCGCCCGCGAGTACATCGTTCCCAGCCGGGTCAACGCGGGAAAGTTCTTCGTCCTGCCCCAGAGCCCCCAACTCCTCAAGCAGATCTGCATGGTGGCCGGTTTGGACCGCTACTATCAGGTGGCCAAGTGCTTCCGCGACGAGGACCTGCGCGCCGACCGCCAGCCGGAGTTCACCCAAGTGGACCTGGAGATGTCCTTTGTGTCCGAGGAGGACGTCATGGGCATCGGCGAGGGCATCCTGAAGGCCGTCTTCAAGGATTTCTTCGGGGAGGACCTGAAAGCGCCCTTCCGCCGCCTGTCCTACGCCGAGGCCATGGGCGTCTACGGGAGCGACAAGCCCGACCTGCGGTTCGACCTGCCCCTGGTGGAAGTGGGCGACATCGTCAAACGTTCCCAGTTCAAGGTGTTCAACGACGTCGTGGGCCGGGGCGGCATCGTCAAGGCCCTCAACGCCAAGGGCTGCGGGGAGTTCTCGCGCAAGGACCTGGACGACCTAACCGCCTACGTGGGCAAGTACGGCGCCAAGGGCATGGCCTGGTTCAAGGTCAAGGACGGCAAACTCGAGTCGAACCTGGTCAAGTATTTCCCCGAGGACGTCCAGAAGGACCTGAGGGAAGCCTTGAAAGCCGAGAACGGCGACCTGTTGCTCTTCGGGGCCGACGAAGCGGCGGTGGTGCACGCGTCGCTGGGAGCCCTTAGGGGCGAGATCGCCCGCAGGACCGGCCTGATCGAGAAGGGCCCGAAGTGGGCCTTTTGCTGGGTGGTGGATTTCCCCTGCTTCGAGAAGGACGAGAAGGGCAACCTCATGGCGGTCAACCATCCCTTCACGGCCCCCAAGGAAAAGGATTTGGCCCTGTTGGACCAGGACCCCACGAAGGCCCAAGCCCGGGCCTACGACGTGGTGCTGAACGGGTTCGAACTCGGAGGCGGCAGCATCCGTATCCACCGGCCGGACCTCCAGGCCAAGATCTTCGAGCTCCTGAAGATCGCCCCGGAGGACGCCGAGCGCAAGTTTGGGTTTCTCCTGAAGGCCCTCTCCTACGGGGCCCCGCCCCACGGCGGCATGGCTTTCGGCCTGGATCGGATCGTCATGCTCCTGACCGGCGCCACCTCGATCCGCGACGTCATCGCCTTCCCCAAGACGGCCAAGGCGGTCTGCCTCCTGACCAACGCACCATCGATCATTGAGGACAAGTTGCTCGAGGAGAACCGCATCCAAATCGTACCGGAGGACCTCAGTTAAAACCGGGAACCCCAAGGAATGCCAAAGGGTCCTATCGATATGATTGGGGGTAGTAATTGGGCCGGTTTCAGTCCCAAAGCCCTTGAGACAGCTTGACACCCCCCGGGGGGTGGGACGCATAATGTGGCCTGAACGGAAACCACGCTCCCTGGTCGGTTCCTCCGCGAGGTCCACAACCCCTAGGAGGGCGCCGTGGGTTTTCTGAAGTTATTGGCCGTTTTGGGGGCTGTTGGTTTTTTGGCGGCGGGTTGCATCGACCCCAATACCGGACGACTTATGGGAATGGACGCAGGACCGACCAAGACCGTGGCCCCCGCGTCGGATCCGGGACAGGCTTCGCCGAACGGCCAGGAAACCCAACCGGCGGATAATTCACAGTAAGTCAAATGATGGGTCGGGGGAGGGTTGAAGCCCTTTCCCGGGACGAATAAACATTCAATAAGGGGAGGTTTGGGATGCGTTCTTTCAAAGTGCTGATGGCCTTGACGGCCGCCAGTCTTCTGGTGGTGGGTTGCGGCGGGAAAAAGCGGATTGAGGGTTCTGAAGTCCCGGCCCAGCCGCAGACCAACGAACAAGTCCAGGCCCAAACGGCCGCCCCGGCCAAGGCCGAGGCTTCCTCCAAGTACACCGTGGTGAAGGGCGATACCCTCTGGGCCATCTCCGGCAAGAGCAGCGCCTACGGCGATCCGTTCCAGTGGCCGCTGATCTTCAAGGCCAACCGGGACCAGATCCAGGACCCGGACCTGATCTACCCGAAGCAGGAGTTCTCGGTGCGCAAGGGCGTGCCCCAGGCCGAGGTGGACAAGGCCCGCAAGTCGGCCTCCGACACCCCGAAATTCGTGCCCCACACCAAGCCCCGCGAGACCCTGCCGGTCGATTATTTCTGATCGAACCGTTACAGGATCCGACGTCGAAGGTCGCTGGCGACTCCCTTGTCCCTTTGGGGCAGGGGAGTCTTTTTTTTACCCCCGCTGTAGCATGGGCTTGAAAGTCTTGGCTAACCGCCAACCGCCAACCGCTAACGGCGGGCCCCTCGGGTGGGTTTCGGGTCTCGCGGGTATTTTGGAAAGCGCTGGAACGATTTTCACGGAAAGAGTCCATGTCCCAAGCCGTCGTCCGTAAAATCCACCTGACCGATCCCCGGGAATGGGTCCAGCTCTGCGGCGAGCGCGAGGGGACCCTCCGGTCCCTCAAGGACGCCTTCGAGGTCCAATTGGTGGCGCGAGGTGACGAGATCCTCCTCTCGGGGGAACCCGAGGAAGTGGCGCGGGCGGCGCAGGTCTTGGAGCGTCTCCGGGGTGAACTCCAGAAGGGCCATGAGGGTTACATCTCCCCGTTCCAGGTGGAACAGGCCATCGCCCATGAGAAGAACCCGGGTTCGGAGAAGATGGAACCCTCCGGAAATTCCGGGGACACCCTGCTCCTGTCCTCGCGCAAGAAGCCCATCGCGCCCAAGACGGCCAACCAGCGCCGCTACGTCGATGCCATCCGCCGTAATGACGTGGTCTTCGGGGTCGGACCCGCGGGGACCGGTAAGACCTACCTGGCTATGGCCATGGCGGTGGCCGCCCTCCGCAACGGGGACGTCCACCGGTTGATCCTGACGAGGCCCGCGGTGGAGGCGGGGGAGAAGCTGGGCTTCCTGCCGGGCGACCTCCAGGACAAGGTGGATCCCTACCTTCGGCCGCTCTACGACGCGCTTTACGACATGATCGAGTTCGAGAAGCTCCAACGACTGTTCCAGCAGAAGATGGTCGAGGTGGCGCCCCTGGCCTACATGCGCGGCCGGACCCTTACGAACGCCTTCATCATCCTGGATGAGGCGCAGAACACCAAACCCGAGCAGATGAAGATGTTCCTGACCCGGATGGGAATGGGGTCCCGGATGGTGGTGACGGGCGACGTCACCCAGGTGGACCTGCCCCGCGACCAAGAGTCGGGCCTCGTCAAGATCCGGGGAATCCTCCAGGGCGTGCAGGGCGTGGCCTTCGTGGACTTCGAGAAGGTCGACGTGGTTCGCCACCCCTTGGTGGGGAGGATCATCGAGGCTTACGAGAACGACGAGAACCGGAAGAAATCCCAAACACCCCCTCCGGGGCGATGAGAAGGTCCCGTTGAAACTCCATTTGAGCCGCACGGTCCAGGGCGGGCCGGGCGAGGCGGCTTTGAGGCGCCTGGGGGAAAAGACCCTGGGGAAGGTCCGGGGAACGTCCTTCGCGCGCCGGGCGGAGGTGTCGCTCCTCCTGACGGGGGACGCCGCGGTCCGGAAGCTCAACCGTGAATGGAGGGGAAAGGACAAACCCACGGACGTTTTGTCCTTCGCCCAGATGGAAGGTGAGCCCTTGGCCGCCCCGAGGGGAATGGCGGTGGACCTCGGCGATGTGGTGATCAGCCTTCCAGCCGCCCGACGCCAAGCAAGGGCCGCCGGGAAGACCCTGGGGGACGAGGTGTCCCTCTTGTGGGTGCATGGGTTGCTTCACCTGTTGGGTTTCGACCACGCCACCCGGCGGGGTGAAAAAGAAATGTTCACGCTCCAGGACGGGATCCTGGGAAGAAAGCGGGTTTAGAAAGTGGACAGCGCGGTTTTCCTGAACCTGGCCTTGATGGGTGTTTTACTGCTCGGAAGCGTGGCTTTCGCCGCCGCCGAGACGGCTTTGTTGTCCTTGAACCGGGTGGAAGCCCGACGACTCGCGGAGGGCCACAGCCTGGTGGCGCCCGCCTTCCAGGCCTGGTTGGCGCACCCGAACCGCATCCTCACCACCATCCTGGTGGGCAACAACACCGTCAATATCATGGCGTCCTTCCTGGCCGCGCACCTGGCCGATCGTTTGGCGCGCAACTTCGACTACAGCCCCGCGATGGCGGGCCTCCTGATGTCATTGGGGGTCACCCTGATCATCGTGGTGTTCGGGGAGGTGATTCCGAAGGTCACCGCCCGGACCTTCCCGCACCAAACCGCCTTGTCGTTGATCCTCCCGGTCTACCTATTCGACCGGTTGATCTCGCCCTTCACCTGGATCCTGAACGCACTCGTGCGGCGGTTCGTCCCCAAGCAGGACGCGGCCGTCTCGCAGGTCACCGAGGAGGACATCAAGCTTTGGATCGAGATGGGCGTCAAGCAAGGCACCATCGAGGAGGAGGAGGACCAGATGATCCGGTCCATCTTCAAGTTCTCGGACAAGCGGGTTCGGGACGTCATGATCCCCCGGACGGATATGGTGGCGGTCGACCTCCAGACGCCCATCGAATCCATCGTGGACCTCGCGGTACAGACCGGCTATTCCCGCCTGCCGGTCTACAAGGCCAACCGGGACAACATCGTGGGCATCATCCACACCCGGGACCTGCTGTCGGTCTGGAAGCACCGCGACCTCATCGTGCTCCACGACATCCTGCGCCAGCCGTATTTCATCCCCGAATCCATGAAGGTGGACCGCCTGATGGAGCAGTTCCAGCGGGGCAAGATGCACATCGCCATCGTGGTGGACGAGTACGGGGGCACCGCTGGGTTGGTGACCCTGGAGGACCTGATCGAGGAGATCATCGGCGACATCCGGGACGAACATGAGCCGTTGGAGGAGGAAAAGACCATCGTCCGCAACGAGGACGGGTCCTTCAACGTTGAGGCTTCCACGCCCCTAGACGAGGTGAACCAGGCCTTAGGGATCAAACTGGAGCCCAAGGGGGAAGTGGCCAGCCTGGGTGGTTACCTGGTGGAACTCGCGGGCAAGGTTCCCCGGAAAGGCCGCATCCTCTCGGACAACCAGGCGGAATTCACCATCCTGGAGGCCGATGCCCGGAAGATCGACAAGGCCCGGGTGGTGAAGTTGGAGTTCCCGGCCGAAAAGAAGGAACCCCCCAAGCGCCCCCGCAAGAAAAAAACAAATAGTGAAGAGGCGGCGTTGGTTGGGTCGGCCCCGGAAGTGCC
>CAYMOV010000041.1:17104-19985 GCA_964392085.1 uncultured bacterium
GAAGGGGTCCGGGTCGGGTTGTCGGACCACGCCGGTATGGGGGATTACCTCAACTCCGAGGCGCGCCTCCTGGCCTACGCCGATTACCTCAGCCAATACCCGGTGGCCCGGGGGGTGGAGATGGACCTGGGTCGGTCCTTCCCGATCCCGCCGGGGCTCCGGTCCAAGTTCGATTACGTCATCGGCAGTGTCCACGGGATGGAGGTGGATGGGGTCCGGCAGTCCTTCAGCGCGCTCCTGGATTGGACCCGGGGCAAGAAGCCGGGATGGGACCCCCGCGTCCAATTCGGCGGGATGGACGCCTTCCTTAAACGCCACCTGGAATTGCTGGATCGCGAGTTTTCATCGCAAAAGTACGACATCCTGGGCCATTGCACCATGCTGCCGCCCCTCGCCCTGGGGGAGCCCGAGAAGGCTTTCCCGGAGTGGTGGGAGGACGGCCTATTGGCCCTACTCTTGAAACATGGGGTGGCCCTGGAGATCTCCAACCGTTGGCGTACCCCCACGCGACGCCTCATGGCCAAGGCCTTGAAGGCGGGTTCGCGGTTCTCAACGGGTTCCGACGGTCACGAGCCCGCCAAGACCTGTTGCCTCGACTACCCGAAAGAATTGATCCAGGAGTTCAACATTCCGACCGACCGAATCTTCGATGTGACCCGCCCTCTCGTGGCGGCTTGATGGAACCGACCTTCCGCTCCGGAACCGTGGCCATCCTGGGCCGCCCCAACGCCGGTAAGTCCACCTTCCTCAACCAGGTACTCGGCCAGAAGCTGGCCATCGTGTCCCCCAAGCCCCAGACCACCCGTGGCAAGCTCCTGGGCGTCTACCAGGACGAGACCTGCCAGATCGCCTTCCTCGACACCCCGGGCCTTCACGTGCCCCAACACGCGGTGTCGGTCCACATGCTCGAGGAGGTCGAGGAGGCCCTGAAGAACGCCGAGGCCGTCCTGTACCTCGTGGACGCCACCCGGGGAGTCACGGAAGAGGATGAGAAAGCCGCCCTCCGCATCCGGGAGTTCAAGGGACCCAAGGTCCTGGCCCTCAACAAGACCGATCAACTGCCCGCCGAAGCAGTGGAACCCCTGGAAGCCAAGATCAAGGAAACCTTCGGGACGGAATCGGTATTCCGAATCCAGGCCATCAACGGCCTGGGGACGAAGGAAGTCCTGCTGGGGCTCCGGGACCACTTGATGGAAGGGCCGCCCATATACGAGGAAGACACCCTCACGGACAAGACGGTCCGGGAACTGACCGTGGAACTCATCCGGGAGCAATGCTTCCTCCAACTCCAACAGGAACTGCCCTACGAGTTGGCCATCGAAATCGTGTCCTTCGAGGAAAAGGAACCGCCGGACCCCACGGTGATCCAGGTGGACCTGTTCGTCGAGAAGGACAACCAGAAGGGGATCGTCATCGGGGCCAAGGGGAACCGCCTCAAGGCCATCGGGATGGCGGCCCGCCTGGAGATTGAGAAGCTGACGCAGGGCAAGGTGTTCCTGGAGATGCGGGTGAAGGTGTTCCCCAACTGGCGCAAGGACCCCCAGGCGCTGAGGCGATTCGGATTCGGCTCCCAACCGCATAAAAAACGTTAGCCTCGGCCCGGAGACGCGGGGACACAAAGTCAGCTTAGGCTGATGGTTGAATTCGTCAAAAAGTAAAATGTCCCCTGCGCCTCAGCGTCCTGTGGTGAATATGGGTTTATCCGATATTTGGCTTATAATGCCCCGCCATTTAAAAAGGAGCCGACGTGGGACTGCCGTTCATCGGGTTCATCCTGGTCATCTTCGCCTTCGCCGCGGTCATGGGCGGCTTGGCCTTCCTATTGATCGGCAAAAAACGCCGTGGCTTCCTCACGGAGGCCCCTCCCGTCGATTCCCCTGCGAAACGCCTGGCCGACCAATGGCTGGCCGAATCCCTCCGCAGACTGGAAACCGTGCCCCAAGCCGGGCCCTCCCCCCTGAATGAAGCCGCCCACGAATTGTTGGAGCTGCGCCTGGAGGCGGGCCGAATCGGAGAGGGAGCCAAGAGCCTCCGGTTGGCCCGACAAGCCCTCCGGGAAGGGAGCCCCGCCCCTCCCGCTACGGCGGACTTGGCCCAGATCGCAAAGGATTTCTTGGAGGAGGGGGATTACCGGCCGGGGGAAACGGCCGGGTCACTCTGGCTCCTCACCGCCATGGGGGAGATCCCCATGATGGCGTTGCTTCCCATGGATTCCAACGACGCGGCCTGCCGCACGAGGGTCCATGACCTGGCACGGATGGCTTCCGGCCACGTGGCGAACCCCCTGGCGGGCGGACTGCTCTATATTCCGGAGCCGTCCGCTTACGTCCTTTACGCTGGGACCGGCGGGGGAGAGACGGCTGAATTGCTGCGGGACCGGAGGATTCTTCCCGTGGACTGGCACGGTTTGTCGGCGCTCCTGACGGCGCTACGCCTGAACCGAAAAGCCCAAAGGGTTTGGACGGCGCTGGAGGAAGCGATCCGGTCGGTGGCGCCCTTGGCGGCCCAAACCCAAAACCTGGAGGCCCAACTTGGGGCCCTCAACGCGGATTCGCTCAAGACCCGTATCCAATTCGAGAAAAAGCACTGAAGACAAATCGCTTTCACCACAGGGACACTGAGCCACAGGGTGAAGTGACGATTTAATAAAAACGGATTAGGATTTGACACTCTGGTGACGAGGGATTGATTTCGTGAAAACCAAGGTTGGATTTCCCGTCCAAATCGGCGCGGCCTTTCCCAAGGGATTCCTCTGGGGCACCGCCACGGCGTCCTACCAGATTGAAGGGTCCTGGAAGGCCGACGGAAAAGGCGAGTCGATCTGGGACCGATTCAGCCACACGGCCGGACGCGTGGACCGGGGCGAGACGGGCGATGTGGC
>CAYMOV010000042.1:0-19823 GCA_964392085.1 uncultured bacterium
GCCGGGGTTCCCCCGGGGCGATCTTCCCCGCCATCAGCCCCGTGAACGCGTGGGTGAAAGCCGAAGCCAACTAAACCTGGTCCTTCCACACCAGCTTCTTCCAGTCCGGGACCCGGATGTCCAAACTCTTGAGGCAATCCTCGAAGTCCCTCGGCGGGGCGGCCGTGAAGGTCTTCTTCACCCGCAGGGTCGGGTGGGTGATCGTCAGGCGGAAGGCGTGGAGCATCTGGCGCGCGGCCAGGGGCGACTCGCCGTGGTAGGTGTGGTCCCCCAGGATCGGGTGGGCGATGAACTCGCTGTGGACCCGGATCTGGTGGGTGCGGCCGGTCTCCAGCTTGAAATGGGCCAGGCTGGCCTTCTCACCACTCTCCAGGACCTTGAAGTGCGTGACGGCTTCCTTGCCCTCCTCGTTGCGGACCGCCATCTTCTTGCGGTCCTGCGGGTCGCGGCCCAGGGGCGCCTCGATGGTGCCGCTCCCCTTGAGCTCCCCCCGGACGATCCCCACGTACTCGCGCCTCATCTCGCGCCTCACGATCTGTCGGGTCAGGCCCTTGAAGGCTTTCCCGTTCTTGGCGATCACGATGAGCCCCGAGGTGTCCTTGTCCAACCGGTGCACCAACCCGGGGCGGCGCTGGCCGCCCACCCCGTCGATGTCGGGGCAATGGGCCAGGACGGCGTTCACCAGGGTGCCCTCGGGGTTGCCCGCGCCGGGGTGCACCACCATCCCCACGGGCTTGTTGACCACGAGGATCGCGTCATCCTCGAAGACCACGTCCAAGGGGATGGCCTGGGCCTTCAGGTGGGTGGGGGCCGGCTCGGGGATGGCCACGGCGAACCTTTGGCCGAGCTTCACGGGCATGCTGGACTTGAGGGGCCGGGAGGGGTTGAGGGGATGGACATGCCCCCCCTCGATCAGGCGCTGGGCCTCATTGCGGGAGCAGTCGGGCAACTTCGAGGCGATGAACAGGTCGAGCCTCTGGCCCGCCGAATCCAAGTCCACCTCGAACGCCTCAGGCTTCGCCTTGGTTTTCTTTCTCAAGGCAGGGGATCCCCCACGGGCGGCTTCCCGTGACGCTCCCGGATGATGGCGGCTAAGGGGATCGCGACGATGTTCATGGAGGACTGGTGATATTCGTGGAAATCGTCGTTCCAGACGGCCTCCGGGTAGATCTTCTTGATTTCCGCCGCCTGGCCCTTCCAATCCCACATCGGGAACATCAGCAGGACGTCCCGGTTCACCGGGTTCATGATGGGAACCTTGAACTTGTCCGCGTCCAACACGGTGAGCTTGACCCGGTCCCCCAAGAGGAACCTCTCGTTCGACTGGTAGGCTTCCCACTGGACCACGAAGTGGTACTTCGGGTAGAGCCGCTCGTACATTTCCACGTACTTGGCGCAAAAGAAGCTCATGGATTCCTGGCAGTTGGCGTCCTTTTGGATGTCGCGGTAATACACTTTCGCGTTGAGCGCCAGGGAAAGGGCCCACCCCGCCCCCAGCAGTAATCCCCCCAAACGACGGAGGGCCCGGGATTCCCCGGCCTTCCCGGCGAGGGCCAGGATCCAATCCATCCCCCGGGCCAGCATGAAATAGAGGAAAGGGACCTGGAAAAAGAACCGTTGCGCGTTCATATAACTCGGGTCCGGGTTCGGCCCCTGGATGGCGAACCCGTTCGCGATGACGCCGCCAATGAACCCGGGTAGGACCATCCAGGTGGCCCGGCTCCTGAGGCTGACGAAGGTGAGCCCCAGGCCGATGAGCACCAGGGCGCTCGTGACCATGTCCGTCATGGCCACCCCCGAGAGGCCGAATCGGGGATCGAAACCGGAATCCGTGATCCCCAGGAAGGAGACCGCGCTCCAATAACAGGTCTTGAAAACCAGGCGGTGATCGCCCGACCGGTTCATTTCGGTGAAGATGCTCAATTGCGCGGCCCGTCCCACCAAGTTGGCGGTGTCATGGGCGAGGTAAAGGAGAAAGGGGGAGATGGCCCAGAGGAAAACAAGCCCCGAAAGGGCGAGGCCCTTCCAACGGTTGACGCTCCGGAACCCCCGGGCGAAAACCAGCAAACCCGCCACCGAGAGGAATAGGATCACGGGAATCAGCCGGCCCGAAATGTAGGTCATGACCGACCCGGCGGCGACGACCCCGAACCAAAAGTACCGCCAACGCTCCCCCGACCGGAGGGCTGTCTCCAGGAGGTAAAAGGCGAGGACCTCGAACATCACGGTGATCGCGTCGGTGAAGGGCGACAAGCTGTAGAAAAGCACCCACCAGCCCACGACCATGAACCCCAAGGCCGAGAGGCTGGCGACGGCCGAAAAATACAGCCTCGACCATCGGTAAAAAATGACGAAGGCCACCATCATGTAGAAGGCGGACATCGCGCGGCCCACGGCCAGGGACACCCCGAAGACCTTGAACCAAGCCGCGGTGAAAAAGTAAGGCATGGAAGGGTTGCCCCACCAGCCGGTGGCGAAGGGCGAGGTGATTTCCCACTTCATGACGCGGACCCCGTCCGCGAGGTGGTTGGCCTCATCAATCTGGAAGCTCGTGAAATTCATCTTGAGGAAAGGGAACCTCATGAGGAACGCGATCGCCAAGACCGCCCAGAGCCATTTTTTTTCGGAGGCCAGACGCCAGGAAACCCGATCTTCCCCCCGCAACCTGAAAACCACAGCCACCAGGGCCAAGGTCCCCATGAGGACCCAAAGGCCCGGTCCAAAGCGGTCTAACCCATAGAGGGTCGAGGTGGACCCCGCTAGGACGAGGATCAGGACGGCCCAGAGGATACCGGAGGCGCCGCGGGAGTCCTTTGCTTCAGAAGGGGCCGGCAGGGGTTTCCCCTGTTTACGGGAACCCGGAGGAAGGACCGGGACGGGCACGGGGGTCGGTTCGGCGCCGCTCGGTTCAGGATCATGCACCCGCTTTGAAAAAGCCCCCCAAACCAGCCAAACGAACAGGACCTGGAACGGAAAACCCTTGAGCCATTGGGTGTGGACACCGTTCCAAAAATACGCGCCATAAGCGCCGGCGATCAGCGCCAAGGGGATCCGGATGGGTTGGAACCAGTCGGAGGAGTCCGGAGGCGCGACCGGTTGCGCGTAGACGGGGGCCTGGGAAACGCCCGGGGGGATCGTTCGATTCGCCCCCCGTATTCTCCTCGGTTGTTTCCTTTTGGAAACGGCGCTTCGCTTCCGGGGCATCGATTCCTCCGAAGGTTAATAGAGCCCTGATACGGTACCGCATATGAACGGCCACAATATACCCCGTCCCACCGGTTGCCAGAGGGACTTTCCAAAGGGGCCCCGGGCGCCCCTCCCGGGACCCCCGAAACCTTCATGCTATGATGGCGGTCCAATCCGGGCCCAACGCCGCGATACCGCCAACCAGGAAGGACTTTTCAACATGGCCCCCCCATCCTTACCGAGCCCGGTCACGGCCGAGGAAAATCAACGGGAAACCCTGGACGACTTGGCCCTCGCGGTCCAATACAACCGGTGGATCTATCGGATCATCCAACCTTTCCTGGGGCTCCGGATCCTGGAGATCGGATGCGGCACCGGCAATATCACCCATTACCTCACGGACCACGGGCACGTCTGCGCGGCCGACGTGAACGGCCATTACTTGGAGGAAGCCCGTAAGCACCTCCGGGGGGCCCGCAACGTCCTATACCGGCGGATCAACCTCGAGCGGAGCCTCCAAAGCCTCAAGTCCTTCCGACCCGACACCATCGTCTGCGTCAACGTCCTGGAGCACGTCGAAAACGACCGACGGACGCTCCAAGAATGCCTGAGGCTCCTTCCCGGGGGGGGCCATCTCTTGGTGTTCGTCCCTGCGCTCCAATCCCTCTACGGGTCCATGGATCGGACCTACGGACATTTCCGCCGGTACTCCAAATCCGAACTCAATTCCAAGACGCGAGAGGCCGGGTTCAAAACCGTGGAGTGCCGGTATATGAACCTGCCGGGCATTCCGGGCTGGTGGCTGAACGGGAAGGTGTTGAGGCGGAAGATCATCCCCAAGGGACAGATGCTTCTCTATGACAAGCTGGTGCCATTGATCCAAATGGCGGAGGGGATCGTTCATCCACCCGTCGGGATGTCACTCTTCTCCGCTTCCTATAAGCCGGCCGTCCCGCGCCGCTGAACGTAAACAAGATTCATTGGACCGCCGGGAAAGCGTAGGGCACAGGGTAACCATCCATCAGAATTTTCGATTTAAGTTATTCCAAGATTTTACTCCGCCGTCTCCGTCCCGCCCGCTTCCATGATATGGAGGCGGGATTGTCCCGTGTTCATTGAAGTTCGCTTGATGCGCTGGACGTGCCCCCCGTGGTTGAATCGCTTTTAGTTTTCGACTCGTTTTTCATCCGGTGTTCCCTGAAGTGCAGCCAGGTCAGGACGGCGAAGCCCCCCAGCACCAGGAAAAAGCTCATGGCTTGCGACGGCGAGAGGAACCAATGTAGGTAGTGCTTAGACCCGTCCCGACGCCAGAACTCGATGATGTACCGGAGCAAGCCGTAGGTGACCGCGTAAAGCGAGATCATCACCCCGGAATGCTTCATCAGTTTCTTTCGGACGAGGAAAAGGACCAGGAAAAGCGCCAAGTCACCGTAAAGTTCCCAGAGTTGGGTAGGCAGGTGCGGCAGGTTGTCCCCCAGGCCCGGAAAGATCACCCCATGGACCGGGTCCACGATCCCCCCGCAGCATCCCTGGCTGTAGCAGCCCACCCGGCCAAAGGCCTGTCCGAGCAGGATATAGGGGGCCGCCAAGTCCAGGAACAGGGGGATCGGCCATTTGTTCTTATGGAGCCAGACGAGGGCCGCGAGTACGGCGCCCACGAGCCCCCCGTAATAAACCAATCCGCCTTCCCAGATATAGAACCACTCCAGCCAGGACCCAGTGAACTCCGTGTGGTTTTCCACGACGAAAAAGAGGCGGCCGCCCACCAGGGAAAAGGGGATCACCCAAGTGAACAGGTCGAAGGTCAGGTTGAAGCCCTGCTCGGGCGTCAACCCCACCCGGGGGGCCAGGAACCTTCCCGTGTCCTTCGCCAGGAGCGGCAGGCCCACCGCGAAGGCCAGGGCCAGCATCAAGCCGTAGGTGTAAAGCTCGAAGGGGCCGAAGGATCGGCCGAACATCGTGAAGGGATGGATCGTGAAGAGGATGGGATGCATGGTCTAGGCCTTCCCGGTTGACGGCTTCTCCAAAAGGTAATCCAACGCCAGCAGGCCGATCCCCACGGAGATACAGGAGTCCGCCACGTTGAAGACGTAGAAATGGTAGCTCTTGAAGTACACCTCGATGAAGTCCACCACCCGACCGTACATCACCCGGTCCACGCAGTTGCCCATGGCGCCGCCCCAGATCAGCCCCAGGTAGGCCCTGGGCAGGTGGCGCTCCGGCGGAAGGAACCGTTGGAAGGCGTAGATGATGAAGCCCGCCGCGAAGGTGATGGCGATGAAGAATGGGACCCGCAACAACCCTGGAAGTTCCGCCATGAACCCGAAGGCCGCCCCGGGGTTCTGGACGTAGGTGAAATTGAGGAAACCGTCCAGGATGGGACGGGATTCGTTGAGTTGGAAGCCATGGACCACCAGGGCCTTGGTCAACTGGTCGAACGCCAACGCCAGGAGGGAGACGCCCAGGAGGATCAAGCGTTTCCCCCGGGCCGGCCGACGGCCGCCACCACGGGCGCGCAACGGACGCAAAGTTCCCCATTGGCCGGGTCCATGTCCGAGGGTTCGTAGTAGTTCCAACAGCGAGCGCATTTCGTCCCAGCCCCGAACTTGCCGACGACGAGGGACAACCCGGTGATCTTCTCGGCTTTGGGGGTCCCCGCGGGCGCGGCTTGGTCCCGGAGGGTAACCCGGGACACCAGGAAATAGTACCGCAGGTCGGCCAAGTGCCGTTCCAACAAGGCCCGGAGGGCCGGGGCCTCCAGGTAAAGCGTCACCTCGGCTTCCAAGGAACTCCCGATGGCCTTGTCGCGGCGGAGGGGTTCCAGGGACCGGGTCACCGCTTCCCGGACCGCGAAGATCTGTTCCCAATCGGCCCGTTCCTTGTTTTCTCCCTCGGTCAGGGGAGGGGCCACGGGCCAATCGGACAGGAACACGCTCTCCCCATCCCGTTGGGTCGCCGGCAGGGATTGCCAGATCTCCTCGGCGGTGAAAGACAGGATCGGCGCCACCACCGTAGTGAGGGCCTTCAGGATGCCGTAAAGGGTGGTTTGGGCGCTGCGACGGGTCGTCGAGTCCGCCCCGTGGGTGTAGAGCCGGTCCTTCAGGATGTCGAAGTACCGCGAGCTCAGGGTCGAGGCGCAGAAATTGTCCAACTCGTGGAAGACCTTGGTGAACTCGTAGCGGCCGTAGGCCTCCTCCAGCTGGCCGATGAACGCCCGGAGCTCCAACCCGGCCCAACGGTCCAACGGCAGGAGGGCCGCCGCGGGCACCGAGTGGCTCTTGGGGTCAAAGTCGGCCAGGTTGCCGAGGAGGAAGCGGAAAGTGTTGCGCACCCGGCGGTAGGCCTCCGACATGCGGTTCAGCAGTTCGGGCCCGATTCCAACGTCCTGGGTGTAGTCCTCGGATGCGACCCAGAGCCTCAGGATGTCGGCGCCGTAGTCCTTCATGAGGTCCATGGGGTCGATCGCGTTTCCCGCGCTCTTGTGCATGGCCTTGCCCTGGGCGTCCAGCACCCATCCGTGGGTCAGGACCTGCTTGAACGGCGCCCGGCCCTCGAGGGCCACCCCGGTCCAAAGGGCGTGTTGGAACCAACCGCGGTGCTGGTCGCTCCCCTCCAGGTAGAGGTTCGCGGGCCAAACGAGCTCGGGGTGGGCGGGGTCCTCCAGGACGGCCTTGTGGGACACGCCGGACTCGAACCAAACGTCGAGGATGTCCTCTTCTTTCTTAAAGGAGGTGGAGCCGCAGGAGCATTTGGTGCCGGCCGGCAGGACATCCTCCGCCGTATGGTTGAACCAACCGTCGATCCCCTCGGCCTGCACCAGGGCCCGCACGTTCCGGGAGACCGCCTCGTCCACCACCACCTTGCCGCAGGGCCCGCAATAGAGCGCCGTGATGGGCACCCCCCAGGACCTTTGGCGGGAGATGCACCAATCCACCCGGCCAGCCACCATGTTGCGGATGCGGTCCTTGCCCCAACCGGGGATCCATTCGACTTTTCCGTCGATTTCGGCCAGGGCCTTTTTCCGCAGGTCCCGGTGGTCGAGTTGGATGAACCACTGGCTCGTGGCCCGGAAGATCACGGGGTTCTTGGACCGCCAGCAATGGGGGTAACTGTGCTTGATCTTTTCCACGGCCACCAGGCGGCCCAGTCCCTTGAGCTTCTCCACGATCATCGCGTTGGCGTCCCAGACCGAGACGCCCTGGAACTCGGGAAACCCAGCGTCGTATTTCCCCGCCTCGTCCACCGGGGAATAGACCGGCAGGTTGTACCGCAACCCGATCTCATAGTCCTCACGGCCGTGGCCGGGCGCCGTGTGCACGCAGCCCGTGCCGGCGTCGGCCGTGACATGGGCACCCACCATCACCAGGGAGTCCTGGTCGAGGAAGGGGTGTCGGCAGACCGCGCGGTCCAGCTCGGATCCCCGGCACTCGCCCAGGACCTCGGGGTCGGTCCAGCCGGCGGAGGCGGAGGTGGCGTTCAGGAGGTCCTTGGCCAGGACAAACGTCTGGTCACCCACCCGCACCGCCACGTAGGTGAAGTCGGGGTGCACCGAGATGCCCAGGTTCGCCGGGAGCGTCCAGGGCGTGGTGGTCCAGATCAGGACCGACATCTTCTCCCGGGAAACCCCTTGGAACACCCCGGCGGGCCAGGTCTTCACCGGGAACGCCACGGTCACCGAGAGGGACTCGTGGTCGGCGTATTCCACCTCGGCCTCGGCCAGGGCGGACTTGCAGACGGGGCACCAGAGGATCGGCCGCTCCCCCCGGGTGATGTAGCCGTCCCTCAGGAGCTTTTGGAACGAGTCCACGATGCTGTTCTCGTAACGGGCCGAGAGGGTGAGGTAGGGGTGGTCGAAATCGCCCTGCACGCCCAGCCGGAGGAACTCCTTCTTCTGGCGCTCCATGAACTTGAGGGCGTAGTTGCGGCACTTCTTGCGAAGCTCGATCTTTCCGATCGTCTTGGCGGCCTCGCCCAGCTGCTCCACCACCTTGTGCTCGATGGGCATGCCGTGGCAGTCCCAACCCGGCACGTAGGGCGCGTCGAACCCCTTCAGGGACCTGAACTTGACGATGATGTCCTTGAGGATCTTGTTGAGGGCGGTGCCCATGTGGATGTCGCCGTTGGCGAAGGGGGGGCCGTCATGGAGGATCCACTTGGGGGCGCCGCGGCGCCTCTCGGACAGCCGCTGGGGCAATTGGAGTTTTTCCCAGAAATCCACCCGGGCGGGTTCGGTCTGGGGCAGGTTGGCCTTCATGGGAAAGGCGGTCTGGGTGATGTTGAGGGTCGGTTTGTAGTCGGCCATGATGCCACCGTCGGGGAATGGTCCGGCAAGGTCCGCAAGTTTAACAGAGGGCTCGGGGGGTGGCAAACCAAAGGCCACACCCATATTTACCACAGGGGCACAGGGACACAGTTAAAAAGGGAAGGCACTGTGAACAAAGAACAAAAAGTCACTGTTCTGATGCCTTGTCACCCGCAACCCTGTAACGGCGGCCAAAACTTCGCCCTTTGTTTACAACCGTGAAAAATGAAACTTTGTGGCTCTGTGTCTCTGTGGTGAAATCGGATGTTTTTTTGTCGTTGGTTTTTAAGTCGTGGCGGGGGCGGGTTGGGCGGAGGTCTTATGGACCCGAAGGATGCTGTTCTGCCCCCCCAGGTCGTCGTGCTGGCTCTCGGCGGCGGATGGGTCGGGGATCCAGGCGCTCCCGTTTAGGACGAACTTGTAGGGATATTTGCCGGGGTTCAGCGAAAGGATGAAACGGTAGGACCCGTCGGCTTGCCGCTCCATGGGGTCGGCGTCCTTGTCCCAATTGTTGAAGTTGCCCACCAGTGCCACGTGGGTGACCCAGGGTTCGGGCCAATAGACCAGGGTGACCTTGTCCGGGGGATCGTAGACCGCCACCCGGTTCCGTCCCTGGCTCTTGGCCAGGTACAGGCTCTCGTCGGCACGCGCCACGAGGACATCCTCGTTCTCGGCGTCCACCGGGAAGGTGGCCACCCCGGCGGAGAGGGTCACCCGGCCGAGGGGCTGTTTGTCCATATTGAAGAACTCGGTCGAGGCCACCCTGGCCCGGATCCGTTCCGCCACTTCCCAGGCCGTGCGGCGGTTCGCCTCGGGCAGGAGGACCACCAACTCCTCGCCCCCGTACCGTGCCACCAAGTCGGTCTCCCGGGCCTCCTCCTTGAGGATCTGGGCGATCTTCCGGAGGACGTCGTTCCCCGCGGGGTGCCCGTTGGTGTCGTTGTAGACCTTGAAATGGTCGAGGTCCAACAGGATGAGCGACAGGAGGCGCTGGTACCGCTCGGCGCGGGCCCGCTCCTCCCGGAGCCGGTCACGGAAGTAACCGAAGTTGTGGAGGCCCGTGAGTGGGTCGGTGATGGCCATTTGGCGGGTACGTTCGTAAAGGAGCGCGTATTCGATCGCCAGGACGTCCTGGGGCGAGTTCTCATCGTCCCGGGCCCGCATGGCGGTCTCGAAGGACACCAGGCCCAGGCGGTTCAACAACAGGCTCACCTGGGTGACCACATGCTGGTGCGCCTTGAGGTCCTCCGGGTTGTTCGGGGCGGCCTCCACCGTGTCCTTCAGGAGGTCCCTCATGGAGAAGAGCAGGAAGACGAGGTCCCGGGTGGAGAGGTGGTGCTGGCTTTGGAGGGCCTTGAGATGGTCCAGGATGGGGGCGAACTCGGCGTCCACGGCCTGTTCCACGCTGCCCGACCGTTCCACCAGGTCCACCAAGTCCAGGAGAAGCCCATGGACCTGGGCGTAGATGCCGATCTGTGAGAAAAGCGGGGTCAACCGGGCCTGGAATTCCCGCACGGAGTTCTCCCAGCGCTCATGAAGGGCGCCCGGGGTCTCGTTCAGGATTTGGATCAGGCTCTTATGGGTGTCCATGGTTGGGTTCACGTCGTAGGGCCCTTTCGGGCCTTCGGCTCCTCGATCGGAAATCCGAGGCCAGGGTAAACGCTTCACCCCCCGGTTCCGGGTAAAAAAAAACCTCGGGGCGTATGCACCCGGGGTATCAGGCTCCATCGTCCTTATGGAAGCGCACTATAACTAAGGGCGGGAACCCTTGGAAGGGGGGGTGGCTGAAAGTCGGGGCGGGCCACCCCCAAAGACGGGGTTTTCAGGGTTTTGCCAAGACCTTTTCGTAGAGATCCAGGTATTTTTGGGCGGAGGCGTTCCAGGAAAAGTCCTGGGACATGGCCCGTTGGACCAAGGGCCTCCAAACCTCGGGTTTTTGGTAGGCGGCCAGGGCCTCCTGGAGTGACCCCAGGAACGCCTCGGCTTGGTAGGGCTCGAACACGAACCCGTTGCCGGTCGTGCCGTCGAGGGAAAGGTTCCGGATCGTGTCGCCCAGTCCGCCGGTCTTGCGGACCACCGGGATGGTGCCGTAACGCAGGCTGATGAGCTGCCCCAGGCCGCAGGGCTCGAACCGGGACGGCATGAGGAAGAAGTCGGACCCCGCGTAGATCAGCTTCGACAGCCTTGAGTCGAACTTCAGGTTGACCGCGAGTTTATGGGGATACTTGTCCCGCAGTCCCTCCAGTAGGGAGTGGTAACGGGCCTCCCCCGTGCCCAGCACCACGACCTGGACGTCCATCTCGAGGAACGGTTGGATCACCTGGGCCACCAGGTCCAGGCCCTTCTGGTCGGCCAAACGGGTGATCATGCCGAACACCGGGGTCCTCGCGGAATAAGTCAGGCCCTGGTCCGCGCAGAGCTTCTTCTTCGATTCCAGTTTCCCCGCGGGGTTTTTGGCGTTGTACTGGGCGGGAATGTCCTTGTCGTGCGCTGGGTCCCATTCGTCGTAATCCACCCCGTTCAGGATGCCGTAAAGGTCGGCGGCCCGGGACCGGAGGACGCCGTCCAGGCCGTACCCGTACTCGGGGGTCTGGATCTCCTTCGCGTAAGTCTCGGACACGGTGTTCAAGGCGTCCGAATAGGTCAGGCCCGCCTTCAGGTAGTTGACCTGGTCGTAGAACTCGAGTTTATCCGTGGTGAACTCTTCCCAACCCAATCCCGTCATGGGCAGCACCCATTTCGGGAAGAGCCCCTGGTAGGCGATATTGTGGATCGTGAACAAGGACCGCGTCTGGGCCCAGGGCCCTCGCCGGAACCAGGCCTTTTGGTACACCGCAGCCAGGGCGGTCTGCCAATCGTTGAGGTGGAGGAGGTCGGGGATCCAGCCGAGGTCCTGGCACATCTCCAGGAGGGCCTTTGAGAAGAAGGAAAAGCGCTCGGAGTTGTCGGGATAGTCGCCCTCGGGGGTGCCGTAGAGCTGTTCCCGGTCGAAGTAACGTTCGTTTTGGATGAAATAGACCTTCACCCGCCCCCCACCGAGGGTGCCCGTGAGGATGTCGGCGAACATGTCCCCCATGCCCATGGGGACCCGGAGACCCTTCTTCAGGAGGGTCAGGTTGTATTTTTCCTCGGACACCATCCGGTACTTGGGGAGCACCACGGCGGCCTCGCAACCGAGGCGGGACAGGGACAAGGGCAGGGCGCCCACCACGTCGGCCAAACCGCCGGTTTTGGCGAACGGCACCACCTCGGAGGAGGCGAAGAGGACCTTCAGGGGTCTTTGGGGGCTCATGGAGACGGTTCCTCGCGGGTCAAGGGTGGTGCGGGAGGCCCCAAGCGGCGTCTCCCAGGCTTTTTCGCGGGCCGATTATGGGGAGGCCCCCCACCCCTGTCAAGGGACGGCCCATTCGGGCCGTCCCACGGCCGGGGAATGGCACCCCGGCCAAGTTCTCAGCCAGTCCCCGACTCAAGTCGGGGACATAGCCGACTGGTCAAGCGACGGCGATCCCGGCTCAGGGCCACTCAGCGTTATTTCAGGCTCCACCTGGGGGGATCCACCGAGGCCGGTAGCGGGTTCTTGGCCAAGAGGGCTTTTTCCACGACGGCGCGGAGTCCCATTTCGGTCTTCTCACGGTTCTTGATCCGACCCAAGAGGTCGTAACCGTCCCCGCCCGACCCCAGGTAATCGTTCATCGCCACCTTGTATTCCCGACGGGACGACAAGGGCTCGCCGTTGACCGTGATGTCCAGGGCCCCGGGTTTCCCTTGGATCGCGACCCCCGAAACTTGGAGGAACGCCGACGTTCCCTTTTGGAGTGCCGACCGTTCCAGGACGTCCCGAAGGATTGAGCCCCGAAGGACCAGAACCTCGACGACATCGTCAAAGGGGAAGATTTCCCAGTAGGCCCTCTGGGTCAAGGCGCCGGCCCTCAGGTCCTGCCGGAAACTACCGGCGTTCAGGAGGGCCACCTCGGCGCCCCCGGCTTGCCGGACGGCGTCGGCCGCCAGGCAGGCGAAGGGCCAATCCCCGTCGTTTTGCCGGGGTGAATCGGTGGGCACCTGGGTGATCTTGTCGTCCAACCCCTTGCCCACCTTGGCCCGGTAACCGTCCAGGATCTTCTCCAGGATCGGGTCCGGCGTCACGTCGGCGGCCACGGGGACCAGCCGGTACTTGAACCGGACGATCCGGTACCCTTCCTTCCGGCTGCCCTCCACCGTCAGGTCCAAGCGCCCGAGGACCTCGCCCCTCGAGCCGGCCTGGACGATGATCGGCCCCGTCGGGCTTCCGTTCGCGCGCAAGGTCCCCACCGGTTCCTTCAGGAGGTCGTGGCTGTGTCCCCCCACGATGACATGGAGGAACGGCGCCGCCTGGGCCAGTTTCTTGTCCTCGGTCAGCCCGAGGTGGCTGACCGCGATGAAGATATCCGCGTCCTTCTTGAGGATCGTGTGGAGCCCCTTGGCCACCGCGGCGGGCGGGTTGAACACCATTCCCCGGACGTTGGCCCGGCGGGTCAATCGGGGGGTCTCCGGCGTCGAGAACCCGATCATCCCCACCCGGACCCCGGCGTACTTCAGCACATAGGGGCGGAGGGGATTCATCCCGTGTTGGATCAGGTTGGCCGAGATCCAGGGCGTGTGGAATTGGGTCCGGTATTCCCGAAGCGCGGCCAAGCCGTAATCCAGGTCGTGGTTCCCCAGGGCCACCGCGTCATATCCCATGGCTTGGTAGGCCGCGCAGTCGGCCTCCCCACGGGTCAAGCCGGATAAGGCGCCCCCGGTGAACAGGTCCCCTGAGTCCACCAGGACCACCTTGTCGGCGCCCACTTCCTTTCGGACCTGGTCGATCAGGGTGGCCCGTCGGGAAACGCCGCCCGACCCGTCGGGCAGGGGTTCCAGTTGGCCGTGCTGGTCGTTGGTGAAAAGGATGGTGAAGGACGATTCCCGGGCCCAGACCGAGGGAAGGGGGGACAAGCCAAGAACCGCCAGGAGGATCAGCGCGAGGACGCGGGATTTCAGCATGGGTCTGGACTCCAAGGAAATGGGATCAGGCGAGGCAGGGACCACCCTGAGCCTCCGGCGTCTTGACGGGCCCTGAAAATCAGCTGGATCAGGGGGCGTGGCGGGGCGGGGGGTCGACGCGGAAAACCCAATGGGCTTTCCTGAGGTTCGCCTAAAACTCGGCGACCGCGTCCTGCTCGGCTTTCAGGATGTGGAAGAGTCCCGGGAGCTCCAGCAGGTCGAACACCTTGTAGATGTCCGGGCTGACATTGGCGATCTTGATGTCGCCCCGGTTCTTACGGACGTCCTTGATGATGCTCATCAGGACGCCGAAGCCGGCGCTCGAGATATAGGTGAGCTTCTCCATATTGAGGACGATCTTGTACTGCTTTTTCTTGAAAAGTTCTTGGAGGATGGCCTCGAAATCACCCACCGTGTTGATATCCAGGACGCCCTCAATATCAACGACCGTGACCGAAGTGTTCGACATGGCCGTCCGGCTTGAGATCACCAGCCGTTCCATGGAAGCGACTCCTCATTTTGGGGCGTTACGCCCGGATCCAGCCTACTCGACCCCGGGAACCAGGGCCTCCGCGAAGGCATCCAGATCAAACGGCAGGAGGTCGTCCAACCCCTCCCCCACTCCGACGAAGCGGACCGGCAACCCTCCGTCACCGGCCAGGGCCACCACGACCCCGCCCTTGGCGGTGCCGTCCAGTTTAGTCAAAATCACCCCGGTCAGGCCAACCGCCGCGTGAAATTCTTTCGCCTGGGACAGGGCGTTCTGCCCGGTGGTGGCGTCGATCACCAGCCACTTTTCCCGGGCCACCCCCGGGGCCGCTTTCTCGGCGACCCGTTCGACTTTTTTCAGTTCTTCCATTAGGTTCGAGCGGTTGTGGAGCCGTCCCGCCGTGTCCACCACCAGGGTATCTAAACCCTTCTGGAAGCCTGATTTTAACGCATCAAAAATCACGGTGGAAGGGGCCGCGCCAGGGGAACCGCGGAACAATTCCACTTTAGCACGGAGGGCCCATTCTGTCAGTTGTTCTTCCGCCGCCGCCCGGAAGGTGTCCCCGGCGGCCAAAAGGACCTTCCGCCCGGTGCCCGCCCAATAGGCGGCCAGCTTCCCGGCCGAGGTGGTCTTCCCCGCGCCGTTGACCCCCACGAGGAGGATGACGACGGGATTCGGCAAAACCAGGGGGGGTGAGGCCGCCCGTAGCCTCTGGGCCACGGCTTCCCGGAGGAAAAGCGCCGCCGAGGCGCTGTCCGCCTTGTCCTCGGTCTTGCACCGCGCTTGGAGTGTGGCGAGGAGCTCCCGGGAGGCGCCCACGCCCACGTCGGCGGCCACCAGGCGGTCCTCCAGGATCCGGAGGGTTTCATCGGGGATCCGGGCGGAACCCGGGGTGAAAAGCCCGCCCCAATCCTGGAGGAGCTTCCCCGCGGTTTTTTGCAGGCCGCTTTTGAGCTTGTCGAACAACCCCATCGCGGACTTCTGAATCAGGAACGGGGAATTCGAAATGAGGAATGGACGAAAAGGCAGAGGGTATTTCCCCGCCGTTGATCGCCGTCATTCCGCGTTCCTAATTCCACATTCCGCATGTTATTTGGCCGCGCCTTCCGGGATGCCGTCCTTGAACCTCGCGGACACCACCTTGGAGACGCCGGACTCCTGCATGGTGACACCGTACATCGAGTCCCCGGTCTCCATGGTGACCTTATTGTGCGTGATGATGATGAACTGCGTGCGTTTGGAGAACTCCTTCAACAGGTGCGTGAACCGGCCCACGTTCACCTCGTCGAGCGGCGCGTCGATTTCGTCCAGCACGCAAAACGGGCTGGGCTTGACCATGAACAGGGCGAACAACAGGGCGATGGCCGTCAGGGCCTTCTCGCCGCCCGACAGTAGGGAGACGGACTGTAGGCGCTTGCCCGGGGGCCGCGCCACGATCTCGATGCCCGACTCCAGGACATCGCCCTCATCGATGAGGATCAATTCCGCCCGACCGCCCTCGAAGAGGCGTTGGAAGATGTCCTTAAAGTGTTCCTGGACAGTGGCGAAGGTGGACGCGAACATCTCCTTCGTGGTCAGGTTGATCTTGTGGATGGCCTTCTGGAGGTCGTCCTTGGCCTTGATCAGGTCCTCGCGCTGTTCGGTGAGGAAACGGTGGCGCTGGGACAGTTCCTCATATTCCTCCATAGCCACCATGTTCACGAGTCCGAGGCGCTCAATCTTGGCCCGGAGCTCCACGACCTTCTCCTCGGCGTCGCGCTCGGAGAAACCCTCCTCAAGCGCCACGGGCGAGTTCTCGAGGTCCACTTTGTACTCAACCTGGAGTTTCTCCTCGATGTTGCGGGTCTCCACGGACATCTGGGCTTCCTGCACTTCGAGCTGGTGCAGTTCGCGCTGGACGGCCTCCTGCTTGTCGCGGGCCTGGCGCACGGCGTCGGAATGGCCCTCGAGCTCGGCGGCCGCGTGGTCGCGCTTCTCCTGGGCGGCCTTCACCTTGGCGTCCGAATCGTCCTTCCGGCCCGACAGTCCCGAGATGCGGGTCTCAAGCTCGGACAGGGCAAGGCTCAACTGCTCGTTCTGCTGTTCCAGGGACTGGTTCTCCTGGCGCTTCTGGCCGATGGAGAAGGCCAGCTGGTCGCTCTCGGCTCGGTAACGGTCCCATTCTTCCCGGGCGCGGCGCACGGCCTCCTCCAACCCGTCAAGCTCCAGGGTGACCTGCATGACCTGGCGGGCCACACCCTCCTTGCGCCCCTGCATCTCGAGCAGGGCGCCCCGGGCCGCCTGGATCTCCTCTTGGGTCAGGTGCTGGGTCTGCTCGATCTGGTTGAGGTTGAGGCTCAGTTCATCCCGGCGCTTGGCGAACTCACCCCGCTGGGACTCGAGCTGGGTTTTCTCGCGCCCCTCCTCGTCGCGGGCCCCAGCCAAGCGGGCCAGGGTCACGGACCATTGGGCGATTTCTTGGTCCAATTCGGCGCGGCGCACCTTCAACTCGTTCCGGCGGGTCTCCAGACGGGCCAGGGACTCCTGGGTCTCCCGTAGGTTCTTCCGGGATTCGGTCAGGGCGGCCTCGTTGGCTTCCACGGCCCCCTCGAGGGCCGAGCGGCGCTCACCCAACTCGGCCATCTCTCGGTGGCGTCCCAAGAGGGACACCCCTGAAGCGGGGGAACCGCCCTTCCAGCTTCCCCAGGGACCCATCCGGTCTCCGTCGCGGGTCACGAAACGGAGCCGTGGGAACTTGCGGGACAACTCCAGGGCCACTTCCGGGTCCCGGACGAACAGGCCCTGTTCAAAGAGGATTTCCACCACGGGGTCCAGAACGGGGTCCCGACGGACGGCTACGGTCACTTCGGCTTCCACCCCGTCGGTCCCCATCAATTCCTGCGGGACGGGACGGCGTTCGAGGGTCGCCAAATCCTCGAGGACCAACAAGGAGACCTTCCCGGAACCGTCGGCCTTCAGCTTGGCGACGACCTTCCGGGCGTCCTCCTGGGTGTCCACCACGAGGGACTGGAGCTGGCTGCCCAAAAGCGATTCGGCGGCGGCCTCATGGGTCTGCTCGACCGAGACCAGGTCGGCCACCACGCCGCGCACGCCCTGCCACATGAGGGGTTCGACCTGCTTGGCCTGGAGGATGGCCTTGATGCCCGGGTCGTAACCCGTGAGCTTATTCTGCAGTTCCTCCAGGACGTTGAACCGGCTCCTCACCTGGGCCAGGTCGTCGCGGTCCTGGGCCACCTTCGCCACCAGTTCCTCGACCTGCATGAGCAGTCCCGAGATCTTCCCCTGGAGGTTCACGGCCTCGTCGCCCAACCGGCCGTCCTCTTCCTGGGTCTTCTTGCGGTCTTCCTGGCGCGCGGCCTCGGAATCCTTGGCGGCCCGGAGTTCCTGGTCGATCTTCCCCAGGGCCTGGTCGAGGGCCTCAACGCGCCTGACGGCCTCCTCGTCCTGGGTCTTGAGGGACTCGAGTTCGGACCGCATCTGGGCGACCCGGGTCACCAGGTCCACCGCCGTGGTGTTCTTGTCCTCGAGGAACCGGGCCTTGAGGGCCAGCTCGGCTTCCATGGCCGACCGCTCTCCCTCCAGGGCGCCCCGGCGCTCGATCTTTTCCCGACGGACGGATTCCTGCCCCTGGACCACGCCCTCCCGCTCGACGATCCAGGCCTTCAACTGCTCCAGCTTGACCTCGGCCTCGGTGATCTCCCGGTCGTTGGTCTGGCGGCGGTCGGACAGCATGCCCCGGTGCTGGCGGGCTCCCTCGACGCGGCCCTGGGCCACCTCGACCTCGCTGTCCACCTTGTAGGCCTGTTCGCGCTCGGCGGCCAGGAACTCCTCAGCCTCGGCCAGCTTGGACCGCAGGCGCTTGTCCTCGGCCTCCAGGCCGTGGCTCGAGGCATGGGCCTCGTTCCAGCGTTCCTTCACCTGGTGCATGGAATGGTGCAGGTCCTTCAGGGAAACCTGGAGGGTGGTGCGCTTGGCGATCTGGATCTGGATCTGCAGCTTGTTGAGGGTCTCCTTGAACTGCCGGTACTTCTCGGCCTGTTTGGCCTGGCGTTCCAGGGTGGAGATCTGGCGCTGGAGCTCGGAGATGATGTCGGCGACCCGCACCAGGTTTTGCTCGGTGGAGTCCAGCTTGCGCAGGGCCTCGGCCTTTCGGGCCTTGTACTTGGTGATGCCGGCGGCCTCCTCGAAGATGGCCCGGCGCTCGGTGGGCTTGGCGTTCAGGATGGCGTCCATCTGGCCCTGGGCCAGGACGGAATAGGCCGACACGCCCACGCCGGTGCCCATGAACATCTCACGGACGTCCTTCAGGCGGGAGGGCACCTTGTTGATGAGGTACTCGCTCTCACCGGAGCGGAACAGGCGGCGGGTGATGGCGATCTCGTTGTAGTCCAGGGGAAGGGTGTGGTCCTCGTTGGAGAGGACGAGGGAAACCTCGGAGAAGGCTGAGGGCTTGCGTTGGTCGGTTCCGTTGAAGATCACCTGGGTCATGTCCTGGGCCCGCATGCCCTTGGAGGACTGTTCACCCAGTACCCAGCGGATCGAGTCGGAGACGTTGGTCTTGCCGCAACCGTTGGGACCCACCACCGCAGTGATGCCCGGTTCGAAGAGGAGTTCGGTCTTGTCGGCGAAGGATTTGAAGCCGTGGATTTCGAGTTTTTTGAGGAACAAGTCGGGTAGCTCCAGGGTTGTCTGGGGCCGGGGGGTGGGTGGAGAAAGAGTGGTGACCGGCGGGCCTGTTAAGGGCCCAACGAACGCCCTACAGCCTTTCTTTTCAGGGAAATGCCTGGGCGATCGCTTGGAATTCGACCGAATCTAGCACCACCGGTGGGGGTTGTCAAAGGCAAAGAGGCCTATCCATAGGGCTTTTTGGCTCTAAATCCAAATGAAGTCTAACCCACGAATCCATAGATACCAATCCAGATACTCAACTACCCAAAGGAAAATAGTTCCTTAACGTTTTGCAAAAACCACCGAGTCCGAGGTGAAGGCCCGGGGTTGCTTGGCCAAATGAGTCAAGAGTTCCCGCAGGTCATCCGAACCCGCGGTCAGGATCAGGTCGTCGTCCAACTCGGTGTGGGCGGTCTTGACCTTCCCCTTCAAGAGAGCCTTCCTCAGCCAATCCGTATCCAAACTGGTGATTTGGAGCTTGCCGTCTTCCTGGAGTTTAAGCCGGACGATGAGGTGGACCGGTACATGGAGGGCTTCCTCGGTGGGGGTCTGGGGCGACAGGTCGAGATAGTCCACGCCTCCGAGGTTGAGGAGTATCCCCGTCAGGATTTTCTTGCGGCCGATCTTCTTGACCTCATAAGTGCCGTCCTTGGCCTTGGAGACGAAATACCCTTCCCGCCTGCCCTCCTCCATCCATTTGCCCAACAATTCCGGACGGAGTTGGGAATCCTCCGGCTTGCCGATCGGGTGGAGGCTATAGGTCAGGCATCCCTGGAACAGAAGGAAGAATGGGAGGAGCAGAGCCAACGCGGACCTTCGGGACAAGTGGACCCCCAAAACGTTTTTCACCACAAAGATCGAAGTATTGGAAACCTAGAATTAAAAACTTTACAAAACCATTTGAACCACTAAGTTCACAAAGTTCACTAAGACAACCCATGGGAAAAACGTTTGATTCTCAGCCTTCCTTCATGACCTTAACGACTTTTGTGGAGGAAATGTTTATTTTCATGGTTTTGTTAGAGGCTCAAATTCATTTTCTTTGTGACCTTCGTGAACTTTGTGGTGAAAAGCTTTTTTAGGTTTAAGCCGGTCCGACGGGCGGGGCTTCCTGGAGCGCGGGCGATTCCGCCAGTTTGTTGCCGCCCCCGGCCTTGG
>CAYMOV010000043.1:0-18453 GCA_964392085.1 uncultured bacterium
ACACGCCCCTCACCCAGGAGACCAAGGGCCTCTTCGGCAAGAAGGAATTCGCCGCCATGAAGAAGGGCGTGCGGATCATCAACTGCGCCCGCGGCGGCATCTACGACGAGGTGGCGCTGGCGGAGGCCCTTCAGAATGGACAGGTAGCCGCGGCGGCGTTGGACGTTTTCGAGAAGGAGCCGCCGTTTGACAGCCCCTTGTTGGCCCTGGACAACGTGGTGGGCGTGCCCCATTTGGGCGCCTCCACGACCGAGGCCCAGGAGAATGTGGCCGTGGTGGTGGCCGAGCAGGTGGTCGAGGCCCTCAAGGGCGGACGGGTGCGCAACGCGGCCAACATGCCGAGCCTGGATCCCAAGACCCTCGAGCAGATCGGGACGGCGCTTACCCTGGTGGAGCGCATCGGTTCCTTCCAGGCCCAGTTGGCGGCCGGGGCCTTCATCAAGAAGATCGCCGTGGAATACCACGGTGAAATCACTGCCTTCGACACCAAGCCCCTGACCCTCAGCCTGGTCAAAGGCATCCTGGAGCGGGTGTTGACCGACTCGGTCAACTACGTGAACGCCCTGGTGCTGGCCAAGGAACGGGGGTATGAGATCACCCAGTCCACCAGCGAGAAGTCCGAGGACTACTCCTCCCTGATCCGGGTGACCGTGGAGAGCGACAAGGGGAAGCACCAGATCTCGGGCACGGTAACCGGCAAGAAGGACCTCCGGATCGTGAACCTGGACGGCAACGCCACGGACTTCTCCCCGGTGGGGAACATGATCTGGATGGACCATGAGGACAGGCCGGGGATGGTCGGACAATTGGGCACCATCTTGGCCAACAACAAGATCAACATCGCCGGGCTCTACGTGGGGCGGCAGGCCCCCGGGGGGCGGGCGGTGGCCATGGTCAACGTGGATAATGAGGTGTCCGAGAAGGTTCTGGCGGAGCTCAAGGGCATCCCGCATATCCAGAACCTCAAGTTCATCAAGTTTTCCTGAGGCTCCGATTGGGGCCGTGCCGTGCCGGGGTGGAGGTTTCTTGACAGGTTGGGGAGCGGGGGGGTACCTTAAACGGGCCATGAAACCCCCGCGCCTCGCCCTTTCCCTGCTGACCCTGTTTGTCCTTTCCGCCCAAGCCTGGGCGGATCCTTCTTTCTATAAGAACCAGAAGTTGGACCCCACCCCGATCCCGCCCCCCCAAGTGGTTCCCGTCGAGGGGGACCTCCCGTCGGCCAAGGCCACTCCAACCGTGGTGGTGGTCCCGGTCTTAAAGGAAGCCATCCCGACCCCGGAGTTCACCCCGGTGGCCGGAAAGACCCTGCGTAAAGCCTCTACCGCGGGCATCCTCTCGGCGTTCTTCCCGGGGGCCGGCCACGTTTACGCCGGAGAGCCCCTCAAGGGGGTGTTTTTCGCCGGAGCCTTCGGGCTCACGTTGTGGCAGTCCATCCGCAACTTCAGCCTGGTGGAGGACCCGAACGTCCATGGAAGCTACATTTCCAGGAACCAAACCGCGGGATCTTTGTACGGGTTGGCCGCCCTGGCCGCCTATGGTTTTGGGATCCAGGACGCCTACGCGAGCGCGCACCGGTATAACCGACGCTACCATCTCAGCCTGACCCTGGGTCCCCACAACCGACAAGGCCTCCAGCTCGCTTGGGTGTTCTGAAGTCACGGCGCGTCCCCGTTTCCCCGCGCAGTCCCCGGGGCCCTGGATGTCCGGACCGAACGACGGTTGAATTCCAACGGGGTGATTGCCCAACCGCCGTTTTTCGAACCACCGATTGAAACGCGTCGTTTTCGGGATTTTCCACTAACAGGGCACTGAAAAAGTGTTTTGCACCCTGCCGTCAGGCGGTTTGACCGCCTGACGACCCAAGCGAAACCGGGTTTTCGCAAGGCGAGCCGTCAGGCGGTTTGACCGCCTGACGACCCAAGCGAAATGGGTTTTCGCAAGGCTGGCCAGCAGCCAAGCGGGTCGGGCGGAACGCCGTGAATTCCCTTATTTTAGGTGGAGGATTCGCGAGCAAGACACGACCCCACTTTTGACTTTGTCCCAAAGACAATGAAAAGTGGGACGTCCCCCTACCGCTCGCGGGTGGGGGGAAAAGTCCCTTCAGTTCGACTTTTTCATCATCCTGCTAAACCGGGTGAACCATGCGGCGCTTGTCCCTGAAATCCTTCAGTTGGGCTTTTCTCCTGGGGATCGTTCTGGGCCTCCATCCCGCGAAATTGGCCGCTCTATCACTCGACGCGCCCGTCTTCCTGCCGGGCGATGCCTCCAAATTCAGCGTCGACCTTTACCGGTACGAAAAGCCCAGTTCCTGGTGGGTGAACCAGGGCCTGCCCGAAACCTTCTTCATGCCCGTCAGCCAATTGTCCCTGACCCCGAAGGTCTATCAACTTCATGGGGTGGAATATGGGATCGGGGCGACCGGATGGTTCCTGGATAGGTTCCAGGCTCGTTTCCACCTTCCGTTTGAAACCAATGTTTACACGTCACCCGACCTTTCGAGCCACCATTCCGCGAGGCCGGGGGATCTTGAAGCGGGTCTTTCCATCCTCGGGGTGGGGAGGCGGGATTCCCGGTTCCGGGCGGCTTTGGATGGTTTAGTGCGCTTTCCCACGGGGCGGTCGCCCTTTCGGGCGGTTTCACCCCTCCTCGCGACGGGAACCGGCTTCTTTCGGGCTACCCTGGGGGCCTGGGGTTCCGAACGAGTCGGTAGATTTTCGTTTTTTCAATGGATAAACTATCAAAATTCGGGCACTGTCCACTTGGACCAATGGGCCGGGCTGCCGGCGCCAGGGGCTTCCTTCCAATGGCCGGATGAATGGAACGCGGGGCTCCAAGCCGCTTGGCGGGTGTTCAAACGGGGAAGCCGGGAAGTCACACTCTCCTATGAATTCAGGGCCCGGCAGTCGGGTCACTCGTACCTCGATGGGCAGCTGGCGGTGCCGGGCGGGCGGATCTTTTCGTCGATCGGCACATTTCGGGTACGGGCCGACGAACAAATGGCCCTGGAGGGGCAAGTGACGGTGTTCCCGGTGGATTTCCATCGGGTGGCTTACTACCCCGATTCGGGGGTCTTGCTGACGGTCGCGCTTCATTACTATCCCTGGGGTTAGAGTCGATCGGCCCCAGCCGGAGGACAGCATGCAGGACGCCAATTTATTCCTGGAGCGGCGGCAGTTCCCCAGGGTCCAAAAGGCCATTCCCATCCGGTTCCGCGTCATCGACGATCAAAAGGAAATCGAGTCCCTCTTGGACCGCAAGAAGCGGGACCAAAAAGCCGAAACCATCGATTTGAGCGAGGGCGGGGTCTACATCACCGCCATGGACCGTTTGAAGATCGGTTGCATCCTGCGCCTGGACATCCAACTGGCGGAATCCCCCATCCCCCTGTCGGCCTTCGCTGAGGTGGTCTGGTCGAATGAGACGGGGGCCGGTCTCCGGTTCCTGGCCATGAAGGAAGAGGACGCCGAAAAATTGAAATCTTATATCGAGAAGACCGCTTGATCCTGGGCCTGCCGACCCGATCCCTCGTCGCGGTCCTCATCCTGGGAGCGATCCTGGGGGCCGTGGTTTCCCATTTGGGGATGCCGCCGGCCATGCTGGTGGGATCCCTGGCGGGGGTGGGGCTCCTCTGGCTGGCCTCCCAGGCGAAACCCGCGCCGTCCCTCGACTGGATGGCGAATTTCCTCCTGAGGGTCCCCAAGGGAACCGAAGCCCGGCGGGTGCTCGACAAGCTCCGGGACGCCGAGCGCACCCCGGAAACGGCCGCCGAACAGCTCGCGGGGGTCTGCCTGGACCTTGAGAAGCGCCGAGCGCCTGATCCGGTCCAAATGGCCGGTTGGTCGGTCAAGATGCAGAACAACTTCCGGAAACTCCTGGAGGACCAGGACCGTTTGGCCCAGGCTTCCCTAGGCCTCAAGGGGACGGCCCAGGATTGGGCCGCCAGCCTCGACAAGATCAACCGGATCAACAAGTCGATCCTCCAGCTGAACCACCTCATCGCGGGGGACAGCCGGAAGGTCTCATTGGACACCGAGGAGGCCGTCCGGTCGGCCTCGGACGGCATCAAGTCCGTGGGGCGCGAGATCAAGGCCATGACCGAGCTCAAGGCCACCATCGGCTCCTCCGCCGACGTCATCCACGAGTTGAGCGGCGCTTCGGAGAAGATCGGCGAATTCGTGGCCACCATCAGCACCATCGCCCGTAAGACCAACCTCCTGGCCCTGAACGCGGGGATCGAGGCCGCCCGTGCGGGGGAGCACGGCCAGGGCTTCGCCGTCGTGGCCACCGAGATCAAGATCCTGGCCGAGGCCTCCACCAAGGCCTCCGGCGACGTGAAGCAGTTGGTCGACGAGATCCGGCAGAAGACCACCAACGCGATCTCCCTGATTTCCAGCACGGAGAAGATCGAGGAAAACATCAACGTGGTGTACAGCGCCGGGGATGTCTTCATGAACATCGTGAAGTCCATCCGGAAGGCGGGAACCCTCTTGGGCGAGATCTCCCAGGCCCTGGAGGACCAGCGGAACGATAATGAGCTCCTCATCCAGCTGGTCGACCGGATGTGCCGGAATGGCGAGGCGATCCGGGACCAGATCGAGAAGGCCCATGGCCAATGGGAGAAGCTCCAGGACCAGGGCCACGCCCTGAAGCATGACTTGGGCGGCCTCCAGGGACCCGATCCCCAGTCCGCTGAGAGGGCCCTGCTCGAAACACGTTAAACTCACCCGTTCGGCTGGATGAAACGGGTTTATTTTGGGTGCGGTTGACCAGCCGCTTTTTCCCCGACACCGTCGGGGACTGGCTGTGTACTTGGCCGGGCCTTTACGGCCAAGTGACGGCCCAAAAGGGCCGTCCTTGACGGTCTTACCCCCCGGGGTTAAAGTGTTGCTCGTTTTCCGGGTTCGTTCCGCCCTTGGGGCGGGGGTCCCGGGGCTAAAAACCTTTCCAGGTGTCCCTTTCCATGATCCATTGCCCGGCCTGTAACGCCGAAAACCCGCCCGGCGCGAAGCTTTGCGTCAAATGCGGCACCGAACTTCCAAAGTCGGCCCCCGTCGGCAGCGCGGACGCCCGCAAAGCCGCGTCGGCCCAGGCGCAGCCGGACCGTCCACTCGGCACCAAGGTGAAGGACGCTTCCCAGGACGCCGTCGACCTCATCTGGCTCCTCATCATCCTGTTCCTGATCTTCTTCGGGTTCATCGGGGAAGCGACCCATTGGACCTTCAGCTTCAACGATGTGCTCCAACCCCGGATGGTGGAGGCCCCCGCCCCGGCGCCCAAGCCGATCCGGGTGGCCGTCAGGCGTCACGCCGTGAAGCGCGCCCCGAAACCCGCCCCCCAGCCCGTCTTGGCCGAGAAGAAGCCGGCGGTCTACGTCTCGCCCGAGACCCTGTTCGCCATGAGCAAGGTCAAGTACGACAAGGACGATTACCAAGGCAGCTTCAAGCTTTTGAAACAAGCCTTGGATGTGGACCCGACCTACGCCCGCGCTTATTTCGGCCTGGGCTACCTCTACGCGCGCTTCAACATGAACGACGCGGCGGTCCGTATGTACCAGATGTCGCTCCGCTTCGACCCCCAGAACGCGCAATCGGTCAACAACCTGGCCATGATGTACCGCCAGGCCGGCAACACCGCCGACGCGGAATACCTCCTCAAGCGGGCCGTGGAACTGAATGGGACGAGCGCGGACTTCCACCACAACCTGGGGGAGATCTACCTCGACCAGAACCAATATGACGCCGCCGCCAAGGAACTTGAGGCGGCCTCGCAAGAAAGCCCGAAGGACGCCACGGTGCTCAACAGCCTGGCCCTCGCCTACGAGGGCCTGGGGAACAAGGACTCGGCGCTCAGCACCTGGGACAAGGTGCTGCAGAACGCCAAGGATCCCTCCTTGGTGAAGCAGGCCCAGAGCCACATGGAGTACCTGAAGGCGCAGAGTTAAGAAAAGCAGCGGATGGCGGATGGGTTAAACAAAAAAAGGGCCTGGGGATTCCCCCGGGCCCTTTTGCTTTTGAGGTGGTTTGTTTATCCTGGCTAACCGCTATCCGCCAAACGCCATCTGCTATTTAAGTTTCCCGTACAGCTTGAACAGTTCCTTGAACGCCCGGAGGATCACCTTGAGGTTGGCGCCGGTCTGGGTGCCGGCCTGGCGGGGATAGTGGGTGACCCCGGCTTCGGCGAACCGGAAGCCCGCCTTATGGGACCGGGCCAGGAGCTCGGTGGAGACCATGGCGCCCGACGCCGTCAACTCGATCTTGTCCAAGACCTTGCGCTTGACCATCTTGAAGGCGCAATCCACGTCCCGGACCCGGAACCCGAACAGCAGCTTCACCAGGGTGCCCCAGCAGAAGGCGTTCATCTTGCGGATGAAGGGATCCCGCCGGTTCTTGCGGTAACCCAGGATGAGGTCGCCTTCCTCCACTTTCTCGATGAGGAGGGTGATTTCCCGCAGGTCGAACTGAAGGTCCCCGTCCGTGAAGAAGACATAGTCCATCTTGGCGGCCTTGAAGCCGGAGATGACGGCCCCGCCGTAACCCTGGTTCTGGGCGTGGTGCACCGGCTTGACGTGGGGGTCCTCGGCGGCCAGGCGGTCGGCGATCTCGCCGGTCTTGTCCTTGCTGCCGTCGTTGACCGGGATGATTTCCCAGTCCTGGGCCACCTCCGGGAGGATGCGTTGGGCCTCGCGGACCATCTTCTCGAGGTTGGCTTCCTCGTTATAGGCGGGGAAGAACAGGGACAAGGCGCTGAGCTTGGGCATGTTCGGGGTCTCCTGGTATTGGGAACGGGGAATATTAACACGGATGGAAACCAACGGATAGCGGTTGGCGCCGCACCCCTGGTGCGGCACACGCCATCCAAAAGCCTCGGCTTGGGGCCTCGGCACGGCGAGCCGTTAGCGGTTAGCCGTTGGCTTTTAGCCAAGGCGAACGGCAAGCGGCCAACGGCTAGCGGCAATATTGCCTATTCTTTAAATACGGGGATTTTCACCTTCGGGTCGATCAAGGAGGCCACCTTGTTGCCGACGTCCACGGCGAAGTTGGTGCCACGGTCCTCGGGGTACACCAGGCTCATGTTGGCCAAATAGGCGTTCTGGATGGGTGTCTCGTAGGTGGGTTTCACGGCGCTGTAGTGCAGGGGCACGATGGGCTGGGCCCAACGGTCCCGGAAAAGGTAGGACTCCTCGACCCAGGACGCGTCGAACTCGGGGTTCACCTTTTGGATATGCGGGATGAACACCTTCAACAGCTCGTCCTTGGGGAGGTTGAAGAGCTTGTGGTTCGGCTCCAGGTAGTTGCCGATGTACATCAGATGTTTCCCGCCGTACCACTCCCGGGGGGCGAAATTGGTGTGCTCAATCAGGGCCAGGAAGGGAATGTCCATGTCGGAGATGTTCAGCCAGTAGATCGGCGTCACGGATTTCTTGAGGACCAAGGTGAGGCACTGGGCGGCCATGAAGGGCAGGCTGTTGACGCGGTCGACGTACTCCTTCGGCAGGTCCGGGCAGGCCTTGAGGAAGAGCGGCGTGGCGGCCGCGAACACCAGTCGGTCGTACATCATTTTCTTTCCGCCGGCCTCCAGGCCCAGGAAGACCCCGTTTTCCACCAGGACCTTTTCCAAGGGGGTGTTCATGTAGAACTTGCCGCCCTTGGCCTTGACCGCGGCCTCCAGCTTCCCGATGAACAGGTGGAACCCGCCCTTGAAATAGCCCAGGCGCTCCACGGGTCCCTTGCGGGACTTGGCCCGGACGTGGACCCGGGCCCAAAACCAAGCCATGGCCACCTTGTCGAAGTAGGGCCCGAACTTGGAGCGAAGAAGGGGTTCCCAGACGACCTTGAGGATGTGCGGGCCGGCGTTTTTTTTGAGCCAAGCGTAGGCGGTGACCTTCTCGTACTTCCCCCAATCCTCCACGCGGCCCAAGTAAAGGGCCTGGAGTCCGAAGCGGATCCGGTCCAGGAAGGGGATGGGTTTGAAGGAGAGCAGTTGTCCTGCGGTACCGAAGGGATAGACCGTGCCCTCGTGGAAGAAACCCATCTGGCTCACGAGCCATTGGAGGTCGGGGGTGATCCCCAGTTCCTCCACCAGGCCCCGGATGGAATGGTCGGTGAGGAAAAGGTGGTGGTAGTACTTCTCGAGCCGGGCGTTGCCGGCGGCCTTCACCTCGAACCCGGCGGCCAAGCCTCCGGTGTAGTCGGCGGCCTCATAGAGGTCCACCTCATGGCCCGCGTCCAATAGGCGATAGGCCGAGGTCATGCCGGCCACGCCGGCCCCGATCACCGCGATGCGCATGGGATGTCCTTCAAGAGGGAATGGGGGCCCCGGACCGGTCCGGCCGGCCCCATACGGATCAGACCTTCTGTGCGGACCTTTGTTCCTGCTCAAGCTGTTTAAAACTCAGGCCTTCCTTGAAGAAATAGTAAAGACCCCAAAGGGTGATGGGCGCCCAGACCACCAGGTGGACGATGAGGATATAGGCCACGGCCATGGCCGGGGCCACGCCGAGGGGCAGGAGGAGGAATTTTCCCACGGTCTCGAAGATCCCCAGTCCGCCCGGAGCGCTGGGGATCAGGATTCCCAGGTTTACGACGGACATGATGAGCGCCGCGGTGAAGTAGGTGATCGGGTGGGGGGCCAGGTCGAAACCCCGGGCCAGGAGATAGAAACAGGTGAACTCGCAGGTCCAGGCCGCGACCGAAGCGAGGAGAACAAAGAGGGTCTCCCGGACGTTCTTCAGGGTCTTCAGGCCCTCCAGGAAAGTGGAGGCCAGGTGCCGTAGCCCGGGGCGGAACCGGACGGGGGCGAGGCCGGTGAAAAAATCCGCGGCCTTCTCCGCGGCGGTCCTGAACAGGATCATCGCGAACAGTACCACGAAGGCGGACCCGAACAGGATCGGGGCGTAATGGATGCCCTTTTGGATGTCCGGGGACAAGTTCGCGGGGTCCAACGGCAGATGCCCGAATCGGAGCGCGAAAGTCAGGACCAGCACCATCGTGAGGCCGTCGAAGAGGCGCTCCAGGATGATGGTGGCGAGGGAGGCGCTGGCACTGATGCTTTCCTTCTTGCCGTTGAGGTAGGCCCGGGCGAATTCGCCCAACCGGAACGGGAGGATGTTATTGAGCATGAAACCGATGAGGAGGGTGGGGAAGAGGCTGCCGTAGCGGCATTTCTTGATGGGGGATAGGAGGACCACCCACCGGAACCCCCGGATGACGTAACCGGTGAGGTAGATCGCCAAGGCGGGCAGGATCCAGGCCAAGTGGAACTGCTTGAAGGCCGTGACGAGGTCCTGGAAGTTGATGCCTTTGAGGACGTACCAAAAGCAGAGGATGCCGACCGCGACGATGAAAAGCGTACGTAAATGACGCGCCATGGATCACCCGGGTTGGAGTTGATGGAACTTTTTGACGGGGCCTTCGTCAAAAAAGAGGTGTTTTAACGAAACGAAAACGGAGTTTATCGGATGGCCTGGGGGGTGTCAAGGAACGGCGAAACCGCTTCCTGGTGATGGCCTTCCGGGGGTTTTCCCGGCTAGAATACGAACGCGGTGATCCTTTGGAGGTGCTGTTCATGGAACGTCGAATCCTTATCACTACCCTTTGCCTCGCGGCGCTGGCCGTGGGCCGAGCGGATGCCAAGAAGAAGCCGGAACCCACCGTGGGGACTACCCCGGCGGCCGCTTCCGCCCCAGCGCCGTCCTCGACCTTTTCCACATTCCGCGACGCCTATGACGCCGGCAACGGTTTCCTGAAGGACCGCAAATTCGACCTAGCGGTCGACGCCTACAACCAGGCCGAAAAGTTGACCTCCTCGGCGTCCGCCAAGTCCCAAGCCGCCAACACCGCGGGTTGGACCTTGATCCGCGCCCGCCGTTGGAACCAGGCCCTGGAGACCCTTCGCCGCGCCGCGCAGATCGACCCCAAGAACAAAGTGGCCCTCGGCAACCTGGGCTACGCCTCCCTGAAGATCTACCAATACGGACTTGGAGGCCCGGACAACCTGAAGGAGGCCGCGAAGGCCCTGGAAGCCTGTTCGGCCTTGGACCCAGCCTACAAGGCCGACCTGCTCGAATCAGTGAAGACGATCCAATCCCGGGAGGATTCCTACGCCCAGGCGACTCCGGTGGCCGAGACGCCCAAGGCCGGGATGTCCTTCAAGGGCGCGGTGGCCCTCGGCGACCAGGCCCAGGCCCAAGGCCAATATGACCTGGCGATCCAATTCTTCAAACGCGCCGAGGCGTCGGCCAGTTCCCCCCAGGCTAAAGGTTCCGCCAGCAACCGGATCGGCCTCGCTTTGCTGGAATACCGCCGTCCCAAGGAAGCCCTTGAGCCCTTTGAACGGGCGGTGAAAACCGATCCGAAGGAAAAGGTCTTCCTCAACAACCTGGGACTGGCCGATTGGACCCTCTATGACGCGGGGCTGGGCGACCAAGACAGCCTCCGGAAGTCCGTGGACGCCTTTTACAAGGCCAACACCATGGATGCCTCGTACCACGGCGAGAATTTGAAGATGGCCCTCGACGAGTACCGGGAAGTCGACCCGGTGGGTTCGAAGGATTTCGATTCCAAGCACGATCCAGCCACCGGGGAAGCGGCGCCCATGGGGTCGCCGACAACGGAGTAATCCGGCGGTCAGCGGCCGGCGATCGGCAGTCAGCTGAAGCAACAAAGGCAAACAACTAACGCCCCGGGACCGGGGCGTTTTTTTTTGACGGAAACTGATAGACTCCAACATCCCATTCCCGGAAGCGAAACGATTGAACGCCCCCAAGGCTTTGCCCAAAATCGAGACGGCCATGGAGGACCTCCACGCGCGCATCCGGGCCTGCCATTACTGTTTTGACCGGAAGGACAATCGCCCGGTGCCGGGAAGGGGGTTCGCCCGGACCGGGGGTTTGTTCCTCGTGGGACAGGCCCCGGGGGTGCGGGAACCGGCGGCCCAGATGAACTTCGCTTGGACCGCCGGGAGGCGGCTCTTCAAGTGGCTGGCCACGATCGGCCTGCCCGAATCCATGCTCCGCCGCCACGCCTACATCACGGCGGTCACCAAGTGTTACCCGGGTAAATCCAAGAGCGGCACGGGGGACCGGAAACCGGCGCCCTGGGAGGTGGAGCATTGCGCCCCCTTCCTGGACGAGGCACTGAAAACCCTCAAGCCAAGGGTGGTGGTGCCGATCGGCGGGTTGGCCGTGGAACGGCTCCTGGGCGAGAAGAGCATGAGCGCGACCATCGGGAACGAATACGTGAAGGACCTGCCGGGAGGGGAAGCCTTCCTGATCCCCCTGCCTCATCCCTCGGGGGCCAGCCCTTGGGCCCATATGCCAGGAAACCCTGAGAAACTGCAGAAGGCCCTTCAACTGATCCGACGCCGGGTCCGGAAGGAAGGCCTTTCGGACTGGTTTGTGGATCCCTCAGAAAGTTGAATCGGGGTGTCGCGAACCATAGAATGATTCACCAACCCCTCCGCTCGGGAACATCCGGGTCAAAGCCCGGAGATTTGTGGGGGGGCCAACCCATCCTTTAAATCACCGGAGGCCTGCTTTGATCCGCTTCACCACCGCGTCCCCCCAGTCCAAATCGATCCCAACGAGCCGTGTTTTGTTCGCCTTTGAGGGTGAGGAGGGGTTCGCCAACCTGACGGGCTCGGCCGCTTCCAAGGTCCGGAAAGAAATCGCCAAGGACGGGTTCAAGGGTCGTGAGTCCGAAGGGACTTGGGTCACCCCCCAGGGGCTGCCGGGGACCGAACGGGCCCTGGTCGTGGGGCTGGGAAGCCGCGAAAAGTGCCGGACCGAATCCTACCGGCGGGCCGGGGGACGGGCCGCCCGCATCGCCCTGGCCTCGCGCCAGGCCCGGTTGGCGGTCGCTTGGCCCGACCGGGGCTTGAAGGGCGTCGTGTCCGAAATCGCCCAAGCCTTCGCCGAGGGGCTTCTCCTGGGGTCCTATCGTTACACCCGTTATAAAACCCGCCCCGAGGACAAGGTCCCCCCAATGGAGTCCGTGGTTTTCCTGGCTTCGGCCGGAACCGTGGGCCAGGTCCGGAAAGCCCTGGACACCGCCTCGCTTTACGTGGAAGGAGTTTGGATGGCCCGGGACCTCATCAACGGGGCTCCCAGCGACGTGACCCCCAAGGTCCTAGTGGACAACGCCCGGCTGATCGCCAAGGCCAACAAGGGCGTGACCCTCAAGGTTTTCGGGAAGAAGGAGCTCCAGAAGATGGGGGCGGGAGGCCTCCTGGGTGTGAACCGGGGGAGCGCGGAGGAACCCTATTTGATCCACCTGCATTACAAACCCCAGGGTACCCCGAAGAAATCCGTGGCCCTCGTGGGCAAGGGCATCACCTTCGATTCGGGGGGGCTTTCGTTGAAGCCGGCCGGTTCAATGGAAACCATGAAGATGGACATGTCAGGCGCGGCGGCGGTGTTGGGGACTTTCCTGAATATCGCGGCATTGGCCCCGAAAGTGGAGGTCCACGGGGTCATCGCCACCACCGAGAACATGCCGGGGGGCCGGGCCTATAAGCCGGGGGATGTCCTGACCGCCCTTAACGGCAAGACCATGGAAGTCCTGAATACGGATGCCGAAGGCCGCTTGGTGCTTGCGGACGCCCTGACCTACGCCGAGCGCCAAAAACCCGACGCGATGATCGATATGGCCACCCTGACGGGGGCCTGCGTCATCGCCCTGGGCGCCCTGGTGGCCGGACTCCTGACCAATGACGCGGCCCTGGCTGAGCGGATCAAGGCGGCCGCCGAATCCGAGGGCGAACCGCTTTGGGAGATGCCCCTGGTGGCCGAGTACCGGGCCGACATCCGGAGCAAGGTGGCCGACATCAAGAATATCGGTGGGAACCGGGAAGCCGGGACCATCATCGGCGGCCTGTTCCTCCAGGAATTCGTCGAAAAGACCCCCTGGGTCCACTTGGACATCGCCGGTCCGGCATGGCTGGACCGGGATTTCCCGGCCTGCCCCCATCTCCTGCCTGGGGGAACAGGTTTCATGATCCGGAGCCTCTTGGCCTTCCTGAGGGGTTTTTGACCTGAAACAGATGATTTATCCCAAGGGGTTGTGCAACTTCATGCCCCATTCGAGCGTCCTAAAAATGACGAGCCCCGAAAAAGGGGCCGTTTGTCGTCGCGTTTGGGCCCTAGGGGCCGGCCTGGGGCTTGAGGGCGAAAGATGACCGAGGCGGAAGCGATTGATCTTTGCCGCGCCGGGAATCCGAACGGGTTGAAGGTGCTTTTCGACCTCCACCACGAGAAGGTTTTTCGGCTCTCCTGGCGGATCCTCGGGACCCCCCAGGACGCGGAAGACGCCGTCCAAGAGGTTTACCTCAAGGTCTTCAGGACGGTGTCCCAATGGAGGGGTGATTCGGCCTTCTCCACCTGGCTCTACCGAATGACGTCCAACCACTGTTTGGATGTCTTGAGGCGGAAGAAAGTCGTAAGTTTCTCCTCCTTGGAAAAGCGGGACGGCGAGGGGATGGCCTTCGATCCCCCCGATCCTACGGACCGGACCGGACAAGGGGGCAGGGGTTTAGGCCCCGAGGTGGACCGCGCCTTGGCCGCTTTACCGCCGGCCCAAAGGGCCTGCCTTTTGATGCGCGAAATGGAAGAACTGCCCTACGAGGACATCGCCCAGGCTCTCCGGATGCAGTTGGGGACCGTGAAGTCCAACATCCACCGGGCCAAGGCCACGTTGAAGGCCAAACTTGAAAAATCCGGGTTTACCCCGGAGGATTTCCGCTGATGCTCTCGGGGGGTACCCGGGGAAGGGAGGGGTGGACATGAGGAACCAATGGACCGACCAAGACATCGAAAAGGTCCTCCGGGGCTTGAAGGACGAGCCTACGGGTGAGGCTTTCTGGAAGGGCCGCGTTTGGGACGGGATCGTGGCAAGTTTGCCGGCGGTTCCCCGGGCCCGATTGACCCCGGTTTGGTATAAACGTCCCACCTTTCTCCGTTGGGGTCTCGCGGCGGCTTGTCTCCTGGTGGTCATGGGGGGGTGGCAGTTCAGGGCGCGCCAGGCCGAATTGGACATGGCGGAATACGTGGAAGAAATGTCGACCCCGATGGATCCTCAGGCCGCGGAGCAGGACCATCAATGGGCGCCGGACCTTTTCCGGGCCTCGGCGGATGACCCGACGGACGCTGACGAGTCGTCGACCTATATGGAAGCGGTGTTCGACAACGTTTGATCCGTCCCCAACCGGGGCGTGTGGGATGGTCCTTACCAGGACTCACTTTAGGGGGTGTGGCATGCGGAGGATTCTCGGGGTGGTTTGCTTAGTCGGCGCAATGGTCGTCGGTTCGACGGCTTTCGCGGCCACCGCCTCGCGCCCGACTCCCCAGGCCGTTTCCCGCGTCCACAAGGCCCACCGTTTGACCGCCAGCCAAAGGCGGGAGGTCCTCCAGAAACTCAACCTGACCCCCGACCAACGGGAGTCCTTGCGGGAACGCCGGACAGCCTACCGGAAGAAGATGGCCGAGTTGGACGCCCAATTGGAGATCAAACATATTGACCTTGACAGCGAGATGGAAAAGCCAAACCCCGACAAGGACAAGCTTCAAAAATTGTCCGAGGAAATCGGGAAGATCCAAAGCCAGAAAATCTACGAGGAAACCGACGCACGGGTCGATTTCGAGAAGATCCTGAACCCTGAACAGCTGGAGACCTGGAAAGCCTTCAAACAGGATCAGGCCAACCAATCCACCGGGGAACTGGAGATGGAAGTCGGCGCAGGGAGCGCCACCGCTCATTGACGGGCGTCATAGAGGGATAAATTTTCCCCCAATAATCCGGCCCGACAAAACAACCGTTCGTAATATAACCAAACTCGTTATAATTTGACAAAGCCCCATGACCCGGTAAAATAAAAAAGTCATGGGAATACTAAACACTCTCTCGGGACCAATGACCAACGTACTCAAAAAATTGCTTGAGCGCATGGAGTTCAGGCATTTTCAGGACGCTGTCAAGCGCAACCCGGCCGATCACGGCCTACGGGTTCGTTTCGCCAAGTATTGCTTGCGGCATTATTTCACCCACCAAGCCGCGGCCCAATCGCACCTGACCGAGGCCGTAAACCAATTCGAGAACATCGTCCATAGCGACGTATTCGACCTCGAGATCTATTACCTGATGGGGAAGTATTACCACGGCCAGGACAACGAAAAGGCCAAAAACGTCTACCGACAAGGTATCCGGAAGTTCAACCAGTACATCGCCCAGAACCCGACCCTGAGACACGAGTACGTCGAGTTGGCCTTCGGGATCGCCATGAACCTGTTGGCGCTTGAGGCCAACCAAGCCGATCCTGAACTGGACCTGTTCTTCAAGACCGTCCGGAAGACCTATTTGAAGCGGTTCCTTGAGGAAAAGGTGAACATCAAAAACGAGACCGGGTCCGCCCGGGGAACCTCCGAGACTGCCCCCGCCGTCAACTGAATCCCTTCAAGCCCACCCACCTCGAGGTTCCACGGAACCCCGGGGTTTTTTTTATATGGGACTTCTCCAGTCTATTCAGCAAAAAAAAGCCCCTACCCCGTTGGGGGCAAGGGCCGCAGGTAGCCGGGTGGTCGGAAGGCCGGGCTAAACCTCCGTCTTGATCTTACCGGCGATCATGAACAGGTGGGCCGCCACGGCGAATCCCAGCAAAACCACCCCAACGACCAAGTACCAAGGGGCATAGGGGAAATGGCCCGCCCCGGCGAGCATGCAGAACACCAATGGCACCGAGAGGTAAGTGTTGATCTTGGAGGCCGTCAAGGCCCAAGCCGCGGTTTCAGGGGGCACCCCGGCGCCGCCCCGGAGTCCCCGGATGATTTTCCGCTGGATCGGCCAAATGATGAACCAGACGTTGAACCACATGATCGTGCCAAAGGTCATGCCGGTCATGATCCAGACCCCCCGTCCGCTGGCGGCCTGGGCGGGCGCGCCGGGTGCCAGGTAATTGACGTAAAAAAGGACCCAGCCCGCCAGGAAGGTGATCATGGCGGCCCAGCGGAAGAAGAAGAGGGCTCGGGGCATCAGTTCCGGCACCACCTTTTTCCGGGTCTCCGGGTCATAGGTTTTCGCCGTGGGGGCGTTCACGAAATTGAAGAAATAAAGCAGGCCGACCCAGAGGATCGCCGCGACGACATGAACCCAGCGGAACAGGATGTTCACCCATTCAAATAGGCTGATCTCAGGCATTTCGTCTCCTTGGCGGGGGTTGGTTTCCAAAGTCACCGGGAACTCCGGCGGGCCCCACGTTAAGGGGGAGGCTTTGGGCAAGTCAAGCGGAGCTGAAAAACCGAAAAGCCCCCCGGGGGCCTGTGCTAAACTGCCAACCCTCAGGTCGATCCCCTTGGCCCCCTGAGTTAAGCCTGGGCCCTTACCCTTAAAAAAGGCCGGACGTTCGTCATGAAAACCCCCGCAATCCAACTTGAAACGACCCCTCGATGACCGCCTTACCGGTTTGGCTGGCCGCCCCGGCTGGGAACTCCGGGCCCTGGGAGGGGTCTGACTCCCTAGCGGGCCCCCCAGGGCCCTTCCCAACGGGAGGACTCTTGGAGTGCCTTCGGGCCTTCTTTTCGGCCCCCTCCAACGCGGGCGGATTGGACCGGGAGGCTGAAAAGCGCCTGATCGAGGAAGCCCTCGGAAACGACGATGGGTTCGGCCGGTTGGTGGCCGCCTATGAGCGGTTCGTCTACCGGGTCGCCTTCCGTTTCGTCGGGAACGAGGACGACGCGTCGGATGTGGCCCAGGAGACCTTCCTCCGGGTGCATCGGGCGCTCCCGGGTTTCCGCGGGGACAGTTCGCTTTCGACCTGGATCTACACCATCACGGCCAACCTGGCCCGCAACAACCTCCGTTCGAAACGCAACCGCGAGAAGCTCCAGGTCCTGGCCCCGGCCGATACGCGGGATGAGGGCGACAAGCCGTCCTTCTGGGACAAGGTGGCCGACACCAAGGAGCGCGGGGCGCTCCGGGAGACCGAAAGCCGGGACTTGGGGGTCCGCATCCACCGCGCCTTGATGGCCCTGCCCGTCGATTTCCGGGAGGCCGTCATGCTCCGCGACTTGGAGGACCTGGACTACCAGGACATCGCCAAGCTGATGAAGATCGAGCTGGGGACGGTGAAGTCCCGAATCGCGAGGGGCCGCGCCATGTTGCGGGACCTTTTGCAGGAAGACTGGGAGTAGACGGACATGCCACGGGAATGCGATCAACTACATCCTCTCCTTTCCCTTTACCTCGAAGAGGAGGTCTCCGCGCGGGAAAAGTTGAAGCTGGCCCGCCACTTGAACGAGTGCGCCGCCGCCCGCCGGGACCTGGAGTTCTACCGTTCCCAACGCCGGGCCCTATTGGCCTTCCCCGAGCCGGAGCCCCCGGCGGACCTGCATGAGCGCATCCTCAACCATGTCCACGGCCGCGATTCGGTGACCGGGACTCCCCGAATCATCACGGCTTGGTGGGCCAAGCCCCGGACTTGGGGTCTCGCCGCCGCGGCCCTGGCCGCCGCCTTCTTCCTGAACCTCTCCTCGGATTGGACCCGCGGCATCCGTTCGGCCCAAGCCCCTCCGGCCCCCAGCGCCGAGAAGTCCTTGAGTGAATCCAAGCCCGCTGAACAAGCCCCGGCGCCGGTCCTTGAGGCCCAGGCTCCCGCGGTATCCCATGAGCCTTCCGCGCCCGAGCCCCGGGCGGCTTCGGCCCCGGCCGCCCGCCGGGAGATGGCCCGGGCCGCCGAGAAGGATGAACCCCGGGAACTGAAAATCGCCCGGGCGCCCCAACCGATGAGACAGGTGAACCCCAACATCCATTCGGTCTCGGCCGGCGCGGACGCGTCCGCGGAGGCCCAAGACGCAGCCCTGATGACGAACTCCAACGCGCAGTCTTACAGCTTGGATGACGCGAACCAGCGCTGGAGCGGGAACGGCGGTCCCTACGCCCAGCCCTACGCCGAAGTGATCCACGACCAAACGTCCTTCATGGCCTATTGGCAGGTCATGGCGCCCGGGAAGCCAATGCCCCAGGTGGACTTCAACCAAAACGACGTAGCGGTGATCTTCCTCGGGTCCCGGCCCACCACGGGTTACGCGATCCAGATCGATGGCGTCCAGGAAGGCACGGACGCGGTGACCCTGGCTTGGCATGAACTGGTCCCGGCTCCCGGGACCGCCACCCTGAAATCCGTCACCAGCCCCTGGGCCATGGGGATCCTCCCCAAGACCTCCAAGCAGGTCCTTTTCCTCAAGAATCCATGAATTGGCCGTTGGCTTGAACAAATAAGAAACAACCTGAATTCTGCGTTGGTTCGTCTATGGACTTTGCTAGAATCTCCCGCGCTTTAAGACCTTCCATGAAGCGGCCTTGCGTTTGGCCAACCGCCAACCGCCATCCGCCATCCGCGCCTTTGGGGGATTTATGAAGATCGGCATCGTCGGGCTCCCCAACGTGGGCAAGTCCACCTTCTTCAACG
>CAYMOV010000043.1:18553-19815 GCA_964392085.1 uncultured bacterium
ATGAAGATCGGCATCGTCGGGCTCCCCAACGTGGGCAAGTCCACCTTCTTCAACGCCATCACCAAGTCCAAGGCCCCGGCCGAGAATTACCCTTTCTGCACCATCGACCCCAACGTGGGCGTCGTGCCGGTGCCCGACCACCGGATCGACCGGTTGGCCGAGATCGAGAAGTCCGGCAAGAAGGTCCCCGCGGTGGTGGAGTTCGTGGACATCGCCGGCCTGGTTAAGGGCGCGAGCCAGGGCGAGGGGCTGGGCAACAAGTTCTTGGCCCATATCCGCGAGGTGGACGCCATCGCCATGGTGGTGCGGTGCTTCGAGGACGGCAACATCACCCACGTGGACGGGTCCATCAACCCCACCCGGGACATCGAGACGATCCTGACGGAGCTTTGCCTGGCCGACCTGGAGACCGTGGACAAGGGCCTCCAGCGCATGGACAAGGGCAAGAAGAGCGGGGACAAGGATGCCACCCTGGCCCATGCCCTCTATACCGAGATCAAGTCGGTTTTGGCCCAGGGACAACCGGCCATGACGGTGTCGGCCAACGAGGAGCAGGAAAAGAAGGTCAAGGAACTCAACCTCCTCACCCGCAAGCCCTTCCTCTATATCGGCAACGTGGCCGAGGGGGACCTGGCGGATGTGTCCAAGTGCGCCCATTACCAGACCCTCCTGAAGTACACCCAGACCAAGGGCGCGTCCTGCCTGCCGGTCTCGGCCAAGATCGAGGCCGAGGTGGCCGAGTTGTCCGATGAGGAAGCCGTCCAGTTCCTGGCGGACCTGGGGGTGAAGGAGCGGGGCCTGCACGCCATCATCCGCAAGGCCTACGAGACCCTGGGGCTCATCTCGTTCTTTACGGCGGGGGAGATGGAATCGAAGGCCTGGACCATCACCCGGGGCACTACGGCGCCCCAGGCCGCCGGGGTCATCCATACCGACTTCGAAAGGGGCTTCATCAAGGCTGAGGTCATCTCCTATGAGGACTACGACCAACTGGCGTCCATGGCGAAGATCCGTGAGGCGGGGAAACTGCGCACCGAGGGCCGGGACTACGTCATGAAGGACGGCGACGTGGTTCACTTTAAGTTCAACGTCACCTAACAGGGTGCTGAAAAAGTTTTTTGACGCCCTGTCAGCAGCCATGTGGTCGAGCGAATCGTCGTGAATCCCCCGGCTTTTGGGGGGGTGATTCGCGAGCAAGACACGAAAAAGTCTCTTCGGTTCGACTTTTTCATCATCCTGCTAACGTTTTGCGGACCCGATTG
>CAYMOV010000044.1:0-19602 GCA_964392085.1 uncultured bacterium
TCCAGGTCCGCCACATCAAGATCCCGCCGAAGACGACCTACCAATACGGCTTCCAGTTCTCCGGGGATATGTTGTTCGATTCGGCCAAAAGCGACCTCCAGCCGAGGGCTTTCGACTCCATCGGCCGTGCCGCCAAGGTCCTGCAGGCCCGTTACCCGGAAAGCAAGATCGTAGTGGCGGGATACACGGACAACGTCCGCCTCTTGCCGACCTCGTCCTTCAAGTCCAACCAGGAACTCTCCGTAGCACGGGCCCAGGCGGTCCTGGACTACCTCGTGAAGATCGGGATGGACCCCCAAAAACTATCAGTGGTCGGGTACGGGGACACGAAGCCGCTGGTCCCGAACACCACGGCCGAGAACAAGGCGAAGAACCGGCGGGTGGGGTTGATGGTCTACGGAGAGAAGACGCTCAATGTGGACGGGCTCCTGGAGGAGGCGGCCACCTTGATGCGGGATGGGCTCCTGAACAACGCCTTGGCCCAACTGGACAAGGCGGTCACCTTGGAGCCAGGGGAGGCCCGGGTCCACAAATTGAGGGGGAATTGCCTTTGGAAGTTGGGCCGGAAACCCGAGGCCTTGGAGTCCTACCGGAAGACCCTCTTTTTGGACCCGTCGGACCAGGAACTGGCCCGTTGGTTGGAGCAACAAAACGCCGTCCAAGCGCCCAGCCCGGCTGGGACAACCCAGGAAGTCCCAGTGGTTCAGGCCCCCGAAACCCCGGGTCCTGTCCCGGCGGCAAAATAAAAATCCGGTCGGGACGAAATAATCCCCTGGAGCCGGCTCTAGACTACGGGGTGTGACCATGAAGTGGACCCAACTGACCGCCGGCGTCATCTTTCTCGGGGGGTGCGTATCGGCCTGGGGGGCGACCAATGTCCGGGTCAGCGTTTCCTCCGCCGGGATCCAGGGGAACGGAATCAGCTTTCGGACCGCCCTGTCGGGTGATGGCCGTTATGTGGCCTTTGTTTCCGAGGCCAACAACCTCGTCCCCGGGGACACCAACGGGGTCCGGGATGTCTTCGTCTACGACAACCAAACCCTCCAAACCGAACGGGTCAGCGTTTCGACGGCCGGGACGCAGGGCGACGCCTATAGCGGCCACCAGGACGAGAACAAGGCCTCCTTCCCGGCGATTTCCTATGACGGCAGGTTCGTGGCGTTCGAGTCCGCGGCCGACAACCTGGTGCCCGGCGACACGAACGGGTGGCCGGATATCTTCGTCCGGGACCGTCTGCTGGGCACCACCGAGCGGATCAGCGTGACATCGGCCGGTGGACAAGGCGACGGCCCCAGCTACCACCCGGCCCTATCCTACGACGGCCGCTATATCGTCTTTAGCTCGGACGCCACGAACCTGGTTCCGGGGGACACGAATGGGGCCGCCGATGTTTTCCTGAAGGACCGCCAAACCGGGGTCCTGAGCCGGGTCAGCGTCACCTCCACGGGCATCCAAGCGGCCTCGGACTGCATGGAGCCCGACATCTCGGGGGACGGGCGTTTCGTCGCCTACCACTCCGGGGCCTCCAACCTGGCCACCAACCGGGCATTCAACACCTGGGACATCTACGTCTATGAATGCGCGACCGGGATCGTGGAGATGGTCAGCCGGAACAATTCGGGCGTGGAAGGGGATGGCCAAAGCGTGACGGCGAAGCTAACCTCGGACGGCCGGTACGTTGCCTTTAATTCGGGGGCCCACAACCTCGATCCCCGTGACCACAACAACTCCAGCAACGTTTTCGTCGCGGACCGGTCCACCCACACGATCGAGATGGTGGACCTGAACGATTACGGCATCCAGGCCGAAACCCACGCTTTCTGGTCGGGCATCAGCGGCAACGGGCAATACGTCTCGTTCGCCACGGACTCGGGGAACCTCGTCCCATCCGACCAGAACCACACCACGGATATCTACGTCTACGACCGGGTCAACCGCCGCCTCCGGTTGGCCAGCGCCACGGCCGCCGGCGCCTCGGGAAATTTCGCGAGCGATATCCCTTCCATCAGTCCCGACGGCCATTGCCTAGCCTACCTGACCGCCGCCACGGACCTGGTGTCCGGTGACACCAACGGTGTTCTTGACGTGATCTCGACCTGCGGGCTCGAATTCACCCTCCCGGTTCCCACACCGGTGCCGCCCTCCGATTTTTGGGTCTCCCGGAACGCGTGGAAACCCGCGTCGGATGTCCCGGTCCAAATCCGTTTCTCGGTCCCGACCCCGGGACGACTGAGCCTGAAGATCTACAATTCGGCCGGGGAACTCGTGAAGGTCCTGCGGGATGGCCGGTTCGCCTCGGGAATCTGGTCCGAGACCGTGGATTGGGACGGCCGCAATATGCACGAGGAACCGGTGGCCAGCGGGATTTACCTGATCCGGTTCGAGAATCCGGCCGGTGGGCGCACCGCTAAATTAGCCGTCATCCAATAAGACAGGTTTTTCCCGGACCGCTCATTAGGCGGCCGGACCTGCGTTCGCGTGTTTCTCCACGACCAGGCTTTGCTCGTTCTTGAAACTCACGGTACCGGCCCCCATGCCTGGGATCTTCTTGACGTGCTTTCGCAGCGTATAACTGACGGTAACCTTGGTCCCCGCCGGGGCTTTGCTCCGCTGGGACGCTTCCCGGGCGGCCTCCAGCAGTTCCGGGACACCCGGGACCGCCTCACGGCGGAGCCTTCGGAGCAGGACGTGGCTTCCGGGGAAATCCCTCACGTGAAACCAGAGGTCCTCGGCCTGGGCCAATTGGAAGGTCACGTATTCGTTCGCGAGGCCGGAGGTGCCGGCCACCAGTTCCCAGTCCTTCGAGAGTTTCCGACGAACGACGTTGGGAGTGGGAACCTTTTCTTCCTTCTTCTTCGGAGGCGCCTTCTCCACGGGTTTCTTGCCGAATAGGTGGTTCCAAGCCTTTTTGGCTTCGTCGGCGTCCCGAAGGGCGGGAAGGCTCCGTTCGGCGGCTTTCAACTCGTCCCACTTGGCCCGAACCTGTTGTTCCCGTTCCGCCACCATAGCCAGCCCCCGGGCACCCTTAAGGGCCTTCTTGAAGAATTTTTGGGCGTTCAGGAGCGGTGAAAACTCGGGGTTCAACTTGACCCGGACGGTTCCGCCGGTCCCCCGGACCAGGTCCTCCAGTTCGACCTCGGCGGTATGGGCGGGCAGGTTGTGGAGGTGGGCCATGAGGAGTTCCCCCCACCATTGGTACAGATCGGATTTTTCGGCCTCGGCACGGTCGCCTTTGAGCCTCTCGAGGATTTTTTTCTCGCGTTTCAGGGCCGACCGGAGTTCCTGCTCGAAACGCTTTCGGACCAGGGAAAACCCCGAGTGGGCCTCCAAGATCTCCTGAAAATAGGCCGCCGCCTTGAGGGGGTCCGGGAACATGCGGGTCGGCGGTGGGGGAGCCGCCGGGGCATAAAGGTGCAGGACCGGGGGAGGGCCAGGGTCCACCGCGAGTTCCCCCCAATGCCCTTCCTCCAGCCGGGACCTCAGAAAATCCCAGGCCTTCCCTGGGCCTTCGGGCGCCTCCGCCAAAAACCGGGAGGTTTCCGAATCCATCCCCCGGAACGAGGTCTTCAGCCAAAGGAATCGGTCGGTCACAGGCACCGCCTGGGCCAAGGTTTCCAACGCGTTTCCTTCCAAAGCCCAAAGGTTTGGCTTGTCCTTGGGTTGGGGTGGGGGGGAGTATTGGGATTGGGGGAGGACGGGCCGTTCCACGTCATTGAGGTAGCGGACGGCGCTGAGGACGGTTCCCTCGGGGCCGACGAGGATCAAATTGGGGTACTTGGCCAGACCCTCATAGATCAACCGGTGGGGTCCTTGGGAAGTCTCGAAATGGAAGGTGACAACCCGTTCGCCCGGGTTTTGCCCAACGGAAGAGAGCCTGGCGTAATCCAGGTGTTTCCTCAGGGACATGAGGAAATTCGAGGGTTTAGGCTGGGAAGGCGGTCGGGCGGCCGCCAAAAAGAACAACGATTGGCCCAGCCTCAGGGAAAAGGCCAAGTGGCGGGTTTCTCGGTCCTGTCCATAGAGGGAAAGGACCAACAGGCCCTCCGAAGGTTGGCTCATTTGGGAGACCTTTGAGGGGACCACTTGGGGTCGAACCGACAAGGCCAGCAAGCGGGTCAAGAGGGCGGACAAGTGTGCCTCGAAGAGGAGTTGGCCAAGGCCGGCCCTTCGGGCAGGCACCTGGTCGGGAAAAGTCGCCCCGACCAAGCGCACAGCCAGACCCCGGCTGGGGCCGGGGTCAAGCCCACTGGTGGAAGCGTTGCCATTGTGACATACCCCTCGGGAATCCGTCTCCCTTTACACGCTTGGGACCGGGGCATAAACTAGCCGTAAGCCCCACTTAGAACGAAGCAGGTTGCCCCAACGCCCTTTCGGGATGATGCCGATGGAACCACGCTCCTGGCACGCTTCCTACGACCCCGAGGTCCCGCCCTCCCTGGCCTACCCTGAGGCCACGCTGCCTGAACTATTAACCCAAACCGCCCAGACATTCCCCGAACAGCCGGCGATCCATTATTTCGGAAACACCTGGACCTACGCCGAATTGGAACGCAAGGTCACCCAATTCGCGAACCTCCTGAAGGCGGAGGGGTTGGGTCCCGGGGACAAGGTGGCCCTTTACCTCCCCAATTGCCCCGCGGTGGTGGTGGCTTTTTACGGCGCACTCCGGGCCGGCTGCGTCCTAACCCAGTTGAACCCCCTTTATGTCCCTCAAGAGGCCGCCTACCAATTGAAGGACTCCGGGGCGCAGGTCGTGGTGGCCCTGGACCGTTTCGCGGGAACACTCCGGGATATTTCGGCGGAATGCGGATTAAAGAAGGTTTGGCTCGTTCGCATCAATGGCGATTTCCCGATCCCCCTCAAATGGCTGTACGCCGTGAAGGCGCGCCTCGAAGGCACTTGGGTTTCATGGCCACGGGGGCCCCTCTTCCGATCATTTGAAAAAGAACTGTCCCAAACGGATTCGCGGGGGGACTTCCCTCGGTCGAACCAGTCGGATCTCGCGCTCCTGCAATATACCGGCGGCACGACCGGGATGGCCAAGGGCGTCATGCTCACCCACAGGAATTTGGTGGTGAACGCGGTGCAGACCCGGGCTTGGGTGCCCCGGTTGGTCCAAGGCCGGGAAACCGTCATGGTGGCGGTGCCGATCTTCCATTGCTACGGCATGACCGTGGGGATGAACCTGGCGGTTCTCCTGGGGGCCGCCATGGTGTTGGCGCCCAAGTTCGACGTGGTCCGGGTGATGAAGGATATCGCGAGATACCGGGCAGGGGTTTTCCCGGGAGTCCAAGCCATGTACCTGGCCATCAACCAGCATCCGGACTCGAAAAAATTCGACCTCTCCTGCATCAAAGCCTGCCTCTCGGGGGCGGGCCCCCTGCATGGGGAAGTCCAACGGGTTTTTGAGTCCCTGACCGGCGGCCGGTTGGTGGAAGGTTACGGCATGACCGAAGCCTCGCCGGTCACCCACGCCAATCCCATCCAGGGCAAGCGGAAAATCGGGTCGGTCGGGGTGCCGTTCCCGGACACCGAAGCCAAGATCGTGGATTTGGAGACGGGGACGATGGAATTGCCCGTGGGGACCCCGGGAGAGATCATCGTGAGGGGTCCCCAGGTGATGCAGGGATATTGGAAGAAGCCGAAGGAGACCGCTGAGGCGCTCCGGGACGGCTGGCTGTTCACCGGGGATATCGGCACCATGGATGCCGAGGGTTTTTTCGTCATCACGGACCGAAAAAAGGACATGATCAAAGTGGGAGGGGAGAACGTTTATCCCAGGGAGATCGAGGAGATGTTGTTCAAGCACCCCGCGGTCCAGGATTGCGTGGTGGCGGGTGTGCCCGACGACAAGTGGGTGGACAAGGTGAAGGCCTACGTGGTGCTCAAGGCAGGAGCCGAGGCTTCCGCCGACCATGTGATCGTTTACTGCAAGGAAAACCTCGCGAAGTATAAGGTCCCGAGGGAAGTGGAGTTCAGGGATTCACTTCCGAAGAACATGGTGGGCAAGATGCTGCGGCGGGTCCTGATCGAGGAGGAAAAGACGAAACGGACCAAGTCATGAACCGCTGGGGCCGCGGGGAAGACGGAGACAACGGAGGAAGTCGGCTGAAAATCGAAAATAGGGAATAGACCACAATCGGACACATATTGTCGATTGATCGATTGCTCTGGCCGCTCCAAGCGGCCCAGGAGGGAAGCCATGAAAGAAGTCGTCATCATTGACGGAGCCCGAACCCCCATGGGGGTTTTGGGTGGGGCCCTAAAGGATGTCTCCGCCCAGGACCTGGCGGCCACCGTGATCCGGGAGATCGTGAAACGCAATAACTTGAAGCCTTCCGACGTGGAGGAGGTCATCCTGGGCTGCGTGGCGGAGCAGTCCGACGCGCCCAACGTTTCCCGGGTGGCGGCCCTGATGGCTGGATTGCCGAAGGAAACCACCGCCTTCACGGTCCAGCGCAACTGTTCCTCCGGCATGCAGGCCCTTGTCAACGCCTACCAGAACATCCAATGCGGCGACGCGGACCTCCAAATCGCCGGCGGCACGGAATCCATGAGCCGGATCCCCTATGTCAACCGGGACATGCGTTTCGGCAAGCGCATGCGGGATTCGGTGATGATCGATGGCCTCATGGAGGGACTGACCGATCCGGTCTGCAAGCTCGTGATGGGAGCCACCGCCGAGGTGCTGGTGGACGAGTTCAAGATCAGCCGCAAGGAGCAGGATGAGTTCGCGGTGCAGAGCCACAAGAAGGCCTTCCGGGCCCAGCGGGAGAACAAATTCAAGGAAGAGATCGTACCCGTGATGGTGCCCAAGAAGGTCATGGGGAAGCCCGTGACGCCGGAGCCTGTCAGCCAGGACGAGGGCATCCAGGCCGCGCTCAATGAGCAGATGCTGGCATCCTATCCGACCATTTTCAAGGAAGGGGGGTCGGTGACCCCGGGCAACTCCTGCGGCATCAACGACGGCGCATGCGCGCTGATCGTGATGTCAAAGGAAAGGGCGGATGCCTTGGGCTATAAACCCCTCGGTTACATCCGATCCTACGCCTTCGCGGGGGTGGAGCCGGAGCGCATGGGGGTCAGTCCGGCCTTCGCCATCCCCAAGGCCTTGAAAAAGGGCGGCCTGACCCTGGGGGACATCCAGTTGATCGAGATCAATGAGGCCTTCGCGGCCCAGGTCCTGTCCGTGGACCGGGTCATGCCGATGAAGCGGGACATCCTCAACGTGAACGGGGGCGCGATCGCCCTCGGGCACCCGGTGGGCATGACCGGCGCCCGATTGGTGCTGACGGCCTTAAGGGAGATGTCGCGCCGCAACCTGTCGCTGGGGGTCATTTCCATGTGCATCGGCGGAGGCCAGGGCGGGGCGATGGTGCTTGAGAGGAAATGAACCACTCATCATCAATAATTATGGATTCCAAATTAACGCTCGTTCCAGCGCTGAAGCGCTGAATTCCCTGAACGGTGGAGGCGGAAATGTTCATCTACAAGGCCGGCGTGGTGGGGGCGGGGGCCATGGGGGCCGGGATCGCCCAGGTCATTTCCTTCTCGGGGCTGCCGGTCGTGTTGAAGGACGTGGATGAGGCCAAGGTCCAAAAAGGCCTGGAGATGGTGCGGAAGGCGTACCAAGGCCGGGTGGACAAAGGCAAGATGACGGCCGCGGAACTGGAGCAGAAGATGTCCCTGGTCACTGGGTCGACCTCCTGGGACGACTTCAAAGATTGCGACCTGGCCGTCGAGGCGGTTTTCGAGCGCCTCGACGTCAAACAGGCGGTCTTCAAGGAACTCGAGAAGGTCCTGCCCGAAACCGCAATCCTAGCCACCAATACCTCGGCCCTCTCCATTACCCGGATCGCCTCGGCGGTCTCCCGGCCCGAAAAGGTCATCGGACTCCACTTCTTCAATCCCGCGCCGGTCATGAAACTGGTGGAAGTCATCCCGGGGCTCCAAACCGCGTCCGATGTGGTGGACGACACGGTGGCCTTCGCGGAATCCCTACGCAAGATGCCGGTCCGGGTCAAGGAATGCGCCGGATTCCTGGTGAACCGACTGCTCATGCCCTACCTCAATGAGGCCGTCTACGCCTTCCAGGAAGGCGCCGCGGGCACCGAGGAGATCGACGCGGCCCTGAGGACGTTCGGGATGCCCATGGGACCTTTCGTGCTCCTCGACATGCTGGGGCTGGATGTCTGTGAGGATGTGGCGGGGATCCTGGAGGATTCCTTCGGACCCCGGATGGCCTCCGCGGCCCTTTTCAGCGGCATGGTGAAGGCGGGAAGGCTGGGGACCAAGAATGGCGCTGGGTTTTACCCCTATGCCGAGGGGAAGAGCGCGGACTTGATGCCTTTCCAGGAGGCTGTCCAGGCCCAAACTAAAGTCAAGGGCACGGCCTTCTCGCCGGAACGCCTGGTGTACCAAATGGTGAATGAGGCGGCCTATTGCCTGGAGGAGAACGTGGCCAGTCCCTCGGATGTAGACCTGGCCATGCTGGCTGGGACGGGTTTTCCCCAGGATAAGGGCGGACCCCTACATTACGCGGACTCGGTGGGGTTGGACAAGGTGCTGGCAGGGTTGGAAGACTTCCGGAAGGCCTTAGGGCCCCGGTTCTGGCCGGCGCCGCTTCTCAAACGAATGGTCTCAGCTGGTTACCTGGGCGTGAAGGCGAAAAAAGGGTTCTTCAACTACTGAAAACCGATTCACCACGTGGACCCGCTGGCATAGTGTGAAGGGACCGGTTGTAAATAAGCCCGGTGCCCCTGTGACTCTGTGGTGGATGATCCGTTTCCTGGAGGCTTCCCATGACGCAATTCCTGAAGGTCGAAATGGATGGCAAGGTGGCAGTGGTCACCTTGAACAATCCCCCGGTGAACATCCTCACCTCGGCGTTGATGAAGGAGTTGGAACAGGAGGTGGACCGGCTAGGAGCGGACCCGGCGGTCCGAGCCGTGGTGATCACCGGATCGGGCCCCATTTTCGTGGCGGGAGCCGACATCAAGGAGATCGCCACGATCCAGGACGTTGTTACCGGCACCCGGATGGCGTCCGAAGGCCAACGCATCTTCGGAAAGGTGGCGGCCCTGGGGAAACCCGTGATCGCCGCCATCAACGGGGTCTGCCTGGGCGGGGGGATGGAACTGGCCCTGGCCTGCCATCTCCGGGTGGCATCGGACCGCGCCAAGATGGCCCAGCCCGAGATCAACCTGGGGATCATCCCGGGTTTCGGCGGGACACAACGGTTGGCCCGCTTGGCCGGGCGGGCCAAGGCGGCTGAATGGATCCTCACGGGGGACAACATCACGCCGCAGGACGCCAAGGCGGCGGGGATCGTGAACCTGGTGGTGCCCGAGAGTGAGGTATTGCGCCAAGCTGTGGGGTTGGCCAAGAAGATCACGTCGAAGCCGGCGGTGGCGGTTCGTCAGGCGCTCCTCGCCTTGTCCGAGGGGTTGGACGCCCCGACCCTGGAGGCAGGTCTCACGGTGGAGGCGAGGCATTTCGGCGAATGCTGTCCCTCCGCGGACAAGGTGGAGGGCGTGAAGGCGTTCTTGGAGAAGAGACAGCCGAAGTTCACGGACAAATAACGAAAACGTCGTTGGCCGCTTGCCGTTAGCCGTTGGCTCAGGAAAAGGAAAGCGCCTCATGCCTCCAAGAAAAAACACCACCAAGACAAAACCGAGGCTTAAAGACGCCATGACCCTGGCGGAACTCCGGAAGGCTTGTCCCCCCAACCGTTATAAGGTGGGGTTGGCCTTGTCCGGCGGCGTGAGCTACGGGGTGGCCCAAATCGGCGTCCTGCGGGCCTTGGAGGCGGCCGGGATCGAGGTGGATTGCCTGGCGGGTACCAGCGCCGGTTCCATCATCGCGGCGGCCTACGCCTCTGGACTGCCCGTTTCGAAAATCGAGGAAATCGGGATCCAGACCAGTTGGGGTGAGCTGTTTAAGTTTTCCTTCTCGCGGAAAGGATTGGTTTCGTCCGATCCGATCGAAAATTACATCCGGAAGTACCTGAAGGTCTCCACGTTCGACCAACTCAAGAAACCCTTGGCGGTGGTCACCACGGATCTTTGTTCCGGGGAAGAGATCGTGTTCACCCAAGGATCCTTGGACAAGGCGGTCCGAGCTTCTTGCTCCATCCCGGGGATCTACCAACCCGTGGAGTTGGCGGGCCGCCAGTTGGTGGACGGCGGAATGGTGGAAAATGTCCCGGTGGCGGCGCTCAAGGCCCTGGGGGCGGACATGGTCATCGCGGTCAACGTCTTTGGGCATCCGCAGGTATTTCGGCCCGTGACGAATGTCTTTCAAGTCCTCCTTCGCGTGTGGTTTTACTTCGTCCGGGAGCAAACAACTTGGAGGGACAAGGCGGATATCGTGATGGAACCCGATCTCCGGATGTTCGATCTATTTGATTTTTCAGAAGCGGCTGAAACGATCCGCGCCGGGGAAAAAGAGGCCCGAAAACACCTTCCCCGTCTTAAACGGGTGATGGAAAGACGGTTCTTTTTCCGCCCAGAAATCTATCGCTAATGGGATTGGGGTAAAAAGCCTTATATTTAATGGTTTAATTCAGCTTTCACCAGGTCATAAAACCCTGAAAATGCGGCCTTTTTTTCTTGAAGGCCCTCGGGGCTAGTGTAATAATTTTCTGACAAAGATCCTTTTTTGGCCAATTTAAAAGGTTTTTCAGGCTAAAGGAGCATTCATGACGAAGGATGAATTAGTCGCCAAAGTAGCGGAACAATCGAGCTTGAAAAAGGCAGATGTCCAGAAGACCTTGGATTCGATGATCGAGACCATCATCGCCACGATCAAGGCGGGTGAAAAGGTCAACATCACCAACCTGGGAATCTTCAAGGTAAAGGACAAGAAGGCACGAGTGGCTCGAAACCCTAAAACGGGTGAATCCATCCAGGTGCCGGCCAAGAAAGCCCCGAAATTCATCCCTTCCAAGAACTTAAAGGAAGCCGTGAATTAAGAGGTGCTGCACGGTCGATCCCTTCTCGGGTTTCAGGTGGCTCGAACGATCGGTCAAATCGTTTACGTATAAGAACAACTCCATTTTCTATAACCCCGCCCCATTTGCGGGGTTTTTCATTAATCCCACTCCTTGACCTTTCCGGGCGGCCTCCCTATATTGCGTTAGCACTCTTGATGTTCGAGTGCTAATGGGCTCAAATCCCAAAAATCAGCCACAAGACTGAGGAGGAGTACCAATGAAGGTGCGTCCCTTGCACGACCGCATCCTGGTGGAGCGGGTCGAAGAGGAAGAAAAGACCAAGAGCGGGATCTTTATCCCGGATTCAGCCAAGGAAAAGCCCCAAAAGGGCAAGGTCATCGCCGTAGGCAGCGGCAAGATCAACGAGAAGGGCGAGCGGGTCAAGATGGACGTCAAGGAAGGCGACCAGATCCTCTTCGAGAAATACGCCGGCAACGAGATCAAGGTGGACGACAAGGAACTCATGATCATGCGCGAAGAGGATGTCCTGGCCGTGATCGAAGGCTGACCCTTTTAACCCCCCCAACCTAAGACGGATCAACTGAAGGAGAGACATACATGGCGAAGCAGATGATTTACGGCGAGGACGCCCGCCGGGCGCTCCAACGCGGCGTGGACAAGTTGGCCAACGCGGTGAAGGTGACGCTCGGTCCCAAGGGCCGCAACGTGGTGCTGGACAAGAAGTTCGGCGCCCCGAACATCACCAAGGACGGCGTTTCGGTCGCCAAGGAAGTCGAGCTCGAGGATCCCTTTGAGAACATGGGCGCCCAGATGGTGAAGGAAGTCGCCACCAAGACGTCCGATAACGCCGGCGACGGCACCACCACCGCCACGGTCTTGGCCCAGGCCATCGTGCGCGAGGGCCTCAAGAACGTCACGGCAGGCTCCAACCCGATGGCGTTGAAGCGCGGCATCGACAAGGCCGTCGAAACCGTCGTGGCCGAGCTGAAGAAGATCTCCACCCCCACCAAGGGCAAGGCCGACATCGCCCAGGTGGCCACCATTTCCGCCAACGGCGACAAGAAGATCGGCGGCATCATCGCCGACGCCATGGAAAAAGTGGGCAAGGACGGGGTCATCACGGTGGAGGAGGCCAAGACCATCGAGACCACACTGGATGTGGTCGAGGGCATGCAGTTCGACCAAGGCTACCTGTCCCCCTACTTCGTGACCAACGCGGAGCGCATGGAGTGCGAGCTGGAAAACCCGTACATCCTGATCCACGAGAAGAAGATCGCCAGCATGAAGGACCTCCTGCCGGTGCTCGAGAAGGTCGTGCAGAAGGGCCGACCCTTGATGATCATCGCCGAGGAGGTGGAGGGCGAGGCCCTGGCCACCCTGGTGGTGAACAAGATCCGGGGGACCTTCGTTTGCGCCGCGGTCAAGGCTCCGGGCTTCGGCGACCGTCGCAAGGCCATGCTCGAGGACATCGCCATCCTGACCGGTGGCAAATCCGTCACCGAGGACCTGGGGATCAAGCTTGAGAACATCAAGCTCGAGGACTTGGGGATGGCCAAGAAAGTGGTCATCGACAAGGACAACACCACGATCCTGATCGATAAGGGCAAGAACAACAAGGAGATCGACGCGCGTTGCGCCGTGATCCGGGCCCAGATCAAGGAAACCACCAGCGACTACGACCGCGAAAAGCTGCAGGAACGCCTGGCCAAGCTGGTCGGGGGCGTGGCGGTCATCAACGTCGGGGCGGCCACCGAGGTCGAAATGAAGGAAAAGAAGGCCCGTGTCGAGGACGCCCTGCACGCGACCCGCGCGGCCGTCGAGGAAGGAATCGTGCCGGGCGGCGGCGTGGCTCTGGTCCGCACCATCCCGGCCCTGAACAGCCTCAAGGCCGAAGGCGACGAGAACATCGGCGTGGCCATCGTACGCCGGTCGATCGAAGAGCCCCTTCGCCACATCGTATCCAACGCGGGCGGCGAGGGTTCCGTGGTGGTGGCCAAGGTCCTCAGCGAGAAGCTGAATATCGGGTACAACGCCGAGGCGGGCGTTTACGAGGACATGGTGGCGGCCGGGATCATCGACCCCACCAAGGTCGTCCGTTCGGCCCTGCAGAACGCGGCGTCCGTGGCGGGCCTCATGCTCACCACCGAGACGCTCATCACCGACATCCCTGAGAAGGAAAAGTCGCCCGCGGGCGGCCCCGGCGGGATGGGCGGCATGGGCGGGGGAATGGACTATTAGCGGAACTAACCGAGGGGACTCTCATAGCCCCGTGCTCCATCTTCCCGGGAAAGCTTTCCCGGGGTTGATGCGGAAACGGGGTTGTATCCCCCCCGGCAACTAATCGTTTCGCGTCACAAGCTATTAGGGGTTGAAGAAAGCCCCCGCCGATTCGGCGGGGGCTTTTTCATTGGGAGGACCGCGCGGCGTTGACACTCCCGGTGGCCCTCCTTATGATGAACACCGTTGGGATAACGCGGATGCAAGAGGGAAGCGACGTGCCGACCTACGATTACGCCTGCGAAAAATGCGGAACCTACGAGTTGTGGCAATCCATCAAGGATGATGCCTTGACCGTTTGCCCCAAATGTGGTGCCAAGGTGGAACGCCTGATCTCGGCCAACGTGGGCTTCGTGTTCAAGGGTTCGGGGTTTTACCAGAACGAGTATAAAAACGTCGGGGCCTCCGCCCCGAAACCTGAGAAGGCCCCTGAGGCGCCGGCTGTGCCGGCTACACCGGCCGCGCCGACGACCCAAGGATGCGGTCATTGCGCGGACACCCCGGGCTGCGCGAACAACAACAACTAGAGGTGCGAGATGTCTCAAGGATGGATCGTCGGCATCGTCCTCGGTTATGTCCTATTCAACTTAGGCCTTTGGAAATCCGATTCCGCCCCGAAACCCCAGGATACGGTCTGGGCTTTCATCATGCTGGGGGGGACTCTCCTTCTGTTCGTCTCGGTCCTCCTTTGGGCCGTTCCGGACTTCTTCAAATCTTGAACCTTTCTCCTACCGCTCCGACTGGGCCCTCCTGCCCGGTCCATGAAGGCGTCCCGGCTTGAAAGAACTCATCCCCGAGGAACAACTCTATTTCTGGGTGCCGGCGGTTTGCCTCGCCTTGACGGTCCTGGGTCCCCTGCTCGTCTGGGTCTTTCGAAGGAGCCTTCGGGAAACCCGGGAAAAAACCCTGACCCTCCGCTATGCCATTTTCACGGGGGTGACGGGCTTGGTCCTTTTGGCCTATTGGAAAGTTTATAACGGTTTGGAGGATTTTTACGGACTGGACTCGGTCAAGGCCCTGGGCATCAACCTGGTGATCGCGTTGGCCCTCGGAATGGGACTGCGGTTCTTCTTCAACCGCATTTGCCCGGTCGCCGACCCCTCCCCGCCCCCGAGGACTTCCAAGGCCCGTCCCGCCGCTCCATCCAGCCCCCGGACGGCCCGACGTCGTAAGGTTTAACAGGATGTTGAAAATGTCGAACTGAAGAGACTTTTCCCCCATGCTCCTTGGGCAAGGGGATGTCCCGCCTTCCTTATTCGTACGAATGGAGGGGCGGGGTCGCGTCGTGCTCGCGAATCATCCCCCTAAAAACCTGGGGATTCACGGTGATTCGCTCGAACCAAATGGCTGTTGACGGGGTGTAAAAACACTTTATCAGCACCCTATTAAGGGAACCGGAGCCCCCCCGAGGGCGTCCCATGGCCATGAACTTCTTCCCATTCAAGCCCAAAAGTGCACCCGAACCGGCCGTCCCGGATTCCCACAAGCTGTTTACCGAAGTCCGGCGGTTGGAGATCGTGACCCGGGGCACGGTGGATACCCTCCTCCAGGGTTCCTACCGCTCAACCTTCCGCGGCCAGGGCCTGGAATTCAACCAGGTCCGGGAATACACCCCCGAGGATGACGTCCGGTCCATCGATTGGAACGTCACGGCCAGGTTGAACGCCCCCTTCGTCAAGACCTTCCTGGAAGAACGCGAACTCCACATGGTGTTGGCGGTGGATTACTCGGCCTCCCTCCAATACGGGACGGGACCGCAAAGCCCCCGGGAGACCGCATTCCGGTTGGCCTCCGCATTGTCCTTGGCCGCGACGAGGCAACAGGACCGGGTGGGTTTGATGGTCTTCACCGACCAGGTGGAGTTTTTCCGCCCCCCCCAACGGGGACGCGGCGCGGCCCTGCGAATCCTCCGGGATCTGGTCGCGTATAAGCCCCGGGGGCGGAAGACCGATTTCCAGCCGGCCTTCCGTTACATGATCCGGGCCCTCAAGCGCCGCACCATTCTCTTCCTCATCTCCGATTTCACCTCCCCCATCCCCGTGATCGAGGCGGGAGTCCTGGCGCGTCGCCATGACCTCGTGGGGGCGGTGGTCCGGGACTCCCTGGAGGACTCCGGTGTGCCGACCCGGATCGCCGTTCGGGACCCCGAGACAGGCCGCGTGGGCTACCTGGGCCCGCAATCCCGAAAGGCCTTTGAGACCGCGAAAGCGTTCCGCGAAAAACAAATGGGAATCCTGACTTCCCGGGGCGCCGACCGATTGGATGTGGTGTCCGGGGGGGACGTGACGGGGCCCTTAGTGGCGTTTTTCAGGAGAAGGTTGGAGCGAATGGGAAGACGGTAAAAACGGCACGGCAAGCCGTTAGCCGTTGGCTTGGCTTCAAACCGCTAAACCCATACAGCAACATTTGCAGGTCCGATAAGTTTGACTGGCTTTGTGTTGGATTAAGCCGTTGCGAACGGCTAACCGCCAACGGCGCCTTGGGGATTTCATGGACTTCTACGGGATACATTTCGCGAGACCGGATTGGCTTTGGGCCCTGGCGGGGATGCCCTTAGTCCCGATCCTGTTCGCCCTCTTGGCCCGGACGAAGCGGTCCACCTTTGTGTTGGGAAACCCGGTGTTGGTCGGGGCGGCCCAAGGGCCCTGGACCTTCCAGGGCCTGCCATGGCTCCTGCGGCTTTTGGTGCTGAGCCTTTGCCTGGTCGCCGCGGCCCGTCCACAAGCCGGCAAGAAAAAGGTGGAGCAGAAAAAGCCAGTTTCGGACCTTTTCGTGGCCCTGGACGTCTCCTCTTCCATGATGGCCGACGACCTGAAGCCCAACCGGATCACCGCCGCGAAAAAGATCCTTTCCGAGTTCCTCGACCAGGTGGAGGGGGCCCGGGTGGGCTTGGGGATCTTCGCGGGCCGCTATTTCACGCAATGCCCCCTGACCACCGACACGGCCGTCGTGAAACAGCTGCTCTCCAATGTTGAGATCACCTCGGTCCGGATCGACGGGACCGCCATCGGGGATGGACTCGTCTCCGCCATTAATCGGCTCAAAAAGGGGAGCCGGCCCGCGGGAGCCTCGTCCGACAACCAGGATTCCCAAACCCCGGAAGTCCCCAACAGCCAAGCGATCATCCTGATTACGGATGGCGGCGACAACTCCAGTACGATCAATCCATTGGTGGCGGCGGAACTGGCGGCCCGGGAGGGAATCCCCATCTACGCCATCGGCGTCGGTACGCCCGAGGGGGTCCCGGCCCCCTACCTCATGCCGGATGGGACCATCTCCTACGCTTTGGACCAGAAGGGGGATGTCATCAGGACCCAGTTGGAGGAAGGCCCCCTCAAGCAGATCACCCAAATGACGGGAGGGAAATATTACCGGGCCTCCGACAATCGGGCGCTTTCGGCTGTCCTATCCGATATCGCTCAATTAGCGCGTCACGACGCGGTCACGACGTCCCGTTGGGAATACCGGGAATTGGCGCCCAACCTCCTCCTCGGGGCGTTTTTGTTGCTATTCCTCGACTTTTTGCTGGGTTTGACGGTTTTACGGACCCTGCCCTGACCAAGTGCATGTCCGAACTGGGATAAGGAGCGATCGTTGCATTTTGGCAATGAAACATACCTTTGGCCCCTGGGGCTGGTGGTTCTCGGCCTGATGTTGGCCGCGGTCTTTTCTTTCGGCCGGGACCGACGGGACCTGAGGCTTTTGGGCCACCGCAACCTGGTCCTCTCCCCGACCCTCGCCATCCTCCGAAGGGGCCTCAAGGGGTTCCTGATCCTGTTGGCCCTTGGGGTTTGTGCCTTGGGAGCCGCGAGGTGGCAAGGCAAGGCGATCCCCGAGGAATCCGGGCAATACGGCCTCGACGTGATGATCGCCCTGGACGTGTCGAAAAGCATGTTGACGCGGGATGTAGCCCCCAACCGGCTGGAAGCCGCCAAGCGTGGACTTTTGGATTCCCTGGGCAATCTGGATGGTGACCGTGTGGGCTTGACGGCCTTCGCTGGGGAGGCCCTGGTCCAAGTGCCCCTTACACTGGATTTCGACGCCCTGGCGACGGTCCTGGAAGGCGAGGATGTCGACGCAGTCGAGGTGGGGGGGACCAGTTTCGCCAAAGCCCTCGATACCTGCTTAGGCGCTTTCCCGCAAGACGAGCCTGGGAAGGAACCATCCAAAAGGGGACGGGTCATTATCCTTTATACGGACGGCGAGCCGACCCGGGACGAAGGGGCCTTGGACGCCGTCCTGGGGGAGGCCAAAAAGGAGGGTGTGATCGTGGTCTGCGTGGGGGTTGGAACGCCCAAGGGACAACCGATCCCCTCAGGGCAAAATTTCTGGGGTGAGGCCGAGTATAAACGCGACTCCTTGGGCCAAGTGGTCATCAGTCGGTTAGATGAGTCTACCCTGATGAAAATCGCCGGGACCACCAACGGGTTGGTCATTTCGGGCGATAACCCCCAGGCCCTTACCCACGTGGATCGAATCCTCCAAAAATTGGATCGGACCCTCATCACGGACAAGAGCGCCATGCGCCGCGAGGAATTAGCCCCTCGGGCAGGCCTTACAGCGGCAGTCCTGCTTATGGCGGCGGCGATCCTATGAAAAAGGCGCCCTACTCAGTTTCAAACCGGGTCCTGGTCAGTCTGATGGTTCTGGGCATCGCCTGGGTTCCGAAAGCCTGGGCGGAAGCCAATGGAATCCAGGCCTACCAAAAGGGGGATTACGCCGGGGCGGAGTCGGCCTTCCGGGACCTCGCCCAAGACTCGAAATCCGCGGCGCCCGAGTACAACCTGGGAAACGCCCTTTATCGGTTGGGGCGGTTCGACGAAGCGGGCCAGGCCTACGGCAAGGCCCTCCAGAAGGATCCTCGCGCGGAGGGGGCCTGGTATAACCTGGGCAACGCCTGTTACCGTTCCCAAGACTGGCAGGACTCCGTCGACGCTTACCAAAAGGCTTTGGCCTTGGATCCAAAGGATGAGGACGCGAAATTCAACCTGGCATTAGCCCAAAAGCGGATGAAGGAACACCCGGAATCCAAAAAGAAAAACGAGCCGCCCTCACCTACCCCGACCCCCACCCCTGGCAAAGGCAACGCGGGGAACGAAAATAAGAAGGGCCAAAACCCAGATCCCCAACAGAAAAAATCCGATCAGGGTGAGAAGGGCCCGAATCGGAACAAGGGCCAGGGGAATCAATCCAACCCGGGGAACAACACCAGCCAGCAACCGGATCCCCAACAACAACAGCAACAACAGCGGCAACAACAGGCCAAAAAGGCGTTGGGGATGTCCAACCAACAGGTCCAACAGACGCTCGATAATATGGAAAAGCAGGAAAGGCAACTTCAGCCCTACTATTCCCGGAATCCCAAACGGGCCCAAAAGAACCAGAACGACATGATGAACATGCTTCCACGGGAGCAACAGGAGATGATGAGGCAATTCTTTGGGAATAATTTCCCCGGGGCCAAAAAGGAAGACGGCGGAACAGATAAGGACTGGTGAAATACTTGAACGGGACGAGGACCATGAAAAGAAAACTCCTTCCATCGGTTTGGGGCTTGGCCGTGCTGGCCTTGACCCTGTCGGGCCATCCTCGGGCCTACGCCCAAGCGGCCGCCCCGGGCGGACTCGCGACGGACGAGGTGGGACTCAAACTCGATGTCGATAAAAGGGAAGTCGAGGTCGGGGACAGCTTGACCGTGACCCTGGAGTTCCGACGGATGGGAGGCGGGGGCCAGATCGTCAGCCAGCGGCCCTCCATCCCGGCCATGGAAAGCTTCGACATCCAGGGGAATTCATCCTCGACCCAGATCATGATGATCAACGGGCAGATGACGGAGGTTTCCAAGTCCTCGTACCGGCTGACCGCGCTCAAGCCGGGGGAGGTCACCATCGGACCGGCCCTGATGATCGTCCAGGATGCCCAGCTCGGAAAAAGGGAACTGAAGTCCAATACGGCGTTGGTGACCGTGAAGCCCAAGAGGGCCTTCAAGCTTTTCGGCCATAGCGCCCATCCCGCGCCCACGGTGGCGATCCAGGCCCCATCGGCGGCCACTCCGGACGATCTCAAGGACATCAAAGGGGTCCAACCACTGCCAAGCTTCGATTGGTCTTGGCTTTTTTGGGCCGCCGTGGCGCTATTGGCGGGAGGGTGGATTTACCGCCGGTGGAAAAGGAAGCCGGTTGGGTCCGTGGAACACCCCCTGGGGTCCGGGGAAGCCCTGAGGGACCGCTACAAGAAAATGGTGAAGGCGGATCTCGACAGCAAGACGTTCTGCCGGGAGGCAGCGTCCCTGGCCCGGTCGGCGCTGGGGTTCCGCTACGGGTTCCCGGCGGAGGATTGGACCACCTCGGAGATCCTGTCGGAGTTGGGCA